>JAUTXN010000001.1 GCA_030838045.1 Acidimicrobiaceae bacterium
GGATCGTCGACCGGTTCCGCCATCGGTGGCGGTCGCCGGGGAAGCGCCCACTCGACCGCGTACTCCTCGGCGTCGTCGTCGCCCGCCGATGCGTGTGCCGCCACGTCCCACTCGTCAGGTGAGCGGAAGGGCGGCCGCTCGAGGCCAGACCCCACCGCAAAGAGGTGCCGCGTGCGCTCACCTCCGCCGGTGCCCCTCGGTCGCATAGCCCGCCTCCCCACACAGTTGCTTCGATCAGGGGGGCGCGACTCGGCCGAGCCCGTTCCCTTCCATTCGGCTGACTGTGTAACCGGCGACTTTCTTGTAACTCTGGGCCCAAATGGTACTACTGAGCCTTGTTGTTCACAACCCGCTGCGGCTCGTCGGCCGTCGGAGCCATCTCGGCAGGTTCCACTTCCCGCGGCCGGGAATTCATCCGGTGTCGGGCTTCGTCCGTGATGTTGCTGACGATGGGTGATGTCACGTCGCAGGTCACCGCATGCCTCCCAACGTCGTCAGTGCCGTTGGATCGGTTGGCGGCGGCGATGGCAGCAGTTCTGGCGCCGATTGTGCTCAAGGTGAACCGACCGTGGCGCCCCAGGTACCGGGCTCGGTGCCCGGCAGTCGCTGCAAACGCGGATCGTGCAAAGCTCGCCTTGCCAGCGCGATGAACAGTGCCATGAAGAGCTCCGACGAAATGGAATCTCTGGATATTGTCGACGGGGGACCAATGGAAATGGGCCTTTCGACAACCTCACCTATAATAAATCCTGAACGGATGTCAGTAAGCCGCTCCGTGGCTCGCCTGTGACGCCTGGAACACGACGGCTTGGCGGGTGCCGTTCTCATGCAAGAGAACTGGCAGTTCGCCACCCTCGAACTGCTTCAACGTCCAAGCGGGACAGATAAGACGCGTCGGACATAGTGCGCGCAAATTCTCAGAATATGCCGATGGTGAGTCAGGAGTCTTTCGCATATACCCACATGAACTTCTTCGCATGATCCTTGCAAAAATCGTTGCAGGTGTGCACCGAACGAATCGATCGCCGGGAGAAGTGTATGGTCGAATTCTTGGATCAAAAACTGGATCTTCTCGGAGGGTTCGTTTTCTCCGTGGGAGATCACGCACTTCTCGGGATCTCCGCCAGCTCGCAACGGCTCCTGGCTTTCCTGGCCGTCCGCGACCGGATGCTGACCCGCAATCAGGTCGCGGGAACCCTCTGGCCTGAGTCCACGGATGAGCATGCTGGGGCCAGCCTCCGTTCGGCGGTGTCGCGCCTCGACGGTCCCACCCGCCACGCGGTGAAGGTGACCGCCCACGACCTCAGCTTGGATGAGGGCGTGGCCGTGGACGTCCACTATTCCCAGGCCTTGGCCCGCCGCTTGATCGACCGGGACGCCCCGCTCCTTGACGGGGACATCGCCACGCCTGCGGTTACGGCTCTCTCGGATGATCTGCTCCCGGGCTGGTACGAGGACTGGGCCGTCATTGCCGCTGAGGACTGGCGCCAACTCCGCTTGCACGCCCTCGAGGCAGTGGCGGCTCGGTTGACGGCCGCCGACCGTCTCGCAGAGGCGGCCGAAGCCGCTTTGGCCGCGGTTCGGGCCGAACCGTTACGAGAGTCCGCCCGAGCGGCGCTCATCCGGGTTCACATGGCCGAGGGGAACCAGCCCGACGCGATTGGCGAGTTCGAGCGTTATCGAGTGCTGCTGCGCGCCGAACTCGGCATCGAACCGACCTCGCGTCTGAGGCATCTGCTGTCCGGTCTCACACCTCTGTAACGGTCCCGTGACGCGCCCGGGGTTAGGTTGCGAATGTCGGAGACTCGCCAACCCCGAGTTCACGCATAGATGGGCTACGACAAGTTGATCGCGCAATGACTCACGACGAACGAGCTGACTCCGCCCCCAGAGAAGGCGACCGCGCGGGTGTGCTGATAATCCGTGCCTGGGTAGAGGAGGGATCAACCGAGCCATTGCGGGCCATGGTCCGTATCAGCAGGGACGTGTCGGCGGGCTTCGAACAGACGCTCACGCTGGCAAGAACCGACGAGGTCTGTGACACGGTCAAGGAATGGCTGTTCGACCTCGTGGGCGACACGTCGCACTGAGCCCAAAATGGGTTGGCGCCGGACGAGCCGACCGGTGTCAGGCGCCGACCGCGGAGTTCGACCGCCACCGGACCGCGATGGCATCGGACGACGCCGGGCCAGGCGCCAACCTGCTCGCCGGCGTGACGGCCCAAGGAAATCGTCGAACGAGCGATCGGTCACCATGACGAAAGACGCTCATGGAGAACTCGAAGCGCCAGCAGTGGCATCGAGGGCACCACCACAATCGCCCTCTCCGGTGGAGGCAAGGGCGATCAGGTCGTCGTTGCGGTGCGACGGGTGGGCGCCGGTTGAAAGAACTCGATCGGGTTGCCGGACGGGTCGTCGAGGACGATCTGCGAGCCTCCCGGTCCGGTGACGATGTCGTTTCGGAACTGCACACCGCTGGCGCGGAGGCGATCCACCTCCGCCCTCAGGTCGTCGACGACGAAGTGGATGCGGTTCCAGCCTCCTGGTGCTGGAACCCGGCCGTCGGGCATGGGACGTCCCGCGGAGCTGGATGGTCCGCTGAGCAGTAGCCGCAAGTTCCCGCGCTTCACGTCGGCGAATGCCGGCGCGGCGTTGGAAAGCACGGTGAAACCCAGAAGGCCGATGTAGAAAGCCACCGACGCTTCGACGTCGTCGACCATGTAGCGGACGCTGACCGTCTCCTCTGGCATCAGGTCTCCTCTCTGTTGTGGCTGAGCAATGGCACCAAGAAGTCGACCCGTGACGAGCCCCGACAATGTGGCGGACGGAGCCGACGGGTCCCCCGGTAGCCGGTCAGGGCAGGATCACCGCGACGAGGGGGCCCGGACCCGACGACTTGAGGACCAGCCGTCCGCCCGCCGCCTCGGCGAGCGATTGGGCCAACCGCAAGCCCAACCCGTGACCGTCGTGGGCACCGTGGGCACCGTGGGCACCGTGGGCACCGGCCGTGACCGGTCCGCCCGCCGCCGGTCCGCCCGCGACCGGTCCGCCCGCGACCGCCGCCGCCGCGTGGCCCACGGAGCCCCGTGGGGCGCTCATTTCGAGCGGCGCCCCAGCGGGTATGGCAACCATCCCGTCGCCCTCGTCATGGACCCCGATGCTGATCCCTCCCGACACGGCGCTGGCCGCCACCTCGACCGACCCCCGCCCGTGGGTGGTGGCGTTGTCCACCAAGATGTCGAGGATCTGGCCCAGCGTGGTCGGGCCCCGCCGGGCTGCGACCGTGCCCTCGCGACGTACCTCGAAGCGGCGGCCGCGCTCGGCCAGGATCGGGTGCCACCGGCGTTCGAGGTCGTCGAGCACCTCGCCCACCGCCACCGTTGGAATGGCCAGGGCGAGCGCCGACGCCGTGCCACTTCGCGCCAGCATGAACAACTGATCCAACGTGTCCTGCAGCCGATCCGCCTCCGTGACCGCATCTCGTAGTGCCTGTTCGACGTCGACCCCCGGAGTGATCAAGGCGTTTTCGAGCGACAGCCGCAGCCCCGTGAGCGGGGTGCGCAACTGATGTGACGCGTGTGCCGTGAAGGACCTCTCCCGCTCCAGCAACTCTCGCAACCGGCCCGATGTCGAGGCCAACGCCTCACCCGCCCGGTCCACCTCGGCGACGCCCGACGGCCTGGTCGAGACGGTGAAGTCACCGTCGCCCAAGCGGGCTGCGGCCGCGATCAGGTCGTCCACCGGGCGGGCCAACCGGCGTGCCTGCCACAGTGCGAACAGCGCCGCGGCGCCGAGCGCCGCCCCACCGAGGACGAGCATCTCGAGCCATGCCCGGCGGCTACGCCCCGCCAGGGCGGACAACGACGACGACGCCTCCACCGTCCCGACCGTGGCCTCGTTCACCGTGATCGGATGAGCCGAGATCATCCGCGACCCGTTCGTCCCCTCACGTGGGCGCCCGTCCAGCGCCGCGCCAGCCAGCGCATCGGCGACTGAGGGGCCGGAACCGGCCACCAGCAGGCCGCGGTCGTCGTAGTACGCCAGCGCGACGCCGAAGGGCACGGCGGGTGGCTCGATGGGATCCGAGCCGTGCAGGCCCTCGGCGGGGACCGCCGAGGCGGCGAGGGTTGCGGCTTGCTGCAGCCGGCTCAGCTCCTCGCTGCGGTAGACGCGACCGAGCGCCCACGCCAGGGGAATCCCGAACACGAGCAGCGTCGTGGTGGTGATCAGCAACGTGGCGAGCAGGATGCGCCGTCTCAACCGGGCTCGCCGATCAGCTCGGGGGTGTCGCCCGCCTCCTGCTCCAGCCGGTAACCGACGCCCCGCACAGTCGTGATCAGGCTGGGCCGGCCGGACCCGTCACCCGTCTCCTCACCCGACTCGTCACCGCCATCGAGCTTGCGGCGCAATGCCGAGACGTGCATGTCCAATGTCTTGGTGGTGCTGTCGAAATGCTGGTCCCAGACCTCCGCCAGGAGGCGCCTGCGGGACACCACGCGACCGGCGTCGAACACCAGGACCGCGAGCAGGTCGAACTCGCGGGCCCGCAGCTCGATCTCGGCGCCCTCGACGGTGCAGCGCCGGGCGGCCATGTCGAGGTGCAGCGTTCCCCTCCGGGTGGCCACGTGGGCCGAATCCCGCTCGCCGACGCGCTGGCGGCGCAAACGGGCCCGGATCCGGGCCAGTAGCTCCGCCAGGCGGAACGGCTTCACGATGTAATCGTCGGCCCCGGCGTCGAGGCCGACGACCACGTCGATCTCCTGGTTGCGGGCCGTCACGATCAGGATCTCGAGGGACGGGTAGCGGTCCCGGAGGCGCCGGCACACCTCGACGCCATCGATGTCGGGCAGGCCGAGGTCGAGCAGGACCAGATCGGTGAGGGTGGCCACCAGGCGCAGCGCATCGGTACCGGTGCGGGCCCACTCGACACTCGCACCCTGGCCGGTCAACGCCAGGACCAGTGACCGGCCGATCGTCTCGTCGTCTTCGACCACGAGCAACGATGAGCCCAGCACCGGTGACGATGTTACGGGCGAAACGCCCGCCACCGGGTTTGCCGACGGCGATGGCGGACACGGTTTACCCACCGGTTACCTGGCTCCGGGCCTCCGTTGAACCGGGCCCTCCTAGCTTCGGGGTCCATGACCAACACGCGCAGACGCCAGGCTCGAGCGGCCGGAGCGGTCCTGGCCCTGACGATCGCAACCGGTGCCGCCTGCAGCCCGGGGTCGGGCTCCAAATCCAAGGCTGCCACTGCCGCGTCGACGGCGCCCTCGGGACCGGGAACCACCGCCGGGGCCGCCCTGGCGTGCCGGTCGACGACCGCGGGGACGAGTGGTGGAGGCAGCGGCGACGTCCTGGTCCCCGGCGACATCCCCGACACCCAGAAGTTCGTCACCTACCACTCGAGCGATGGCTACCACCTCGACTACCCCGAGGGTTGGGCGCAGAGGCAGTCGGGCAGCGCGGTCACCTTCACCGACAAGTTCAACTCGATGCGGGTCGAAACGACATCCGCTCCCACCGCACCGACGGTGACCGCCGCCCAAAGCACCGATGTGGCAGCGCTGGCCGCGTCGACCCCGTGCTTCCAAGCCGGGAAGGTCACCCAGGTCAGGCGCAAAGCCGGAAGCACCGTCCTGATCACCTATCGCGCCGACTCCTCCGCCGACCCCGTGACCGGAAAGGTCATCGTCCAAGACGTCGAGCGCTACCAGTTCTGGCAGGCCGGGAAACTGGTCACGATCACCTTGGCATCGCCCAAGGGCTCGGACAACGTCGACCCGTGGCGCACCGTCACGGACTCCTTCGGCTGGGGCCAATGACCTCGGCGGTGGTGGAAGCGACCGAGCTGTACCGGTTCTTCCACGCTGGCGACGAGGAGGTCATGGCGCTGCGAGGCGTCTCCCTGGTGGCGGCGCCGGGCGAGTTCGTGGCCGTCGTGGGTCCGTCAGGGTCGGGGAAAACGACGCTGCTCGCGTGTCTGGCGGGGTTGGACGACCCCGACGGGGGCGTGGTCAGGGTGGCCGGCCGGGTGATGAGTCGGCGTCCGGAACGGGAGAAGGCCGGGCTGCGGGCCACCCATCTGGGCATCGTGCTCCAGTCCGCCAATCTCGTCGAACACCTGACGCTGCGCGGCAACCTGCTCCAGGCCCATCGGTTGGCCAGTCGCCGGGAGGCGGGCGACGACCGATCGGGTCCCGCCGACGGCCCGGGCATCGACGGCCCGGGCACCGATGGCCCGGACATCACCGGCCCGGACGTCAGCCGCCCGAACACCGACGGCCCCGACATCGATGCTCTCTTGGCCCGGGTCGGGTTGGCCGGGCGAGCCCGGGCCTATCCCGCCCAACTCTCGGGCGGCGAGGCGGTGCGGGCCGGCTTGGCGGTGGCGCTGGTCAACCGGCCTCCGGTGGTCCTCGGAGACGAACCGACCGCCGAGATCGACCGGGCCACCGAGGCGCAACTGCTCGAGCTCCTGCGGGCCGAAGTGGCACGTGGCCTGACCCTGGTGGTGGCGACACACAGCCCGGCGGTCGCCGACGCCGCCGACCGGGTCATCACCCTGGCCGACGGGCGGGTCGTGACGTGACCGACGACCCCGACCTCGTCGTCGCGAACGACCTGGCTCGCACCTACGGGCGAGGCCCGACTGCGGTGGTGGCCGTCCACGGCGCCAGTTGCCGCATCCGGGCCGGCCAGCAGATCGCGCTGGTGGGGCCGTCGGGATCCGGCAAGTCGACCCTGCTGCATTTGCTGGCCGGCATCGACACACCGACCAGCGGCGTGATCCGCTGGCCGGGTTTGGGAGGGTTCCCAGCCCGACTGCCAGCCGGGTCCGTGGGGCTGGTGTTCCAGGGCCCCAGCCTCCTGCCCGACCTCGACATCGCAGAGAACGTGGCTTTTCCCCTGGTCCTTTCGGGTCAGCCAGGCTCGTCCGCCCGCGCCGCCGCCCTGGCGACGCTCGACCAGCTGGAGCTGGGCGACCTGGCGGCCAAGGTGCCGGGCGAGATCTCGGGCGGCCAGGCCCAGCGGGTGGCCGTGGCCCGCGCTCTGGTGGCCCGGCCTCGGCTCATCCTGGCCGACGAGCCGACCGGCCAGCTCGACCACGCCAGCGCCGCGACCGTGATCGCCCTGCTGATCAGCCAGGCCCGCGAGCTGAACGCCGGACTCCTCGTCACGACCCACGATCCCCTGGTGGCCGACCAGCTGGAAACCCAGTGGCAGATGGTCGACGGGCGCCCCACGGTCGGGGCAGATGCGGTGGCCCGGTGAACGCCGGAGCGTGGTTGGTCGGCCTGCTGCGGCGGCGCCCGGGCCGGCTGGCCGGTTCGGCGGCCGGTGTGGCGGTGGCGGTGGCGCTGCTGGCATCCATCGCCGCCTTCTTGTCCGGGGCCCTCGCCACCATGACCACCGCGGCCACCCGGCAGGTGGCGGTCGACTGGCAGGTCGAGGCGCACCGCGGCGTCGATCCGGCCACGGTTCTGGCCGCCGTGGCCGGCGCGCCCCATGTGCGCGCCGCCCTCCCGGTCGACTTCGGGGCGACCACCGGACTGCAGGCCACGACGGGGGGCACCATCCAGACGACCGGGTCCGGCGTCGCGGTCGGCGTCCCGGGCGGCTACGGGGCCGCCTTCCCCGGCGAGCTGCGGGTGCTGGCGGGCGATGCGGCCGGTGTGCTGCTGGCCCAGCAGACAGCGGCCAACCTGCATGCCGGCCCGGGCGACCTGGTGAGCATCGGCCGGGTGGGCCTCGAGACCGTCTCGGTCCGCGTCGACGGGGTGGTCGACCTGCCGCAGGCCGACTCGCTGTTCCAGACCGTCGGCGCACCCCCCGGTTCTCAGGCGTCGGCGCCCCCCGACAACGTGATCCTCCTGCCGGCGCAGCAGTGGCACGCCATCTTCGATCCCCTGGCGGCGTCGCGTCCCGACCTGGTGCAGGCCCAGGTCCACGCCCGCCTGGATCACCAGTTGCCCCGCGATCCGTCCGCCGCCTTCAACCAGGTCAGCGGCGCGGCCCGCAATCTCGAGGTCGCCCTGGTGGGCGGGGCGACGGTCGGAAACAACCTGGCTGCGGCCCTCGACGGGGCGCGCGGGGATTCCCTGTACGCCCAGATCCTGTTCATCCTGCTGGGGCTGCCGGGCGTCGTCCTGGCAGGATTGCTGACCGCCACTGTGGCCGCCACGGCGTCGGACCGGCGGCGCCGGGAGATGGCCCTCATGCGGGTCCGGGGGGCGACGGTGCGCACCATGGTCGGCCTGGCGGCCGCCGAAGCCGCCGCCGTGGCCCTGGTCGGCGGCACCGTCGGCCTGGGCGCAGCCGCGATCGTGGGCCGGACCTCGTTCGGTTCGGCGACCTTTGGCGCTTCGACGGCATCGGGGGCCGCCTGGGCCCTGGCGTCGGTGCTGGCCGGCGTGGCGATCGCGGCCTGGGCGATCGTCGTGCCCGCCCGGCGCGACGCCCGGTACGTGACGGTCGCAGCCGCCCGCCAGCCGCTCGGGCGCCGCGACCGGCCCCGGTGGATGCGGGGCCTGCTCGACCTGTGGCTGCTGGGGGCATCGGGCGTGATCTTCTGGCTGACCGCCCGGGCCGGCTACAAGATCGTGCTGGTCCCCGAGGGTCTCCCCACCCTGTCGGTCAACTACTGGGCGTTGACCGGCCCGCTGCTGTTCTGGGCCGGATGCGGCCTGTTGGCCTGGCGAATCGCCGACGCGTTGTTCGGGCCGGGCCGGCGGCTCGTGGCCGGGGCCGCCCAGCCGGTCGCGGGCAACCTGTCGGGCACGATCGCCGCCAGCCTGTCGCGCCAGCGCCGCCGCCTGTCTCGACCGGTGGCCCTGGTCGCCCTGACCGTCGCGTTCGCGGCGTCGACTGCGGTGTTCAACACCACCTACCACCACCAGGCCGGGGTCGACGCGGTGCTGACCAACGGGGCGGATGTCACGGTTTCGTATCCGGGCTCGGTGGGCGCCCCGGGTGGCATCGCCACCTCGCTGGCGGCGGTCGCGGGGGTCCGCCACGTGGAGCCCATGGCGCACCGATTCGCGTACGTGGGCGCCGACCTCCAAGACCTGTTCGGGGTCCGCGCCTCGACGATCGTGGCCGGGGCCAAGCTGCAGGACGCCTATTTCGTCGGTGGCAGCGCCCGGCGGCTGGCGGGACAGCTGGCGCGCCAACCCGACGGGATCCTGGTCAGCGCCGAGACGGTGAAGGACTTCCAGCTCAATGTCGGCGACCAGCTCCGGCTGCGGCTGCGCGACGCGGGTACCGGGCAGCTGACCGAGGTGACGTTCCATTACCTGGGCGTCGCGAAGGAGTTCCCGACGGCGCCGCGTGACAGCTTCCTCGTGGCCAACGCCGACTACGTAGCCGCCCGCACGGCCGGCTCGACGTCGCCGGGTACCACGGGCGCCGCGGGCGGGCCGGGCGCCGCGGGCGGGCCGGGCGCCGCGGGCGTGCCGAGCACGCCGGGCGCCACGCCGGGCACCTCGGGCGGGCCGGGCACCTCGGGCACCTCGGGCGACAACACGTTCCTGCTCGATACCGGCTCCTCGTCGCCGGTGTCGGTGGCCGAGCGGGTCCGGGCCCAGGTCGGTGCCGCGGCAGTGGTGACCGACCTCGTCACCAGCCGCCGCCAGGTCGGATCGTCGCTGACGGCCGTCGACCTGTCGGGCTTGACGCGGGTCGAACTCGGGTTCGCCCTGCTGCTGGCGGTGGCCGCGACGGGTTTGGTACTGGGCTTGGGACTCAACGAACGGCGCCGCAGCTTCGCGATCGCCCGGGCGCTGGGAGCCCGGCCGCGCCAGGTGGCGGCGTTCGTCCGGGTCGAGGCGGGGATCATCACCGTCCTAGGGTTGGTGCTCGGTGCCATGGCGGGGTGGGGACTGGCCCAGATGCTGGTCAAGATCCTGACCGGAGTCTTCGACCCGGCGCCCAGCGGGTTGACCGTCCCGTGGGGCTACCTGGTGGGGATGGCAGTCCTGGCGGGCGTGGCCGCGGCGGCGGCAGCCGAAGTGGTCGTGCGGGCGACTCGTCGTCCGGTCGTCGAGACGATCCGAGACCTCTAGCACCTCCCTACCGTCACCACTGCGAAGCCGGCCAATCGCAGCGCGCGGGCGACGAGCAGTCTGGTGACCGGGGCGTCGTCGACACAAGAACCCCGTGGCCCTCGGCAGGCTCGACGGTCCCGCCGCCGACGCTCTCGCCAGTGGCGCGCACCGGGCGTCGCTCCGTAACGTCATCGCAGTCGATCGTTCGCCGCCCGAGGGTGGTTGGCAGTGACGACCTCCCTTCCGTCACGGCATGGTGACGAGCAGGCCGTGACCCAGGCGTGACCGGCTCCGGTCCCCGAAGGTCAGGGCGAGCGGAGGGTGGCGACGAGCTCCCAAAGGGCCCGGGTCGGTTCGAGGCCGAGCTCGCGGTCAAGCAGGGTCCGGTAGTGGTCGAAGACCCAGAGCGCCTCCGACTGGTTCCCTTCGGCCAGATGAACCCGTATGAGGGTGGCGTGCGCGCTCTCCCGCAGGGGCTCGACCTTGATGGCCGCCCGGGCTGCGCCGACCGCCGCTGCCAGGCGCCCACTGGCCGTCAGCAGCCGGGCCTGGACCTCCAGCGCGCTCATGCGTAGCTGCCGCCAATCGCCCGCTTCGGCGACGACCCAATCGTCGTAGCAGTCGGGCAACAGCTCAATCGAGAGCGCGGAGACGGCGGCCGGGCTCAGGTCGGCCTCCGCCGGCAAGGCGCCCGAATTGAGGAGGCGCCCCGCCAACGCCTGGCCTGCCCGCAGGTCTACGGATACGGTCTCGGCCAGCCGCAAGCCGGCGGGTATGACCTGGACCGCGAGACGCATACGGCAGTCCAACCGCGACAACGCAGCGCGCAGGTTGTTACCCGCCCGCTGGTCTGAAGATTCCGGCCACATCGCCCCGGCCATCGCCAACCGGGCGACGACACGGTCATGGAGCGCGAGGAAAACCAGGAGCCGCTGAGAGCTGACGGAGAGGTGGTCGATCGTGTTGGTTCCAACGCGCACGCCGAAGGCGCCCAGCAGTGAGATCTCGATTCGTGGCGATTGCATGCGAATGGCGTCGGCGTCGGTCTGGTGGACGCAGCCACCGTCTGCCCCGTCTCGCACCGTTCCGAGGAGGGCGTGGAACTCGTTCGTCTGCCGCTCGACCCGGCCCATCTCGTCGCAGGGCCAGCGGAGGTCCTGCACGTCGTCGGCCGTACCGATCCACTTCACGATCTCGCCGGCGCGATTCCGCATGGGAAGAGCCCGGAACGCATGCCAGCAGAACTCGCCGTCCCATCGACGTATTCGGTAAGACAGGACGAAAGGCGTCCCCATCCTGGTCGCGTGCTCCCAGCCCAGGCGCGCCCGGTCGGCGTCTGCGGGGTGGACGAGGCTTACCCAGTCCCAGCCATAGTTCACCTGCCGCGGCAGCCCGGTGTAGTCGGTGCCACGCCGGTTGAAGTAGTCGGTCGACCCGTCGGCGCCGGCCATCCAGACGATATGCGGAATCGACTCGGCCATGGTTCGGAGGTCGATTGGCGCCGACGCCCGTGCACTCGCAGGGTTCCGAAGACTTCTACGCTTGATCGTCGAAACCATTCGTCCGCTCCGGGTCAGGCGAACCTCGCGGTGCTCGCACAACCAGGATGCAGGGGTAACCGGCGGTTACGTCAAACAACACCGCAGAACCGGTTCAACCTGTCGCACCGCGGTACAGGCGAGCAATCATCTGTCGAGAGACTCCGGTCATTTGGGCGACCATGGAGAAGGTCATGTGCTCGTCGTCGACGAGTCCGCGGACGACCGCTGCGCGGTACGCCGTGACAGCGCGCTCGAACTCGCGGAAGGCGGCGGTTGGCGCAAGGCGGGCCTCTCGCCCGCCGGCTGCTACCAGGCCTTCCACGATGTCGATGAGGCCGCTCCCGCCGAGCCGCTCCCGCCGAGCCTGCCTAAGGAGGTCCACGGTGCCGTCGACCACGGCGCGGAGATCCATCGCCGAGGACTCGACCCTGTCGACCGCAGCGGTGTACCAGTCTTCGCCCGTTTCTGGCTCCATGTCGCGCACACCCTGAAACTCAGCTGGCAGCCCCGACGGAGAAAGCCGACGGTGTGCTCTCTCGGGCCTCCGCCATTGCCACCGGGCGCCCGGCGCCACTACCTGTGGCGCAAATCATACCGATCCAAAGGGACACGCT
>JAUTXN010000007.1 GCA_030838045.1 Acidimicrobiaceae bacterium
CGCCGGCGTATCTCCTCAGAGCGTCGGTCGGGGTGCTCCGGTACCGTGGGTCGCCGATGCCGGCGCGCGTGGCAGTGATAGGAGCCGGGTCGTGGGGCTCGGCGGCGGCGTCACTCGCCAGCCGCAACGTGGCGACGGTACTCTGGGCCCGCAGCCCGGAACTGGCCGAGGAAATGGCCAGGACCCACGTGAACAAGCGCTACCTGCCGGAGTACGCCCTGCATGACCGCCTCGCTGTCACGTCGTCACTGGCCGAGGCGTTGGACGGCACCGAGTTCGTGGTCATGGCCGTTCCGTCGCATGGCTTCCGTGACGTCCTGACCGAGGCGATTCCCCTCATCGCGCCGGGTGCGCCCGTCGTCAGCCTCAGCAAAGGGGTCGAACAGGGCAGCCTCAAGCGGATGACCGAGGTGGTGGCGGAGCTGTTACCCGGCCACGCCACCGGCGTACTGACCGGACCCAACCTGGCCAAGGAGATCATGGCCGGTCGCCCGGCGGCCAGCGTGATCGCCATGACCGACGCCGGGGTGGCCGACGACCTGCAGCGGGTGTTCAGCACCCCGAGTTTTCGCGTCTACACCAACCCCGACGTGGTCGGCTGCGAGGTGGCCGGCGCCCTGAAGAACGTCATGGCGCTGGCCGCGGGAATGTCCGAGGGCATGGGCCTCGGGGACAACACCAAGGCTGCCTTGATGACCCGGGGACTGGCCGAGCTCACGCGTCTCGGGGTGGCGCTCGGCGGGAGCCCTCTGACCTTCATCGGCTTGGCCGGCATGGGTGACCTGGTGGCGACCTGCATGAGCACGCAGAGCCGCAACCGCCATGTCGGCGTCGAGTTGGGCCGGGGCCGCCACATCGACGACGTCATCGCCGAGATGCACATGGTGGCCGAAGGGGTCAAGACGTCTCGGGCCGTTGTGGCTCTCGCGGCGCGGCTCGACCTGGAGCTGCCCATCGCGGCCCAGGTGGCTGCCGTCGTCAACGGGGAGAAGACGGCGGCCGACGTGATCCCGGCGCTGATGATGCGCCAGGTGCGGGCCGAGATGTATGGCATCGACGGGCGATAAGGCATAGACCGGCGGCGACTGAGGCCTAGGCCTTCCGTCGCTGTACCGACGATCGTCGGTACGGTGACGGGCGTGCGAATCGCGTTTGGTACCGACGAGGCCACGGCCCTCACTGACGCCATCGTGGCCAAGCTAAAGGACATGGGCCACGACGTTGTGGTGGCCGCCGACGGCATCGACTGGCCCGACGCCGGCCGGCAGGTTGGCCAGGCCGTGGCCGGGGGGGAGGCTGACGCCGGGGTGGTGTGCTGCTGGACGGGGACCGGCGTGTCGATGGCGGCCAACAAGGTCCCTGGCGTGCGCGCCGCCTTGTGCACCGACGCCGAGACCGCTTGCGGCGCTCGCCGCTGGAACGACGCCAACGTCTTGGCGATCGGTCTGCGGCTCACGTCGCCCGATGTGGCCGGGGAAATGCTCGAGGCCTTTCTCACCACGGGTCCGGAAGAGGGCGAACGGAGACTGATCGAGCGCGTCGAGATCGAGCCCGTCGAGGTGGAGCGAACACAGCGAACACGGCGATCCGACTCCGGCGATCTCCGCCTGACCGAGTGGACCTCCTGCGGTGGCTGCGCGGCCAAGTGGGGGGCGGCACCGCTGAGCGCCCTGGTGCGCCAGCTCGCGTCCGCCGCCGACGCGTCGCTCCTGGTCGGGCTGGCCCCCTTCGATGACGCCGCCGTCTACCGGGTGAGCGATGACCTGGCCGTGGTGTCGACGACCGACTTCTTCCCGCCCCTGGTCGACGATCCGGCGGATTTCGGCGCCATAGCCGCCGCCAACGCCTGTTCCGACGTCTTTGCCATGGGCGGCCGCGTCGTGATGGCGCTCAACATCGCCGCCTTTCCCGAGCGGCTGCCTTTGGCGGCGATCGAAGCCATCTTCTCGGCCGCCGCGGCCACCGTGGTCGCCGCCGGTGGGACGGTGGCGGGCGGCCACACCATCCGCTCGGACGAGCCCATCTTCGGTCTCGCGGTCCAGGGCCTGGTCCATCCCGACCGGGTGTGGACCAAGTCCGGAGCCCGCCCCGGCGACTGTCTCGTACTGTCCAAGCCGCTGGGCTCAGGGATCGTTCTCGCCGGTGGGGAACCGGACGAGAAAGCGGCCGCCATCGAGGTCATGCGGCGGCTCAATCGGGCGGCGGCTGAGGCTCTCTCGGCGCTTGGCACCGGAGGTGGGACCGGTGGCGATGGGCCGCACGCCGTCACCGATGTGACCGGATACGGGTTGTTGGGCCACGGCTGGGAGATGGCGGAGGGGTCCGGGGTCATCTTGCGTTTTGCGGCGTCCGCCCTGCCGACGTACCGAGGCGCGGTTGCAGCGGCCGAGCGGGGAACGCGCACCGGTGGCGATGTTCGCAACCGGGCGCACCTCGAAGGACGCGTCAACTCGACCGCCCAGCCTGCGATGGAGGCCATCGGCTACGACCCCCAGACCTCGGGCGGCCTCCTGGCCGCCGTCGCACCAGCCGACGCCGAGGAATTGGTGGCCGGCGGCGCGGGATTCGTCGTCGTGGGCGAGGTGGTCGACGGTCCCGCGGGGGTCGAACTGAGCGGCTGAGGACGGACGTCGGACGGCGGCGCGAGCGGCTTGCGCCGGGCTAGTCTCTCGGTCAAATTCGGGGCGGGTCTAGCGCCAGGCCTTCACCCACAGCGGAGGTAAACCATCGAGCGGCAGTGGGTCGTTGTGTTGGAAGCCGCGGCCTCGGGCGATGAACCAATGCTCGGGGACGGGGCGCTGGACCGGCTCTGGCACGCCTTGGGCGAGCACGGCCCTTCGATCGTCGGCAACGAGCGCCGGTATTCCCTGCAACTGCGGGTCGATGCCATCGGCGAGGCCGAAGCGCTGTTCAGCGCCTCCGCTCGCTGGAAGGACGCCACCCGCAGGCTGGGCCTGCCCGCATGGCAGTTGGCACGCGCCGAGGTGGTAACCGTCAAGGAGTTCCAAGGTCGAACCGGCGCCGCATCGCCTTCTGCGCCAGCTCCTTCGCCTCCTGTTGCGCCTCATCTGGTACCCGATGACCTGCTGCCGCGGGCGCTCCAGGACTCGTTGACGGGCCTGGTCAACCGGGACTTGTTCGCCGACTGCCTCCGCTCGGTGCTGGTCGACGACACGTCCGCGTGCGAAAGATGGGCTGTCCTGGTCATCGACCTGGACAAGTTCGGGAGCTTCAACGAATCGGAAGGCCCGGCGGTCGCCGACCGCCTGCTGGCCGTGCTGGCCGCTCGGATCAGCCGGATACCGGAACACGCGATGGTGGCCCGGTTGGGAGGCGACGAGTTCGCGGTCTTGGTTTGCGAGATGGCCCCCGGCGATGTGGAACGGATCGCCGACCGGTTGCTCGAGACGATCCGGACGCCGGCCACCGTTGCCGGCCGCCAGGTGACGGTGACCGCCAGTGTGGGCTTTGCCACCAATGCCAATCTGCGCCACCCCGATGACCTGATCCGTGACGCCGCCGTCGCCATGTGCGTCGCCAAGCAGGACGGCAGGAACTGCGCCCGGCGATTCGAAACCGGAACGACGGTCGATATCCGCCGTCTCGATTTCGACGCCGACCCCGCGCCCGACCGGTTGGCCCATGTGCTGCTGCTGGAGCGGGCGGCCCTGGCGGCCAACGATTGCCAGACCCTGGAGGAGGCGGCCGCGGTCGTATTGCAGCAGGTATGCGCCCATACCAGCTGGCCGCTCGGCCATTTGGGTGTGGTAGCCGGCTCGGGGGAATGGGTTGTCCCCACCGCGATCTGGCACAGCCGGGGGCCCGACAATTTCGGACCGTTCCGCACGGCCTGCAACGCCACCACGTTGGGGCTCGGGCAGGGCTTGGCGGGGCGGGCCCTGCAGAGCAAGGAGTTCGCCTGCTTCGCCGAGTTCGGCAGCGCAACCGGTCTTCCCGATTCAATCGCTTCGACCGCGGTCGCCGCCGGCATCACTTGTGGATGCGCCTTCCCGGTTCTCGTGGGCATCCAGGTGGTGGCGGTGCTCGAGTTCTACTGCACCCGGAGCGGCCGGGTCAGCGAAGCCTTGCGGGAGGTCATGCGCGGAGTGTGCGCCCAGTTGGGCCGCGTGGCCGAGCGCAGCCAGGCCCAGGCGGCGCTGGCCCGATCGGAGGAGAAGTACCACACCCTGGCTGACGCGGTTCCGGTGCTCATGTGGCTCACCGGGCTCGACGGCAACGTCAAGTTGTTCAACAAGGCGTGGCTCGAGTTCACGGGCCTCACCCTGGAGGAGGAACTCGCCGGTCGCGGGGTGGCCAGGATGCATCCCGACGACCTGGGCCGCTGTCTGGCGGGGTACCGGCAGGCGTACGAGCAGCGCCAGGCGGTCGCCACGTACTACCGGTTGAAGCGCGCCGACGGGGAGTACCGGATCATCTTCGGCGAGGCTCGCCCGGTGGGGTCGGGTGACGACTTCCAGGGTTTCGTCGGTGCCGGCATCGATGTCACCGAATGGGGGGCGGCCCGCAAGCCCCACTGGTTTTCGGAGGAGCCGGCCGTCGTGCCCAGCGACAGCTGGGGCCGGTAACCTCACGCCCGCGTGACCAGTCCTGCCGCAATCTTGCCCATCGCCCGGGCGGCGCCCGGCAAGCGTCCCGTCAAGGTCTCCAAAGCGGTACCGCCGTCACTCGCGTGGGAACGCGCCATGTGGGCCGACGGGCACCAGGTCGTCGTCGGAATGGACGAGGTCGGGCGGGGGGCGTGGGCCGGCCCGCTCATGGTCGGAGCGGCGGTGCTGCCCCGGGATCGGCGTGTCTACAAGGTCCGGGACTCCAAGATGCTCACCGAACCCGAGCGGGAGCGGCTGTTCGACCGCGTCGCGGGATGGTGCGAGGCCTGGGCCGTGGGCGGGGCAACCCAGATCGAGTGCGACACCCTCGGAATGGCGGAGGCGCAACGGCTGGCGGCCCGCCGGGCCCTCGCCGACCTCGGCGTGACACCCGACCGGGTCCTGGTCGACGGCAGCTGGGACTTCGTCGGGCTCGGGACCACCCAGCGGATCATCAAGGGCGACGCCATCTGCTTGTCGATCTCGGCTGCCTCGATCCTGGCCAAGGTGACCCGGGACCGGATCATGCGCGCCGAGGCGCCCCATTTTCCCGGGTACGACTTCGACTGCAACAAGGGCTACCCCTGCCCCCGCCACAAGATGGCCCTGCAGGCGTTTGGCCCGACGTCCATCCATAGGCGAAGCTGGGTGTTCATGGATCACCTTCCCTGGACCAACCTGCGCTACTACCGGCCCGAGCAAGCCACCCTGTTCGAGGGGGAGGCGGACCTGTGAGCCGCCTACGCCAAAAGGCGGTGACCTCCGCCCTGTCGCTCGCCGTGCTCGCCGTCCTCGGGGCCGGCCTGGCGGGCTGCAAGTCCAACGACAACGGCGGCGTCATCGTGCCCCCGCCGGACACGACGACCAGCGTCGTCGGCACCCCGTCGACCAGCTAGACGACGGCCCTGTCAGTCGTCACGAGGGAGTGCGGGCGTCCGCCCGAGGTTCCTTCGGCAACCCGAGGACCCGCTCGCCGATGATGTTGCGCAACACCTCGTCGGTCCCGCCGGCCACCCGGAAGCCGGGAACGCCGAGCACCAGCTCCGCCCAGGCGTAGGTGCCCCATTCACCGGTGTCGGCGATGAGGCGGGGGCCGAGCGCGGAGGTCAGGAACTGCGAGATCAGCTGCAGGTTGTTGGTCAGCGCCAGCTTGGCGATGGACAGCTCGGGCCCGGGGATCTGGCCCGCCTGGAGCTTCTCCATGGCCCGCAGGTTGGTGAAGCGGGCCACGTGGACGTTGATCCAGATGTCGGCCAGCTGCTGGCGCAGCAGGGGATCGTCGCGGCGGCCGACATGGCGCAGCAGCTCGATCAGCCGGCCCGTGCCGAACGCCGCGCCACCGGCCGCCCCCACGCCGATCGCGGCCCGCTCATTCATCAGCGTGGTCAGCGCGACGCCCCATCCGCCGTTGACATCGCCGAGGCGGTTGTCGTCGGCCACCTCGACATCGGTGAAGAACACCTCGTTGAACGACGCCCCACCGGTCATCTGGCGGAGGGGTCGGACCTCGACGCCGGGGGCGTGCATGTCGACCACGAAGGCGGTCAGGCCCTTGTGCTTGGCCACGTTGGGATCGGTCCGGCAGATGATCTCGCCGATATCGCTGAACTGGGCGCCCGACGTCCACACCTTCTGGCCGTTGACGACCCAGATGTCGCCATCGCGCTCGGCCTTGGTCTGGAGGCTGGCCAGGTCGCTGCCCGCGCCCGGCTCGCTGAACAGCTGGCAGCCGACCACGTCACCGCGGTACAAGGGGCGCAGATACAGGTCCTTGGCGGCGTCGGTGCCGTGGGCCAGGATGGTCGGTGCGACCATGCCGAGCCCGATGCCGAACACGTTGCCGGACACCACCTGGTAGCGGGCCTGCACGCCTTGCCACCGCCGCTCATAGGCCGCGGGCAGCTCCCGACCCCCGTACCGTCCGGGGCCGGTCAGCCAGCCGAAACCGGCGTCGAAGACCTGCCGGCGCCACGCCTGGGCGTCGGCCAGCTCCGCCAACTCCGCCTCACGGCTCTTTTCCTCGAACAGGCCCACCCGGTCGGAGCCCTCACCCCACGACGCCTGGCGATCAGGTCGGCGCGGCGCGTGGGCGTCGAGGAACGCCACCGCCTCCTGCTCGAACTCGTCCAACCCCAGGTCCGCCTCGACCGCGCTCACCGCCTCAACCTAGCGACCCCGACTTTGGAACGGGCGCCCAGGACCGGTAGCGTCACGCCCAGTGACCCGCCGCCAAGCCCTTCTGCTTCGAGTGTTCGCCGTCTGGACGATCTATGTCTGGGTGACCCGAGTCTGGAACATCTACAACGACCACACCAAGGGTCATGGGGCGGCGTTCAAGACCGTCCATTACACCTTGGCGGTGATATCGGTCGTGCTGGCGGTGGCCGCCTGGCGGGTCGTCACCGCGGTCGCGGGCCGGCGAGCCGTCCTGCCACAACGGGAAAAGGCCGACCTCTCCCGGTAGGGAGATAGTTCGAAGCACGAACCGTTTACCATGGTGGACGACATGGTCGGCTCCGACACAACTGACAGCGGCACCGAGACCAGCACCCTGACCGACGCGGCCCGCGGCGTGGTCCGCGTGGCGCGCATCTTGGAGCACGCCTGCACCGAGTTGACCCTGCCCCAGTACCGGCTGCTGGTCATGGTGGCGTCCGGCGACCAGCGGGCGTCACGCCTGGCGGGGCGGTTGGCGCTGTCCAAGCCCACCGTCACCGCGGTGGTTGAGGGCCTGGTCGAGCGGGGCCTCCTGACGCGATCGGAGGTCACCGGCGACCGCCGGGCGGTGAACCTCAGCCTGACCGACGCCGGTCGCCGGTCGCTGGCGATCACCGACGTCGCCATGGCCGAGCAGCTGGGCTGGGTGCTGCAGCACTGCGACGATCCCGGACTGTCCGAGTCGGGCTTGCTCCAGCTCGCCGGTGCCGTGGACCGGGTGGTGGCGGCTCGCATGGCCGACGGCGCCAAGTGACCGACCAGCAACCGACCGGACCGCCACCCACCGACCAGCAACCGATCGGACCGCCACCCACCGACCGGCAGCCGCCCGACCGGCAACCGTCCGACAAGAAGCCGCCCGAACCACATGCCGCCAAGGCGGGCTGGATCCGGCGGATGCTGCCGTTCCTGAAGCCCCACCGGCGCAACATCGCCCTCGCCTTCGGCGCCGCCCTGGTCGGCAGTGGCGTGGCCGCGGTCACGCCGGCGGTCGAACGCCAGATCGTCGACAACGTCATCCTGCATCACCGTTCCCCGCTGGCCCCCTGGCTGATCGTCCTGGTCGTCGCGGGCACGCTGCGCTTCGGCGCGGCCTATGTCCGCCGGTTCCTCGGCGGCCGGGTCAGCCTCGACGTGCAGTACGACATCCGCAACACCGTCTACGACCAACTCCAACGTCTCGACTTCGCCCGCCACGACGAGATGCAGACCGGACAGCTGGTGAGCCGGGCCAACTCCGACGTCGGCCTCATCCAGGGCCTGCTCGCCTTCTTGCCCCTCATGACCGGGAACTTCCTCCTCCTCGGCGCGTCGCTCGTCATCATGACGATCTACTCACCCCTCCTGACCGCCGTCACGCTCGTCATCGTCCCGCTGGTGGGCCTGGTCACACTGCGCATGCGCGACCAGGTCTTCCCCGCCACCTGGGACGCCCAGCAGCAGGCGGGCCAGGTGGCGGGCGTCGTCGACGAAGCGGTGAGCGGCGTGCGGGTGGTCAAGGGATTCGGCCAGGAGGAACGGGAGATCGAACGCCTGGCCGCCAGCGCCGAGCAGCTGTACCGCTCGAAGATGCGCGCCGTGCGACTGCGGGCCCGCTACCAACCACTGCTCCAGGCGCTTCCGACGTTCGGCCAGGTGGCCATCGTCGCTCTCGGCGGCTGGCTGGCCCTCCGCCACCGGATCTCCGTCGGTACCTTCCTGGCATTTTCCACCTATTTGCTGGCCATGGTCTCGCCCGCCCGCATGCTCTCGGGGCTGCTCACGGTCGGCCAGCAGGCCCGCGCCGGGGCGGTGCGCATCCTCGACCTCCTCGATTCCGTGCCGACGGTCGGGGAAAAACCCGGCGCCGAGGTGCTCCCGGCCATCCGGGGGGAAGTGAGCTTCGAGGGGGTCACGTTCGGCTATCTCCGCTCCGAGCCGGTATTGGAAGGTTTCGATCTGCGCCTGGCACCGGGCGAAACCGTCGCCGTCGTGGGCGCCTCGGGCTCGGGCAAGTCGACCGTCGCCCTGCTGCTGCCCCGGTTCTACGACGTCCAGGGCGGGGCGGTACGCATCGACGGCGCCGACGTGCGCGACGTGACCCTCGCCTCGCTGCGCCGCCAGATCGGGGTGGTGTTCGAGGAGAGCTTCCTGTTCTCCGACTCGGTTCGGGCCAACATCGCCTACGGCAAACCCGACGCCAGCATGGAGGAAGTGGAGGCGGCGGCCCGGGTGGCCGAGGCGCACGAGTTCATCACCACCCTCGCCGACGGCTACGACACCGTGGTGGGGGAGCGGGGCCTGACCCTCTCCGGCGGCCAACGCCAACGCATCGCCCTGGCCCGGGCCCTCCTCACCGACCCCCGGATCCTGATCCTCGACGACGCCACCTCGTCGGTCGACTCGCGGGTCGAGGAGGAGATCCACGCCACCCTGCGGCGGGTCATGGAAGGCCGCACGACCCTGCTCGTGGCCCATCGCCGGTCCACGTTGCGCCTGGCGGACCGCATCGCGGTGGTCGACCGCGGCCGCATCATCGACCAGGGCACCCACGTTGAGCTGCTCGACCGGTGCCGGCTGTACCGGCTGCTGCTGGCAGGGCCGGGAGACGACGCCGAGGGCATCGACGCGCGCGAGGAGGCGGCGGCGGCGGCTCGGAACGATGCGATCGGGCCCGATGGGGTGACCCCCTCGGCGTGGCCCCGGGCCTCCAACGGGCGATCGGCGCCGGGCGTGGCGCTGGCGGTCCCCGAGTTCGGGATGAGGGGCGGGGGCGGCGGCGGGGGCGGCCGCGGTCAGGGTGACTGGATGAGCGGGCTGCCGCCGACACCGGAGCTGCTGGCCAAGGTCGAGGCGTTGCGGGCCGCCAACGACGATCCCGGGGTGGACGTGGCCGCCGAGTCGCTGAGCGACGCCGACTTCAGCCTGCTGCGCTTCATCCGCCCCTACCGTCGGGGCTTGGTGGCGGGCCTGATCCTGGTGGTGCTCGACGCGGCGGCCACGTTGGCCGGGCCGGTCCTCATCCGCCAGGGGCTCGACCGGGGCGTGCTCCGCGGCACCACCTCGTCGCTCATGATCGCGGCCGGCGCCTTCTTCGTGGTCACCGTGGCCGACCTGGTCGACTCCATGGCCCAGACTTTCATCACCGGACGGACCTCGGAGCGGATGCTGTTCGCCCTCCGGGTGCGGATCTGGTCGCATCTGCAGCGCCTGTCGATCGACTACTACGACCGCGAGATGGCCGGTCGGATCATGACCCGGATGACCACCGACGTGGACGCCCTGAGCGACCTGCTGGAAAACGGGCTCATCACCGCCATCGTCAACCTCTTCACCTTCGCCGGGGTGGCGGTGGTGATGATCACCATGAACGTCCAGTTGGCTCTGGCGCTGCTCAGCGTTGTGGTGCCCCTGATCGTGGCGACGGTGGCGTTCCGGCGGCGCTCCGCCCGGGCCTACCGCACCGCCCGGGACCGCATCGCGGTGGTGAACGCCAACCTGCAGGAGAGCCTGGCCGGCGTGCGGGAGTCGCAGGCGTTCGTCCGTGAGCAGCGCAACGAGTCCGACTTCCGCCAGGTGGCGGGCTCGTATCTCGACGCTCGGGTGGCGGCCCAGCGCCTGGTGGCCCTGTACTTCCCGTTCGTCGAGTTCCTGTCGGAGATCGCGGCCGCGGTGGTGCTCGGCGTCGGGTTCGTGCTGATCCGCAACGGGTCGCTCAGCACCGGTGAGCTGATCGCCTTCGTGCTGTTCGCCGACCTGCTGTTCTCGCCCATCCAGCAGCTCTCTCAGGTGTTCGACGCCTACCAGCAGGCCCGGGCGTCAATGGAGAAGATCACCGAGCTGATGCAGATCCAGTCCCTCACACCGCAACCGGCGCAGCCGCGGCCGGTGGGGGTCGTGGCCGGCGAGGTGCGGTTGGTCGATGTGCGCTTCACCTACCCCGGGGTACCAGGCGCCGCCGAGGCGTTGAGTGGCGTGGACCTGATCATCAGGCCCAAGGAGACCGTGGCGCTGGTGGGGGAGACCGGCGCCGGCAAGTCGACGGTCATGAAGCTGGTCGCCCGCTTCTACGACCCGACCGCGGGAGCGGTGCTGATCGACGGGCAGGACCTCCGCCAGATCGACCTCGGGGCGTTCCGCCGCCAGCTGGGGTACGTGCCCCAGGAGGCGTTTCTGTTTTCCGGGAGCATCCGGGACAACATCGCGTACGGCCGCATGGACGCCACCGACGCCGAGGTGGAGCGGGCGGCCCGGGCGGTCGGGGCCCATGACTTCATCGCGGGGCTGGCGGGCGGGTACCGCCATGTGGTGGCCGAGCGGGGCCGCAGCCTGTCGGCCGGGCAGCGCCAGCTGATCGCCCTGGCCCGGGCCCAGCTGGTCGATCCGGCCATCTTGTTGCTCGACGAGGCCACGTCCAACCTCGACCTCGGCACCGAGGCCAAGGTGTCGCGTGCCATGGGCATCGTGGCCCGGGGCCGGACCACCATCCTGATTGCCCACCGGCTGCAGACGGCGCGCACCGCGGGGCGAATCATCGTCATGGATGCCGGTCGGGTGGTGGAGGATGGGACCCACGAAGCGCTTCTCGCCCTCTCGGGTCGCTACGCCGCCATGTGGCGGTCGTTCGCACTGGGCGACGAGGAGCGAGGCGAAGGTGGCGGGGCAGGTACAGGCGAGGCTGCCGAGGCGGTCACGGCCTGACGCCGTAGACTCGCTCAGGCGTGCATTTACGAAGTCGGGTAACGGTGGCGGCCCTGGCCGCAGTGTCTTTCCTGGCCGCGGTTTCGTGCGATGGGTCCGGCGGGAGGTCGGCGACCCGGCGCATCTCGACGACGGTGGCCTCCGCCACCACTGTGGCACCCTCGACCGCGGCTCCGACGGCGCCTCCGACGGCGCCTCCGACGGCGCCTCCGACCACTCCTGCGCCCACCACGACCGCACCGCCTCCGACCACCAGGGCCCCGCTGCCCAAGATCGGGGGGGCGGGGGTCGCCATCGGCGACTCGGTCCTGGAGGACGTACAGCTGTATGCCCCGGCGACGCTGACGTCGCGGAACATCGCCATCAACGCCGCCGTGGGCCGCCAGTGGGCGGCGGGGGTGAGCATCCTGGCGTCGCTGCGGGCGAGCGGGAAGCTGCCGCCCGTCGTGATCGTGGCCCTCGGGAGCAACGGTCAGGTCAAGGCGGCACAGTTCGACCAGATGATGCAGGCTTGCGCCGGGGCCAAACGGGTGATCTTCATGACTGTGACCGGACCGCTGATTGGCAACAACCCCGTCATCTCCGCCGGTGTCGCCCGCTACCCCACCGCGGCCCTGGCGGACTGGTACACCCTGGGTACTGCCCATCCCGATTGGTTCGCCGCCGACCATGTCCACATCGGCCCCGCGGGCGCGACCGCGCTCGGGAACCTCTTGGCCAGCATGAACTGAGTGATATTCTCCTGACGAGAGATCGTCCGCGGGGGCGCTAGCTGTCCCCTCTGCCCCGGACCCCGGCAGCGTCAATGGTTTCCGACGTTGAGGGAAGTGTGGCGGATGTCCATCCAGCAATCTGGCTATGCGGCCGCAGCTGACAAGACCCTGGCCGCGGCGTCCGACGGCGACTTGGCGGAGGCGTTGCGTGGTCGCGACACCGAGGCGTTGGGCGAGACCTACCGGCGCCACGCCTCCGTGGTGGCAGCCACGGCCCGCCGGATCGGGGGCGGGTACCACGTCGATGACGTCGTGCAAGACGTCTTCTTGTTGCTGTGGCGAGCGCCGGAACGATTCCACCCAGAGCGCGGGAGCCTGGCGAAGTACCTCGTCACGATGACTCGCGGGACCACGCTCGACCGCATTCGATCCGACGGAGCCCGGAATCGCAGGCATCTGGCGTACGGCTTTCAGACTGTCTCACTGCACTCGGTCGACGACGCGGTCATGGCCGGCGTAACCACCGCCGAGGTGCAGACCGCGCTGCGATCGCTCCCGACGAACGAGCGGATCGCCATTGAGCGGGCGTTCTTCGGTGGCGAGAGCTACCGGCAGGTGGCCGCCAAGTTGCAGGAGCCGGAAGGAACCGTCAAGAGCCGGATACGCACCGGTCTTCGACGCCTTGAAGCCGAACTTCGGCCGAGCGATGCCCCGGAGGCTGACTAGTCTCAGAGCAGGGGGGAACCGGGGGAGGAGTACCAGATGTCACTGTCGCCTGTCGTGAGGGTGCTCGGCGCGGTTGTGGTATCGGCGGTACTCCTCGTCGGTCCCTCGCCGGGCGTGGTCGCCGCGGCTTCGGCGACGGTGCACGCGGCGCCGGTGGGCCCTGCGCAGGTGGGTACTGGGCCGTACTACCTGGCGCTCGGTGACTCCCTGTCCCAGGGGGTGCAGCCCGACGCAGCGGGCAGGAGCGTCGTGACCAACCAGGGCTACGCCGACGACCTGTGGTCCCGGTACCACGCCACCTCGCCCAACCTGCGGCTGGCGAAGCTGGGCTGTCCCGGCGAGACGACGGGCACCATGCAGACCGGCGGGGTCTGCTCCTACCCGCTCGGGTCGCAGCTCGCCCAGGCGATCGACTTCCTGGCCACCCACCGCGTGGTGCTCGTCACGCTCGACATCGGGGCCAACAACATCGACAGCTGCGTCAGCGCCGCCGGCCTCGACCAGGCGTGCGTGGCGGCTGGGTTCGCCGCTGTCCGTCGCGACCTGCCGGTGATCCTGCAGGCCCTTCGCCAGGCGGCACCGCAGGTGACGAAGGTGGCCATGACCTACTACGACCCGTTCGTGGCGGCCGCCCTGAAAGGGGGCGCGTTCACCGCCCTGGCGGTGCAGTCCGAGCACCTGGGGGCGGCCTTCAACCAGATCCTGGCGGCCCAGTTCATCGCCCACGGATTCGCGGTCGCCGACGTGGCGGGGGCCTTCGCCCCGGTCAACATCCCCACCATGGCGATTCTCGACCTGCCCGTCGACCTGGCCTTCGCCTGCGCCTACACCTGGATGTGCGCCCCGTCGCCGGTCGGCCCCAACATCCACGCCACCGCGCTGGGCTACAGCGTCATCGCCCTCGCCTTCGGCCAGAAGATCGGGTAGGTCACCGGCTCGAAGACAGCTGGCGGTGGGTCGCGGTGACCTCCTTGGCTACTCGGCTCGGTTCCCTCATCACGTCCATCCAGGTGTAGACGTCCAGGGTCCAGCCCGCTCGCCGCAGTTTGTTGCGGCGATTCAAGTCCCGCTGTTGGTGCTCCGGGCTGAAGTGGAAGGCATAGCCGTCGACCTCGACGGCGTAGACGATGGCGTCCCAGGTGAAGTCGAGGCGGTATTCGCCGTCCTCGCCAACGCGGCGTTCGACCGACGGATCGGGGAGCTCGGTGGAGCGGATGAGGCGGAGGGTGTGAGATTCGAGGACGCTTGGTTCGGGCGCACCGATGAAGCCGCGCTGGCGGAGGTGGCTCCGGAGGGCGCCGACCCCAGTGCGCCCAGGTCGCGAAAGTCGAGCGATCTCTGCTTCGAGCGCGGGGACGCCCAGCAGGCGTCTGGCCAGGGCGGTGTCGACCGCCTCCGTCAGGTCCCGAGGGAGGGCGGAGCCGGCTACGTCGACCAGGGTCCGCAGCGGGTTGGTGACGAGGACCGCGTTGCGCTGTACGGCCTGTGCCACATCGAGGTCGGACGATCGGTGGACGGCGATGCCGGCTCGGGCCTGAACGTCTCGCTCTCCTCGCCTGACGGTTATCTCAGTCAGTTCCGGAGGCTGGCGGAGGAGGCCCCAAGCCCATGCAGCCGAGGCATGCGACACGACGCCGCGTCCGCCGGCGCATAACACCGTAGCGGCACGAAGATCCTGCCAGGGGCCCTGCGCGGTGGCGGCGTGGCGATACACACCTCGGTGCACTCGGACCCACTCGCCTCGCTGAAGCTTCGATTGGATCATTTTGGGCGTCGCGCCGAGCCGGAGGGCCTCGTAATAGCTGATGATGCCGTGATGGCTCCGGAGCCACCGTAGAAGTTCGATTTCAACCTGTTGGCGGGTGTTCACATTCCTTCCTATGCCGCCACCTGTGGCCCCCCGCCACGTCTCGTACAGACTTGTGTCTCTCGGCGGACTTATTACCGCTCGGGGGTAACAAGTCCACCAAGAGACATAAACCCATGCGGGCTCAGGAGCCGAGGGTGACGTCGAGGGCCAGCGTGAGGCACCGGCAGCCCCCGCCCGCCTTCAGGAACTCGCTGACGTCGCACACCGCCACGTCGAAGCCCCAGGCCTCGAGTTGGCGACCCACCCGGGGCGGGCAGGCCGGCATCACCACCGTCGAGCCGACCACGACCGAGTTGGCGCAGAAGCGCATGGCCTCGTCCGGTTCCAACACCAGCGGCTCGGGGATCAGCGCCTTCATGACGGCGCAGCCGTAGCGGTCCCAGCCGAGCGGGGCGATGATGGCCCGGCGGCTGTCGAGGGGGCACAACGTCAGGTCGAGGTGGTAGAAGCGCTCGTCCACCAGCTCGATGGAGCGGACCGCGGCGCCGGTCAGATGGGAGAGGTAGGCGTGTGATGCCGCGTCGGAGCGGAACCGGTAGGCCGCCACCAAGGCGTTGCCGACCGGTAGGGCGTCGCCCGCTCCTTCCTGGCACACGCCGATCGGCAACTCGCTCACACCAAAGCCCGCGTCGGCGAACCAGGCCACGTCGTGGGCGGTCTCGCCCTGGCGCTCGGGGTGGCGAAAGCGAGCCGGGACGAACTGGTTGCCGTTCACGATCCCGGCGTTGGCGGTGAAGACCAGGTCGGGCCAGTCCTCCTCGGGCGGCTGGACCTCGACGGTCGCGCCCGCGGCTCGGAGGGTCGCCACCAGGTTGTCCCATTGTTCCCGGGCCCTCCCGGCGTCGGCGACCACCTCCTCGACCATCCAGGGGTTGATCTGGTAGGCCACCCGGAAGTACGAGGGCGGGCACATCAGGTATCGCCGGCCCCACCCGAGCGGATCGGTCATGTGGGGGTGATGAGCTGCTCCACCAGGCCCGAGGTGAACAGCCCGACGTCGGTCACGATGCCGAGGGCCTGGTGGCTGCCCCGGTCGGCCAGCTTGGTCGCCACCGCCGGGTTGATGTCCACGCAGAACGTCTCCACCCCGGCCGGCAGCAGGTTGCCGGTGGCGATGGCATGCAGGGTGGACGCCAGCATCAGGGCCACGCCGACGCCAGGGACGAGGTAGCGCATGGCGTCGGCGGCCTCGACCACGTCGGTGTAGACGTCGGGCAGGGGCCCGTCGTCGCGCACCGATCCGCCCAGCACGAACGGCACGCCCCGCCGCACGCATTCGTACATGACGCCGCCGTCGATGTAGCCGGCGTCCACCGCGGCGCCGATCGACCCATACCTGCGGATCTCGTTGATCACCCGCAGGTGGTTGCTGTGACCGCCCTCGGCCGCCGTGCCCTCGTGGACCGACACCCCGAGCGATGTGCCCATGACGTTGGACTCGAGGTCGTGGGTGGCGAACCCGTTGCCCGCGAACAGCACGTCGACCCAACCCTCGCGCACCAGTGCCGCCACCGAGGGGCCGGCGCCGGTGTGGATCACCGCCGGTCCGCACACCGCCAGCACCTTGGCGCCGCTCGCCTTGGCCCGGCGTATGCGCTCGGCGACGCGTCGTACCAGCAGCGCCTTCGGTTTCTCGGACGACACGTCGGAGTTCATGAACTCGAAGGGATGGGCGCCGCGGGGACGCGACGGCGGCGAGACCTTCACCCCCTCGGTGCCCACCACGACCAGGTCGCCGATACGGATGCGGTGCATCGGCACCGAGGTCAGCCGGCCCTCCCCGTCGTAGATGAGACCCTCGTATACCAGGCCGCAGTCCATCTCGGGCTGGCGCACCTCGACCCACCGCCCGCCTATGCGGACCGACGTGGGCAGGTTGGTGGTCGAGTAGAAGCCCACCGGGAGCACCCCGTCGGTGTCGGCCGCCACCAGCTCGGCGTCGGCGGTGACCACCCGGTTGGCCCCATGGACCTGCAACTCGTCGAGTAGCGACTGGAGCGCGTCGGCATCAGGGGTGCTGACCTCGAGGCGGGCCCGGGACATGTCCACATTGGTCTTGCCGATCTCGACCTCGAGCACCCGGTAATCCGCCCCCGCCGCCAGGATCAGGTCCATGACCTTGGCCAGAATCAGCGAGTCGATGATGTGGCCCTCGATCTCCACGACCTCGCTGGCCACTGCTACGCCCCCGCGGGGGGCGCGGCCGGGATCACGGCACTGCGGCGGAACGCCCACAGGTCCCGGACGACGACATGGATCACCCCGCCCGCGGGGATGGCCAACAGGGCGCCGAGGAACCCCAGCAACTGGAAGCCGACCAGCACGCTCACCGCCACCCCGAGGGGGCTCAGGGCGAGGGTCCGGGCATTGATCCGCTTGCCCAGGGTCCGGTTCCGAAGCAGGTGGAAGGCAAAGAGGATCACGACGATGGCGATGCCCGCCGGTGTGGAGTGGATGAAGCCCACGGCGGCGGCCGGGAGCACACCGAGGAACGGCCCGACCAGCGGGATGAGGGCCGTGAACGCGATCCACAACGCCAGCACCCCTCGAAACGGAATCCCGAGCGACCACAGAGCGGCATACGCCACGACACCGGCGAGGAAGCTGGTCACGATGACCCCGCCCACATATCCCGCCAGGGCCCGCATCACGTCCTGGATCACGGTGCTCACCTTTTCCCGGACTGGTGGTGACAGCACGGCCAGTCCCCCCTCCATCATGGCGGGCCCCTGGATCAGGAGAAGAAGCGTCATCACGATGATCGTCGCCAGCGCGGTCAGGGCGCTCAGGACACTCTTGGCCACCTTGACCGCGGGCTTGCCGGCCGTCTGCAGGGCGCTCTTCAGGTCCGGCTGGTTCTGCTCGACATAGGTGTCGAGGTTGTACTTCTTCACCAGGTGGCCGATGGTGCCCCGCCCCGCCCGGGCGTCGGCCACGTACCCCGGGAAGTCGTTCACGGCCACGTTGACCTGGTCCACCAGCGGCCGGACGAACTCATAGGTGAGCCCGACCACGAGCCCGGTCCCGGTCAGGAAAACCAACAGGGCGGCGAGGGCCCGCCGGAACTTCAGGCGGCGCACCAGGAAGTTGACCGGCGGATGCAGCACCGCGGCGAAGAAGCACGAGACCACGGTCCAGATCGCGACCTGGTGGAGCCGCATCAGCAGCTCCACCCCCAGCAGGGTGACCAGGACCGAACCGACGACGGCGAGCATGGTGCGGATGGGCACCGGCCGTTTTCCGGCCGGCGGGGGCAGTGCCGTCGCGGTCGGCATGCTCGCAAGCTAACGCGGCCAGTACGCTGCGGGGGCCATGGGCCAGCCGATCACCGTCACCGAGAAGCCGTCCAAGCGGTCCGGCATCGTGCGCTTCGATCTCAACCGAGTACTCACCGGCATGGGCCACGAGGAGTACCGCAGCGCGGCCGACACCGCCGGCCACCGGCCGCCTGACCTTCTGGCCCGGCGGCTGTTCGAGCATGACTCCGTGAAAGCAGTGCACATCTACGGCAACGAGGTCACCGTGGAGCTGCACCCCTGGAAGTCGGCCGAGGGCCTGAAAGAGTCGATCGAGGGCCTGTACACCCACTACCTGCCTGGGGTGCAGCCGTTCACAGGCTGAGGCTGAGGCTGAGCACTACCTAGCACTACTTAGCAAGGGGAATAGTTAGCTCGGCGAAGGAGTTGTGCTCGGTGTGAGCGCTACTCCGATCGTCGACGTGTTGCCCAGCCAGTTGCGGCTGACCGTCATGCGCCTGTCCCGCCGCCTCCGCCAGGAGGCGGGCGCCGACATCACGCTCTCGCAGCTCTCGGCGCTGTCCACCGTCGAACGGCGGGGACCGGTGTCGCTCAAGGAGTTGGCCGACGTGGAGCGCATCACGCCGCCCTCCATGACCAGGATCTCGACCTGCCTGGAGGAGCGGGGGCTCGTCATGCGCACCGTGGATGCCGCCGACCGCCGCGTCGCCCGCCTGGCGATCACCGATTCGGGCCTCGAGCTGCTGGCCAAGACGCGCTCACGACGCGACGCGTATCTGGCGGCGCGACTGCAGGCCCTGGCGCCCCATGAACTGGCGACGTTGACCGATGCGCTTCCCATTCTCGAGCGGCTGGTCGGGGAGCTCCCGCTGTGAAGGGCACGTTCCGATCGATGCGCAGCCGCAACTACCGGCTGTACTTCTACGGCCAGCTGGTGTCCACCAGCGGCACGTGGATGCAGACCGTGGCGCTCGGATGGCTGGTGCTGCGCATCACCAACAGTGGCTTCGCGGTGGGCGTGGTGACGGCACTGCAGTTCCTGCCCATGCTGCTGCTCGGCACCTACGGCGGGGTCATCGCCGACCGCTTGGAGAAGCGGCGCACCCTGATCGCGACGCAGGCCGGCATGGCTGTCAGTAGCGCCGCCTTGGCCGCCATCACCCTGGCGGGCTCCGATCCCCTCTGGGCGATCTACCTGCTGACGTTTGTCCTCGGCGTGTTCAGCGCGGTCGACATGCCCGTCCGTCAGGCCTTCGTGAGCGAGATGGTCGGCCAGGACGACCTGCCCAATGCGGTGGCACTCAACAGCGCCATGTTCAGCACCTCGCGGGTCATCGGCCCGGCCATCGGGGCCATCCTGATCAAACTGGTCGACGTGGGGCCGGTGTTCGCGGTCAACGCCGTGTCGTTTGCCGCTGTGATCGCGGGCTTGATGATGATGCAGTCCGACGAGTTGTACAGGACCGCACCGGTCGCAAGAGCCAAGGGCCAGGCCCGCGAGGGGCTGCGCTACGTCTGGGAGACGCCGGAGCTGCGCTCCACCATCGGTGTCATGGCGGTGGTCGGCACCCTGGCGTTCAACTTCACCGTCGTCCTGCCGGTGCTGGCCAAGTTCACCTTCGGTGGCGACGCCGGAACCTACGGTTGGCTGAGCGCCCTGATGGGGGTCGGTTCCATGGTCGGTGCCCTCGGGGTGGCATCCCGGCTGCGGCCCACCGCCAAGCTCCTGGTCGGTAGCTGCATGGCCTTCGGGATCGTCATGCTGGCCAGCGCGGTGGCGCCGACCCTGCTGAGCGAAGACATCCTCATCGTGTTGCTCGGCCTGACCAGCATCACCTTCATGGCGACCGCCAACACGACCTGCCAGCTGACCTCGGTGCCCGAGATGCGGGGCCGGGTGATGGCGCTCTACGGCCTGGTGTTCCTCGGCTCGACGCCCATCGGCGGCCCGATCGTCGGCTGGATCAGCCAGAGCTTCGGCCCCCGTTACGGCCTGGCCGTCGGTGGTGTCGCCACCGTGGCGGCGGCAGGCGCCATGGGGTCGGTGTTGTTGCGGCGCCACTTCGGTACCCGGCAGGGCCAGATGGTCGTGGCGCTCGATCCCTCCGCCGAGCCCGCAGCCGCATAGGCTGGGTTTTCCCCAAGTCGTCTGGAGGCGTGGTGGGCGACTCCACCTCACCGCTGTCCACCTACCAAGCCAAGCGGGATTTCGGGGAGACCCCCGAACCGGCCGGGGCGGTCGAACCGTCGGGGGGCGCCCCCCGTTTCGTGGTGCAGGAGCATCACGCCACGGCGCTGCACTGGGACCTCCGCCTCGAGCGCGACGGGGTGCTGGTGTCGTGGGCGCTGCCCAAGGGGGTCCCACCCGACCCCCGGGTCAACCATCTGGCCGTGCACACCGAGGACCACCCGATGCAATATCTCGACTTTCAGGGCTCGATTCCCGCCGGGAACTACGGGGCGGGGACGATGTCGGTCTGGGACACCGGCACCTACGAGCCCGAGAAGTGGGGGGAGCGAGAGGTGATCGTGGTGCTGCACGGGGCGCGGGTCGACGGGCGCTACGTCCTGTTCCAGACCCGGGGCAAACAGTGGATGATCCACCGCATGGACCCCCCGGCCGATCCGGACCGCGACGTCTGGCCGGGATGGTCGGCGTTCCCAGCCATGGTCGCGGTGCCGGGGGCGGCGGTGCCTGCGGAGGGCTACGGCGTCGAGTTCGCGTGGGGCGGCCAGCGGGTCCTCACCTTCGTGTCGGGGGGTCGGGTGCAACTGCATCCGGTCGGTGGGCCGTCGGTTTCTGAGGGCGGGGAAAATGGGGGCGGGGAGCTGGTGGGCCGGTTCCGGGAGTTGCGGGCCCTGGGTGAGGCGTTGGGGGTGACCGAGGTGGTCCTGGACGGGGAAATAATCGTGGTCGATGGTGATGGTCGCCCCTCGAAACCACGGCTGGCGGAGCGGCAGGGGGCGCGGTCCGATGCCGCGTCCCGGCGTCTGAGCGAGCGGTACCCGGCGACGATGATGGTGTCCGACCTGCTGTGGCTGGATGGGCATTCGACGATGGCGCGGCCGTATGAACAACGGCGGCAGTTGTTGTCCGGCCTGTCGATGAGTGGGCCTGCGTGGCAGGTCCCGCGTTCGTATCCGGGGACCGATGGGGTGGCGCTGCTGGCCGCGGCGAGCCAACAGGGCCTGCCCGGTGTGGTCGCCAAGCGGCTGGACAGTCCGTATCAGGGTGACGCCGGGGCGTGGATCTTCGTGCCTGCAGGTAAGAACGACGCATGAAGATCAATAGTTCGTTCACCGTCGCTGCCCCTCCCGACCAGGTCTTCGCCTACCTCCTCGATGTCAACCAGGTGGTGGGTTGTGTTCCCGGGGCGCAGCTCACGGAGGTGGTCGACGCGCAGACCTTCACCGGGACGCTGAAGGTCAAGGTCGGTGCTGTTCAGATCACCTACCAGGGCACGGCGCACATTGTGGATACCGAGGAACTCCACGACCGGGTCATCGTCAAGATCGATGCCAAGGGCAAAGAGGTCGGGGGACAGGGGACGGTGCGGGCGTCGGTGGCCATGACTGTTTCCGGCTCGGGCCGCGGCGGGTCGGAGGTCAGCATCGATGCCGACCTGAACATCACCGGCAAGATCGCCCAGTTCGGGCGGGGCATCATCGAAGACGTCTCCCGCAAATTGGTCGGCCAGATGGCGGAGTGCATCAGCGCCAACCTGCAGGCGGCCCCAGCCGGCTGACGGGCGCAGCCGAAGGCGAGCGCTGGGCGGCGCTGGGGCTGGACGGCTGGACGGCTGGCGCTGGGCGAACATACGTTCGCTATCCTGTGAGGTGTGACGAGCAGCAGGGCCATTTTGGCGGAGGCGGCGGGGCGTGTGCGACCGGTCACCATGGCCGGCGAGCAGCTCCTGCCCGTGGTCGCACCCTTGGCGCCGCTGTTCCCTGAGGGCGGCCTGCGCCGGGGGACCACCGTGGTGGTCAAATCGGGCGGAACCGGGGTGACGTCGCTCGCCCTGGCGGTGGGAGTGGCGGCATCACAAGCGGGATCGTGGTGTGCCGCCGTGGGCTTGCCCGCGCTGGGGTTGGTGGCGGCCGCTGGTCTGGGCATGGCATTGGAGCGCTTCGCCCTGGTGTCCCACCCGGGCGAACAGTGGCCGGCGGTCACGGCCGCGCTGATCGATGCGGTGGACGTGATCCTCCTCCGGCCCCCGCGGGGGATCCGGTCGTCCGAGGCTCGTCGGTTGACGGCCCGAGTTCGCGAGCGCGGGGTGGTCCTGGTCGTACGGGGGACCTGGCCCGAGGGAGCCGATCTCTCACTGTCAATAGCCACCATCGGGCAGGCGGGGTGGCGGGGCCTCGGGCAGGGCTACGGCTACCTGCAGGCCCGGTCGGTGGAGGTGACTGCGACCGGCCGGGGTGCCGCGTCGCGCGAGCGCCGGGTCCCGCTCTGGCTTCCCGGCAACAACGGCACGGTCGAAAAGCGCCGTGTCGCCCTCGAACAGGCCCCGGCCACGCCGGCCGCCGCCTCCGCCGCGGGCTAGTGGGCTGATATGGGCGGCGTCCGGACCCTGGTGGTGTGGTGCCCGGACTGGCCGGTCGTCGCCGCAGGCCACCCGGCCACGGTGCCGGTGGCGGTTGTCAGCGCCAACCGGGTGGTGGCCTGCTCGGCCGCGGCCCGCCTGGACGGGGTCGAGGTGGGCCTTCGGCGACGGGAGGCGCAGGGCCGCTGTCCCGAAGTGATCGTGATCGACCAGGACCCGGGGCGCGATATACGGGCATTCGAGCCGGTAGTGGCGGCGGTCGAGTCGTTCACTCCCAGCGTGGAAGTGGGCCGGCCGGGCATGGTGTCGTTCGGGACCCGTGGGCCGTCGCGGTACTTCGGGGGCGATCGGACGTTGGCGGCCCAGGTGGCGACGGCCGTGGACGCGGTCCTGGCCCCACTGGCCGCCCCCCTTTGCCGGGTCGGGGTGGCGGACGGCCCCTTTGCCGCCGAGCAAGCAGCGCGGGCGGCCCAGGTGGCGGGCGGTCAGGCGGGGCGAGCGGGGCGATCGGGGCGAGCGGAGCGAGCAGGGCGAGCGGTGGCCGCTGAGGTCGCGGTGCTGGTCGTGCCGCCGGGGCGGAGTGCCGACTTTCTCGTCCCGTTTCCTGTCCGGGTGCTCGAACGCCCTGATCTGGCGGACCTCCTGACCCGGTTGGGCCTGATGACTCTGGGCGACCTGGCGGCCCTGCCCGCGGCAACGGTGCTGGCCCGGTTCGGCTCCGATGGAGCAACGGCCCACCGCTTGGCCCGCGGCCGGGACGAGCGCCCCCTGGCCGCCCGCACGGCTCCTCCCGAACTGGCCGTGGCCGCCGAACTCGACCCACCGGCGGAACGGGTCGACATGGCCATGTTCGTCGCCAAATCCCTGGCCGACAAGTTGCACGAGGTGCTGGCCGCCCGGGGCCTGGCCTGCACCCGGGTGGCCATCGAGGCCGAAACCGAACACGGCGAGCACATCGTCCGGCTGTGGCGCCATGACGGGGCGTTGACCTCCCGAGCCATCGCCGAACGGGTGCGCTGGCAACTCGACGGTTGGTTGAGCACCGGCGCCACCACCGCCGGCGTGACATTGATCCGCCTGACCCCCGACGAAGTCAAACCGGATCACGGTCGCCAGCTGGGCTTCTGGGGTGGTTCGGCGGCCGCCGACGACCGGGCGGGTCGTGGTTTTGCCCGGATCCAGGGTCTGCTGGGCCCCGAAGGAGTGGTTACTGCGGTGGTGGGCGGCGGCCGTGACCCGGCCGTCCAGGTCCAGCTGATCCCGTGGGGCGACCACCGTCCCGATGCCTCTGTGGCCCCGCCGCGTGAGGCGCCCCCTTGGCCGGGTCACCTGCCGCTGCCCGCGCCAGCCTTGGTGTACCCCGATCGGGTCTCGGCCGGCCTGCACGACGGTGACGGCCAGGCGGTGACGGTCACCGGCCGGGGGGTGCTGGGCTCGGTGCCGGCCCGGCTGACGATCGGCGGCGGCTCGGCGGTCGAGGTGGTGGCCTGGGCCGGCCCGTGGCCGGCGGAGGAGCGTTGGTGGGACGAGCAGTCGTCCCGGCGGCGGGCCCGGTTCCAGGTCTGTGGGGCGGACGGGACGGCTCATGTGGTGGTCCTTGAGTCCGGGCGGTGGTGGGTGGAAGCCACCTATGACTGAGCCGGCGACTGAGACGCCTGCCCCAAGTCGACTCGAACATACGTTCGATTTCGGCGCTATGGTGAAGCGATGGGCTGGAGGAACCCACCGGTCCCCTGGCAGGAGTTGGAGGCTCGGCTGTCCGGCCGCACCCGGCCGTTCCCTGCCGATGGGGATGGGGGCGACAGCCCCGCCTGGTCCTACCACCGCCAGCCGTACCAGCCCCCCGAGGACCTCAAGCCACGCCGATCGGGGACTTTTCCCCAGACCCATCCCTACGCCGAACTGCACTGTCACTCCAACTTCAGCTTCCTCGACGGCGCCTCCCATCCTGAGGAACTGGCCGAGGAGGCGGCCCGGCTGGGGCTCACCGCCCTGGCCCTCACCGACCACGACGGCCTGTACGGGGTGGTGCGCTTCGCCGAGGCGGCGGCCGCCGTGGGCCTGCCCACCGTCTTCGGCGCCGAGTTGACCCTGGGCCTCGGGCGCCGGCAAGCCGGGGTGGCCGACCCCGAAGGTCACCACCTGATCGTGTTGGCCCGCGACGCCACCGGCTACGCCCGGCTGTCCCGGGCCATCTCGACCGCCCAGATGGCGGGCCGGGAGAAGGGCAAGCCTCAGATCGACCTGGAGACCCTGGCCGCCATCGGCGCCGGCGCCCAGCCGCCCATCTTCCGGGCAGCCGCCACCCCCGCCCCGGCCGCCCCGCCCGCCGCCGCCCCCGCCGCCCCCGCCGCCTCGGCCGCCTCGGCCGCCCCCGCCGCCCCGGCCGCCTCGGCCGCCTCGGCCGCCCCCGCCGCCCCCGCCGCCCCGGCCGCCTCGGCCGCCCCGGCCGCCTCGGCCGCCTCGGCCGCCTCATTGTGTTCACAAAGTGCATCTATATCATCGGGTTTTGAACACAATGCCCGGGCGACCGCCGGCCCCGCTGCCCCAAGCCGGGCCACCGGGGGGACCCCGGACGGGGCCGGCGCAGGCACCCCTGACCACTGGCTGATCCTGACCGGGTGCCGCAAGGGCGTCGTCCCCCGAGCCCTGCTCGAGCACGGCCCGGCGGCTGCAAAAGCCGAGCTGGCCCGCCTCCAGCGCCTCTTTGGCCGGCCCAACGTCGTGGTCGAGCTCTGGGATCACGGCGACCCCCTCGACTCGGCCCGCAACGACGCCCTGGCCGACATCGCCATCGCCAGTCACGCCGAACTGGTCGCCACCAACAACGTCCACTATCACAACCCACCCCGGCGCAAGCTGGCAACGGCGATGGCCGCGGTCCGGGCCCGGCGCAGCCTGGACGATCTCGAGGGCTGGCTCCCCGCGGCCGCGGCCGCCCACCTGCGCAGCGGGGCGGAACAGGCCCGGCGCTTCGCCCGTTACCCCGGCGTCGTGGAGCGGGCCGCCGCCCTGGCAGCCGACTGCGCCTTCGACCTCCACCTGGTCGCCCCCAAGTTGCCGCCCTACCCGGCTCCGCCCGGGCACAGCGAGATGTCGTGGTTGAGAAACCTCACCGAGGACGGGGCGCGCACCCGCTACGGCACCAGACAACACCCGACCCACCCCCGGGCGTACGCCCAGATCGACCACGAGCTGGCCATGATCGACCAGCTGGGCTTCGCCGGCTACTTCCTCATCGTCTGGGACATCGTGCAGTTCTGCCGGACCCATGACATCTACTGCCAGGGGAGGGGGTCGGCCGCCAATTCAGCGGTGTGTTATGCCCTGGGGATCACCAACGCCGACGCGGTCGGACTGGGGCTCCTCTTCGAGCGCTTCTTGTCCCCCGAGCGCGACGGCCCGCCCGACATCGACGTCGACATCGAGAGCGACCGCCGGGAGGAGGCCATCCAGTACGTCTACAACCACTACGGCCGCCAACACGCGGCCCAGGTGGCCAACGTCATCACCTACCGCCCCAAATCGGCGGTGCGGGACATGGGAAAAGCCCTCGGGTTCGCCCAGGGCCAGCTCGACGCCTGGTCCAAGCAGGTCGACGGCTGGGGGCCGCTCAGCGCCACCGTGGGCACCGCCGACTGCGACATTCCCCCGCCGGTCCTGGAACTGGCGGGCGAACTCCAGCACGCCCCCCGCCACCTCGGCATCCACTCGGGGGGCATGGTGCTGTGCGACCGGCCGGTGCTCGAGGTGTGCCCGGTCGAGTGGGCGACCATGGAGGATCGCAGCGTGCTCCAGTGGGACAAGGACGACTGCGCCGCGGCCGGGCTGGTCAAGTTCGACATGCTGGGCCTCGGGATGCTGAGCGTCCTGCACTACACCGTCGACCACATCGCGGCGTTCCACGGGGTCACGGTGGACCTGGCCACCATCCCCCAGGAGCCCGAGGTCTACGAGATGCTGTCGCGGGCTGACTCGGTCGGGGTCTTCCAGGTCGAGAGCCGGGCCCAGATGGCGACGCTGCCCCGCCTCAAACCCCGCAACTTCTACGACCTGGTCGTCGAGGTGGCCCTGATCCGCCCCGGCCCCATCCAGGGCGGGTCGGTCCACCCCTACATCCGGCGCCGCAACGGCCTGGAGGAGGTCACCTACCTCCACCCCCTCCTCGAGCGCAGCCTGAAGAAGACGCTGGGCGTGCCCCTTTTCCAGGAGCAGCTCATGCAGATGGCGATCGACGTGGCCGGTTTCACCGCCGCCGAGTCCGACCGGCTGCGCCAGGCCATGGGGTCCAAACGCAGCGTGGAGAAGATGGAGCAGCTCAAGGGGCGCCTGTACGAGGGCATGGCGGAGCGGGGCATCACGGGCACCGTCGCCGACCAGATCTACGACAAGCTGCTGGCCTTCGCCAACTTCGGCTTCCCCGAGAGCCACTCGGTGAGCTTCGCCTACCTCGTCTACTCGTCGTCGTGGATGAAGCACAACTACCCGGCCGCCTTCACCGCTGGCCTGCTCGACGGCCAGCCCATGGGGTTCTGGTCGCCTCAGACCCTCGTGGCCGACGCCCGCCGCCACGGCGTGGTGGTCCTGCGCCCCGACGTGAACGCCAGCGCCGCCGCCTCAACCCTCGAGCCCTGTGAGGAGAGCACCGGCGGGGCGGCGGTGCGCCTGGGCATCGAGTACGTCCGCCACGTGGGCCGGGACATGGCCGAGAAGATCGCGGCGGGCCGGCCCTATGCCGGCATGGAGGACCTGGTGCGCCGGACCGGGCTCAGCACCGCGGCCGCCGAAGCGCTGGCCACCGCGGGCGCCTTCGGTTGTTTTTTCGAAGATGGGGGGAAAAGCCCCGCCAGTCGCCGGGAGGCGCTGTGGGGGGCGGGGGCCCTGGCGCAAAGCGGCCCGGCCCTGGAGGCGATGACGCCGTCCACTCCAGGCACGCCTTTTCCTGGCAGCGGCAGCGGCAGTGGCGGTGGCAGCCGTAGCCGGGCCCGCCGCCCCCGCCGCCCGGTGGCTCCCGCCGCTTCGGCTACAGCGGCTGCCGGGGCTGGGGCGGCTGCCGGGGCTGGGGCGGCTGCGGGGGGTGGGGCGGCTGTGGGGGGTGGGGCGGCTGTGGGGGTTGGGGCTGCCGGGGCTGGGGCGGCTGGGACGGCTGTCGGGGCTGGGGCGGCTCCCGGGGCTGGGGCGGCTCCCGAGTCCGCAGCGGCTCCCGGGCTGGAGGATGCGGCCCCAGTGGCGCCGCCCCCGGGCCCCGTTCGGCCCCGGGTGGGGCGGCTGGCGGGGCTGGTCACCGGCGCCGATGCCCCGCCCTTGCCGGAAATGACCGAAGCCGAATGCAATCGGGCCGATCTGTGGGCGACCGGTCTGTCGCCGGACAGCTACCCGACCGAGTTCGTCCGGGCGGCGCTCGACGAACGGGGGGTGGTGACCTCGGCCGGCCTGGCGGACGTGGCGGACCGGGCCCGGGTGACGGTGGCGGGCATCGTGACCCACCGCCAGCGGCCTGCGACCGCCCAAGGCACGATCTTCATCAACCTGGAGGACGAAACCGGCCTGATCAATGTCATCGTGTCCGCCGGGGCCTGGGCCCGGTTCCGCCGGGTGGCCCGGTCCCAGCCCGCGCTGATCATCCGGGGCACGGTCGAAAAGGTCGACGGGGTCATCAACCTGATCGCCGAACACATCGAGTCCCTCTCGCTCAGCACCGCCGCCATCAAGTCGCGGGACTTCCGCTGACAATCGGGCTAGTCGGCTGGGTGTCCCGGTTCCATCTCCCGCACTTGCTGGAACGACAGCTGCGTCTCGTTCGGTCTTTCGGCGTTGGCCATGAACGGCTCGACCAGAAAGGCGACGTGGTCGCCCGTATCGAAGCGCTCACGGATCGTCGCCGCCACCCACCCCTTGCATCCGGGTAGGAGCGGAACTCCTCCCGGCCCGACCACCCAGTGGCACCGGGTGAACTTGTCGATCTCGTCGCCGGTCTCCTCGCCGAACAGGCGAGAAAGCTCCATGTTGCTCCGGCCCAGGAAATGCACCGCCAGGAGCTCGGCCTGCTGCGCCACCCGGAACGTGGCATTGGCCTTGGACAGGCAGACCACCAACCGGGGCGGTTCGATGCTCGCCTGGGTCACGAATCCGACCAGGCAACCGCCTTTCGTCCCATCGGGGGCAACCGTGGTGACGATGAACATCGGGTAGTCGATCCCCGAAACCAGTTCGTGGAAGCCGTCGAGCGGAGAGGGCATGCGAGCCTTCTTACCCGAGAACCCGTTTACTCCCTGCCGTCACGATCGGATTCCTCGATTTCGGTCGATCCGACTCTCAAAGCACCATCGAGGGCGTTGACCTTCGCTTCGTCCTCGATGTCCACGAGGACTACGGCGTAGCGGTCGTTCTCCAGGTACTGCTTCAGGCGTCGAAGTTCGGTCGACTTCGCCGATCCTCGGTATCCGGACAACAATTGGGTACTTTCACCTGGAGAGAGCGGCACATTACCGGGGATCGCCAGGCTCATGGGGTCGAGCGCAAGTTGGCGATAGAACTCCCGCAGTATCTCCCTCTGCTTCTGGTCGACCACGCCACGAAGCTACGGGGATCACTGGCATCTTGGTCGGGCGTGGTCAGAGTGACCATCCCAAGCGAGCGATACGGTCCCGGCCGTTCGGAGGGGGAAGCGCCAGGGTGTGCTGGGCCTCGGCGAATGGGGCGGTGCGGAACCACGGCGTGAGGGACAGAAACGTCGGCGGTCGCGGGCCGTCGATGAGGAGTGACTCACCCGCCGGGAGAT
>JAUTXN010000048.1 GCA_030838045.1 Acidimicrobiaceae bacterium
GTGCGGATTCGAGCGACTGTGCCGATTCAAAGCGCTCTGTGCACCTCGAATCGGCACATAGCACTGAATCGGCACAGAATGGCGCAGCTCACTCCCCCTGCCCGTGGACGTAGCGCCTGAAGAGGGCGCTCACCCCGGCGTTTCGCTCGCGCAAGTGGAGCTCCAGGCCTTCGGTCGTCACGAAGCCGCCTGCGTGCTCCTGGTACCAGGCCGCCATCGCGGTTCGCATCTGGGGCGCGCCACCCAACAGATGTGCCACCCCAGCGAAGAGTCGGGAGCCCTCCCGATACGACTCGATCGGGGTGTGCCGGCTCCACGGGTTGGGCGGGTAGAGCACCACCGGGGGTTCCTCCAGGCTCAGCTCCTCGACCGCGAAGCGGCCCAGCTCCCGGCGACGGCTGTTCGTCGCCCACGACGTCCAGGCTTCGTCGATCCAGCCGTCGCTCGCCCGGGCTGGTTTCACCCCTCTTCCGAACCAGCTGTGGAACACCTCGTGCTCGACGGCTCCCACCGCCGCGGTGGTGGCACCGTCGTACTCCATCCCTCGGCCGGGACCCCACAGGACGCACGTGAAGTGGTCGCCGTGGACCCATCTGCCGTACCGGGACTCGTTGCAGGCCAGCCATGCCTTGATGTCGGCCTCGTTGGCCTCCAGGTCGGCGTCGGACTCGGCCACCTTGGCCGTCACGAGGCCCGGGATCCGGCGCTGCTCGATCTCCTCCTCGGGCCGCAGCACCAGCATCGGTGACAGCGAGGTGAACGCCGCCGGGTAGTCGACCCACCACTCGTTGGGCCCGGCCTGGTACTCGGTGCCGTTGCTGATCAGCACATGCGGGCCGCCACCTTCGACGGCCACCTCCAACTTGAGCTGGAAACGGTCCTCGCACAGGTTCGCCGGCAGCCACATCTCCAGATAGCGCCCCGGGTGCAGGTCCGACATCCAGAAATCCCACCGCACCCCCGCGCCGGCCACCCACCCGAGCGGCGCCGACCCCTCGGCCGCCGGTGTGGCCAGCTGGTAGCGAAGCTCCAGCCGGTGCCGGCTCCAAGCGGCGAGCGGGTCGTCGATCACGCGCATCTCCGACCCTGGGCCGCCTCCCAGATCTTCTGGGGAAAATGCCTCGCCGGGAAATTTCTGGCCGTCGAGCAGGAACGAGTCCACCGGCTGGCGAAGGTCGAGCGCCGGGCACCCGTCGTATCCCTGGACCACGAATTCCACCGTCGCCTCCACGGCCGCGACCTGGGCGGCCACGTCGAAGGTGATCCGGGCCTCGACCCGCTCGACGTCCACCGGCACCGCCAGACGCGAGCCGAGCGGGACTGGGGGCGGAGGTGCGACGCTGTCCATGGGTCCAGTCTGTTCGAATCTCGATGGAACCTCCCGTGCCGCAGAGGTGTCGATGAGAGATGTGACGACCAGCGCGGCGACCGACGAGGGCACCACGGCCATCGGACCATGGCGGGACCCCGAGCAGACTGAAAAGCCGCCCCCCGGGTTCGAGGAGTTCTTCCGGGAGGCGTGGCCGGGGGCGGTGCGCCTGGCGGCGTTCTTGACCCAGGACCGCACGGCGGCCGAAGAGATCGCCCAGGACGCCCTGGCCCAGATGTACTCCGCCTGGGGCGAGGCAGCCCGGCCCCACGCCTACCTGCGCACCGCCATCGTCAACCGGTCCCACAACTGGCGCCGCCACGCCGGCGTCCACCGGGCCAAGCTCCCCCTTCTCGCCACCCCTGCCACCGCCGACCTCGTCGTCGATGACCTGGCCGACGCAGTCGCCTCGCTCCCGTTCCGCCAGCGGGCGGTGGTCGTGCTCCGGTACCACGCCGGACTCTCCGAGACCGAGATCGCCGAGGCGCTGGGATGCCGCCCGGGAACGGTCAAGTCACTCGCATCACGAGCCCTGAAGCGCCTCGAGAAGGAGATCACCCGATGAGCGACACCAAGGAAGACCTGGAAGTCCAGCTCCGGGCGATGTTCGAGTCGCAGGAACAGGCCGTCCTGGTGGCGGATCGCGAATGGTCGGGCGAAGCCGACGCCTGGCCGCTGCACAGCAAGTCCCAGTCCCGGCGGGCCTACGTCGCCGTCGGCATCGCGGCAGGAATCGTCATCTTCCTGGCGGCGCTCCCGCTCGTCGCGCGTTCCGGCGCCCCGGTGAAGACCGGTCAGAAGGGGCCGGCCGGTCAACGACCGGCCGGCCGGTCCGTTTCCGGATTCCATACCGAAACGCCACAGGTTTCACTGACCGCCGACGCCTTGTCGATCGACGTCGACGGCAAGAAATATGTCACCGCCAGCCCGGTGCAGGTCCACAGCGATCCCGGCATCTGGCAGGGCTACACAACCCTCGAGCTCACCTGGCTGGAACACGGCGTGGAGATGCGCCTCTCCGTCTACTTCACCTCCGATGGGCACCACTGGTGGTCCGACGAGATCCGCACATACGACGGCCGCGCAGACGGGAAGTGGGTCTTCTACAAAGGCGATTTCTTCCGCAGCCCCCTTGGGACACCGTTCGTCGGCAACCTCGACGTCACCGCCTCCGACCACGGCGTCACCGGCCACCTCCAGATGACCGGCCTGCACCTCGAGGCGTTCCTGCGCCCCGCGCCCTGCCGTGCCCCGACGGCTCCCTACGCCATCGACGCCGGCTACCCCAGCATCGAGATGCAGCTGTCGCCCCAAAGCGGCTTTGGCGTGAACGCCACGTTGCTGGACACCGCCGCCTGCGCCCCGGTCAAGCCCGATGGTTACACCTTCGCCTGGAGCGTCGCTGAGCCGAGCATCTCGACGGTCACAGGCGACGGCCTTCGGGCCGATCTCACACCGAAGGCGATCGGAACGACCGCTGTCCGTGTCACGGCCACCGACAAGGCCTCAGGCACGGTCGTGGCCACTGCCGACATCCCCGTCGTGGTCACGAAGTCCACTCCGGCGTCGCCCACCACAGGGGTGAAGGCCAGCCCGTAGGCAAGGCCCGCTCGGGTGCCCCCGACGGAGTCGGCCCGGCTGGGGTTATACTGACCCGTCTACCAATCGATGTCTGCGGGTGTCCGCCTGCCGGAGACCCCGCAGCACAACTGAACGAGCGCTCCGCTCGGGTACTGCCCGAGCGGAGCGTCCGCGTGTGGGGCCAGCGATGTCCCCCTCCACGACCGAGAAAGAGCCAGCCGTGCCAACCACAGCGATCGTCGGCGAAAAAGTCGGCATGACCCAAATCTGGGATGACAACAACCGAGCCATCGCGGTCACCGTCGTCCGGGTCAGCCCGGCGCGCGTCGTCCAGCTCAAGACACCGGACAACGACGGCTATTCCGCCGTCCAGGTGACCTACGGGGCCCGGCAGGCCCGGACCCTGACCAAGCCGGAAGCGGGCCACTTCGCCAAGGCCCAGGTGGATCCCGGGCGTCACCTGGTCGAGCTTCGTATCGACGATTCCAGCCAGTACGCCGTCGGCCAGGAGATTGCCGTCGACATCTTCACCCCTGGTGACCGCGTCGACGTGACCGCGGTCAGCAAGGGCAAGGGCTTCGCCGGGGTGATGAAGCGCCACAACTTCAAAGGTCAAGGCGCCAGCCACGGCAACCACAAGCATCATCGGGCTCCCGGCTCGATCGGCGCCTGCGCCACCCCGGCCCGGGTGTTCAAGGGCACCAAGATGGCCGGCCAGATGGGCTCGCAGAAGGTGACGACGCTCAACCTCGAGGTCGTCCAAGCGGATCCGGAGCGGGAGTTGCTGCTGGTCAAGGGTGCCGTCCCCGGCGCCCGGGGCAGCGTCGTGCTCATCCGGGGCAGCGTGAAGAGGAAGGCCCGATAGATGCCGCACAGCGTTGATGTACGCACCGTCGACGGGTCGGTGAGCGGCTCGGTGACCCTCGATGACGCCATCTTCGGCGTCACCCCCAATATCGCCGTGATGCACCAAGTTGTGACGGCACAGCTGGCCGCCGCCCGATCCGGCACCCAGAGCACCAAGACCCGCGCCGAGGTGTCCGGTGGTGGCAAGAAGCCATTCCGCCAGAAGGGAACCGGCCGGGCCCGCCAAGGTTCCACTCGTGCACCGCACTGGACCGGCGGCGGCGTGGCCCTCGGCCCCAAGCCCCGCTCCTACCGCCAGCGAACCCCTCGCAAGATGATCCAGCTGGCCCTTCGTTCTGCCCTTTCCGACCGAGCGTCGGAGGACCGGGTGATGGTCATGGCCGAGTGGCCGTGGACCGAACCCAAGACGTCGGTGGCCCGAGCCGCCGTGGAAGCGCTGGGTTTGGACGGCCGCATCCTCGTCGTCCTCGACCGCAACGACGACGAGTCGGCGTACAAGTCGTTCCGCAATCTGCCCCTGATCCAGGTCATCCTGACCGGCGAGCTCAACGCCTACGACGTGTTGTGCAACGACTGGATCGTCTTCACCAAGGCGACCCTGCCGGGAGCCAAGGCCGACGAGGGCACCGAC
>JAUTXN010000060.1 GCA_030838045.1 Acidimicrobiaceae bacterium
CCGGCCCGGTGCCTGGTGACGCCCTGTTCTGCGACAACGAGAGCAATGCCGCGTCGCTCTGGGGAGCAACGGACAGCCCTGCATTTCCGAAAGATGGCATCGCCGAGCATGTGATCAACGGGGCGGCCACCGTCAACCCGGCGCATGAGGGGACCAAGGCGGCGGTTCGTTATCACCTGACCGTCCCCGCGGGCGGTGAGGCGGAAATCCGACTGCGGTTCTCGTCTGCGCCGGACCAGCCGGACCAGGTCGCCGAAGTGGCGGCCGCGTCGGCCGAGGGCGGGGGCGGGCTTGGTGTGGCCGCGGGGGTCGGGGGGGACTTCGACGAGGTGCTGGCGGGGCGCCGGGCGGAGGCCGACGAGTTCTACGACTCCCTGGCACCCCTCGACGCCACCGACGACGAGCGCTCGGTCATGCGCCAGGCCTTCGCCGGGATGCTTTGGGGCAAGCAGTTCTTCCACTACGACGTCGAACGCTGGCTCCAGGGCGACGAATCCCAGCCGCCGCCTCCCGAATCCCGGCAGCGGGGGCGCAACAGCGGCTGGGCCCACCTCAACAACCACGATGTCATCTCGATGCCCGACGCATGGGAGTACCCGTGGTACGCCGCCTGGGACCTGGCCTTCCATTGTGTGGCCCTGGCCCACCTCGACCCGGAGTTCGCCAAGTCCCAGCTGATCCTGCTCGGCCGGGAGTGGTTCATGCACCCGAACGGCCAGTTGCCCGCCTACGAGTGGTCCTTCGACGACGTCAACCCCCCCGTGCAGGCGTGGGCTGCCCTGCGGGTGTTCGAGATCGATGCCGCGGCCCGCACCGCCCGGGGCGAGGAGGGTCCCGGGGACCTGGCGTTCCTGGAGCGGATCTTCCACAAGCTGGTGCTCAACTTCACCTGGTGGGTCAATCGCAAGGACGCCGAGGGCCTCAACGTCTTCGAAGGCGGCTTCCTCGGCCTGGACAACATCGGGCTCTTCGACCGCTCGAAACCGCTCCCCGTGGCCGGGCGCCTCGAGCAGTCCGACGGCACGGCCTGGATGGCCATGTACTGCCTGAACCTGTTGGAGATCGCCCTGACGCTGGCGGTGCACGACGGGGTGTACGAGGACGTGGCGACCAAGTTCTTCGAGCACTTCGTGTACATCGCCTCGGCGACGCGCACTCAGGGCCTCTGGAACGAGGAAGACGGCTTCTTCTACGACGTGCTCAACCTGCAGGACGGTACCGACGTGCCCATCCGGGCCATCTCGATGGTCGGCCTGGTCTCGCTGTTCGCGGTCACCAGGCTCGATGCCACGACGCTCGAGCGCCTACCGCAGTTCGCCGCCCGGATGCGGTGGTTCCTCACGAACAAGCCGGCCTACGCCAACTGCGTCGCCCACATCGCCGACCCCCAGGCGAGAGATGCCCGGCTGCTGTCGGTCGTCAGCCCGGTTCACCTCCGGCGCATCCTGAGCCGGGTGCTCGACGAGGCGGAACTGCTGTCGCCATACGGGTTGCGGTCGTTGTCGCGCCGCCACGGGGACCACCCCGTCACCTTGGATCTCGGCGGAGTCGTGAGCATGCTCGACTACGAGCCGGCGGAGTCCACCAACTATCTCTTCGGTGGCAACTCCAACTGGCGGGGGCCCGTGTGGTTCCCCCTGAACTACCTGCTAATCGAGGCGCTGGGCCGTTTCGACTCCAGCCTCGGTGAGGATTTCACCGTCGAGTTCCCGACCGGGTCAGGCCACCAGGCCACCCTCGACGAGGTGGCCGACGAACTGGCGCGGCGGTTGGTGGCATTGTTCCTCCCCGGTCCTGACGGACATCGGCCGGTGCTGGGCGACGAGAAGGTGTTCCAGGACAATCCCCTCTGGCAGGGCCTCATCCCCTTCCACGAGTACTTCCACGGCGACAACGGCCAGGGCCTCGGTGCGTCACACCAGACCGGCTGGACCGGGTTGGTGGCCGACCTGATCGCCGATCGTCGCCTCGGCGGCCGGCGCTAGGCCGACTAGTCGGCCGGGGCCCGCCGGGGCGAGCCGACCACCGGGCGGGAGCTACTCCCGCCAGCCACTCCCGCCAGCCACTCCCGCCCCTCCCGCCCTCCCCCAGGACGTCAGTTCACGCGGCGGTCGCGGCCCTCCCAGTACGGCTGGCGCAGCTTGAACTTCTGGAGCTTGCCGGTCGCGGTGCGCACGAGGCTGTCGCGGAACTCCACCGAGGTCGGGCACTTGAAGTGCGCCAGCCGCGCCCGCGTGAACTCGACGAGCTCCCCCTCGTCCACCGACGACCCGGGCCGCAGCACCACCAGGGCGGTGACGGTCTCGCCCCACTTCTCGTTCGGGATCCCGATCACCGCCACCTCGGCCACGGCCGGGTGCTGATACAGGCAATCCTCGACTTCGATCGACGAGACGTTCTCCCCGCCGCTGATGATGACGTCCTTCTTCCGGTCCGAAATGGACAGATACCCGCCCTCGTCGATGCTCCCGCCGTCACCGGTGTGGAACCACCCATCCTCCATGGCGGCCGCCGTCTCGGACGGCTGTTCCCAGTACCCGGCGAACACATGGTTGGCCTGGGCCAGCACCTCACCATCAGGGGAGACGTCCAACGCGACCCCGACCGCAGGCACCCCGGCCCGGGACAGCCGCCGGGAGCGTTCCTCGGCCGACAGCGAATCCCACTCCGCCGGCGCCCGGTTCATCGTGAGCAGCGGCGCCGTTTCGGTCAACCCGTAGATCTGGATGAACTCCCAGCCGAGCTCGGTCTCCACCCGTTCGATCACCTTCGACGGCGGGGGTGCTCCGGCCACCACGATGCGCACCCGCCCCCGGCCCGCCACCTCCTCGCCCCGCGCCCGGCGCCGGGTGGCGGCATCGAGCACCGCCGCCACCACTGCGGGTGCGCCGCAGAGCAGCGTGACGCCGTGGTCGGCGATCCGGCGGAGGATCTCGGCCCCGTCGACCTTGCGCAACACGATCTGCGGGCAGCCCATCGCGGTCACGGCGTACGGCATCCCCCACCCGTTGCAGTGGAACATCGGCAGCGTGTGCAGGTACACATCCCGATCCGTGACCGTCGCCTGCCAGCCGAAGACAGCGGCGTTGAGCCAGCAGTTGCGGTGCGTCAGTTGCACACCCTTGGGCCGGGCGGTCGTGCCGCTGGTGTAGTTGATGCTGGCGGTGGCGTCCTCGTCGGGCTCCCACCCGTCCCAGGACCCGGCCTCCGACGAAGACCCTTCGGGTAGCGGCGCGAACAGCTCCCGGTCGGCGTAGCCGTCGAGAACGATGCGTTCCTTGGCCGTCACGGCCCCGAGGGCCGAGTCGAACTCGGGGTCGACCAGGAGGACCGTTGCCCCGGAATGCTCGACGATGTACTGCACCTCTTCGGCATTCAGCCGGAAGTTGATCGGGACGAGCACCCGCCCATAGCCGCTCACGCCGTAGAACGCGGTCAGCATCCGGGCCGCGTTGGGGCTCACGATGGCAACCCGCTCGCCCCGCTCGACCCCCATCTCGTGCAGCGCCCGGGCCATGCCCCGGGCCCGATCCGACAACTCCCGGTAGGTGACCGTCCCGAACGAACCGGCCGTCCCGGGCTCGTCGACGACGGCGGTGCGGTCGCCGTAGACCAGGGCGGCCCGCCGGATGAAGTGGTCGATGGTGAGCGGCACTCGCATGCCCTCACCGTATATCTGAGACTTAGAACGGGGGGGAAAAGACCGAGCGGTCCGCGGCGGATTCGGCGAGACGGGCCTCGGCGCGTTTGCGGCCCACGCCGAAGAGGTGTTTGGCGTACACCAGGTACACCATGATGGCGAGGTTCACCACCAGGGCCCCCACCCGGACCACCGTCACCTTCTTCATCAGCTCACGAATTTCGAACGGGACGAAACCCGCCGTCGCCACCGCAGTCAGGTACTCGGCCCAGCGCTTCTCGTACCACAGCCCGACCGCCTCGGTCCCCTCGATGATGGCGTACACCACCGCTGTGATGATCAACACCTCGAGGGTCGAGCTTCTGAGGTGCAGGAACTTGGTGCCCTCTTGGGCCACGATGCTGTGATTGTTGGCCCGGCCCGTCTGCGCCTCGCTGCGGGCCAGGGTCTCGAGATAATTGCGCACGGAGCTCTGCGCACCAGCCAGGTGACTGCGCAGCACGACGGCTAGGGCGACGATGGCGGCGAAGACCACCGCATGGATGGCCCGTTCGACGGCGATGATCCGCAGGATCACGGCTTGGCGCAGGGCCTTGCCTCGCCTCGGCACGTCGATCTCCTCGAACGGTGGCAATCGGTCCAGTTCCGCCGGGGCAGGCGGCGCCACCCCGACCCAGACGTCGCAGCGCAGGCACCGGCAGATCCGCCAGGTGGGGTGGACGTCGATCCCGAAACCGTGCTCCTCGGGGACGAGTACGGCGACCCTCGAGGCCGGGATGACGTGGCCCCGCACCGAACACACGAATGTCTCGACGTTGATCATCACGGATTTACGGGGCCGATCGCGTAGTAAATCGAAGCGGAGAAGGCACCGAACGCTATCCTCTCCCCCGTGCAGACCCGCGTTCTCGTGGTCTCGGCCAGCATGGGCGCGGGTCACGACGGTGCCGCCCGAGAGCTCGTCCGGCGACTGAAGGCCGAGGGTCACGAAGCCGAGATGCGGGACTTCCTGACCTCGCCGCCGCTGCGAATAGGCGTACTTCTCAAGTCCAGCTACGAGTTCCAGATGAAGTACATGGCGTGGAGCTACGACCTCACGTACCGGCTGCTGTACCGGGCGCCCGCCTTGTGCCCGCCGATCGGTCGCTTCATGACCCGCCTCACCGGTACTCACCTGGTCGAGTGGGCCGCGGACTTCGGTGCCGACGTCGTCGTCTCCACCTACCCCCTCACCTCGGTCGTGCTCGGGGAACTCCGCAAGGCCGGCCGGATCGACGTCCCGACCATCAACTTCATCACCGACTTCGGTGTTCACCCGCTGTGGACCCATCCGGGGATCGACCTCAACCTGGCCGTCCATCCCCACCCCGCGGCCAAAGCGGAAGCGAAGAGCGGCCGGCCATCGATCGCGACCGGCCCCATGGTGTCGAGCCGCTTCGCCGCCCTCCAGGACCGGGCGGCCACCCGGGCGAGCTTGGGGCTGGCGGCCCGTGACCGGGCCGTGCTCATCGTGTCCGGGTCATGGGGGGTCGGCGACGTCTCGCGCACCTTCCGGATCATCGCCGACAGCAAACGGTTCGTCCCGGTGGCGGTCTGCGGCCAGGACCAGCGGCTCCGGGAACGGCTGAGTCGCATCGCGGGCGGCCGGGCGTTGGGCTGGAGAGACGACATGCCGGCGCTGATGGCCGCTGCTGACGCACTGGTCGAAAACGCGGGCGGGCTGACCGCCATGGAGGCGCTCTCGGTCGGACTGCCGATCATCAGCTTCCGTCCCATCGCCGGTCACGGCAAGGAAAACACCGCCGAGATGCAAGACGCGGGCGTCAGCCGGGTGGCGCGCAACGCGCACCAGCTACTGGCGTTGCTCGATGACGTGACGGCACCGAGCCCGGCCCGCCAGGCCATGGTGGCGGCCGGCAAAGCCATGTTCGTGGCCGATCCCGCCCGGTACGTCCAGCACGCCGCCGTGGTGGGGGCGGCCCGCCTCGCGGATCGCGATCTCCTGGCGGCAGTCGCGGCCGGCTACGGCGAAGCCGACATCGAGCACGTCTCCGGAGTGGCGGACCGGGTCGATTTCGACCCGGCCGAGGAGCTGCGGGCCCTCCTGGCGGAGACGAGCGACGACACCGGGGACCTGGCCCCCATCGTGCCGATCGGATCGGGCAGGGCCGCCAGCCGCACTGCCGACCGCACGACCGGCGCCGAAGCTGTCGAGCCGGCCGAGGTCGCGGCGCTGGCGCCCACGGGTACCGACGCCGAACCGGCAGACGTGGTGGCCATCGGGATCAACGCCGTCACGACCCCCGACGCCAACGCCAACGCCAACGCCAACGCCAACGCCAACGCCGACGCCGACGGCGGCGGCGGCGACGATGCCGACGGCAACGACAGCGACAAGGTCGAAGCGCTGCGGCCGACCGGGACCGGCGACGGCGGCCGGCCCCCCCGCGGTCGGCCCCGGAGACCCTCGGTCGCCGTCGCCCGTGTCGCCGCCTTGGTCGCCGTGGTGCCGCTGGTCTGGGCCGCGCTCACCTCAGGCGTGGGCGTGGCCACCGCCTACGGCGCCGGCGTGGCCCATCCGCGCAGCAACTCGGGCAATGTCGCCTACGTCGGTGTCCGGTTGAGCGAGTCGCAGCTCAACAATCCGGTGATCGGCCAGGAGCTGGCCGACCTCAACGCGTCCGCCGTCGTGGACGAACAAACCGCGGCCAAGGACCCGGTCGACATCCAGCGCCTGGTGGGACTCGGTGTCGACGTCGAGAACGGTGGGGCCGGGCCGCGCGTCAACAGCCAGGGACACCGCATCGCCCAGGTCCCCTGGACGCGGGCCAACGGTGACGTGGCGGCCAGTCAGGAGCTGGCCCGCATCGCCGGCCAGCCGGTCAAGGTGTTCGTCCCGGGCCGGCGGCTCAACGCCTTCGATCTGATGGCCTGTTACGGCGCCCACAACAAGTCCGTGGTCCCCGACCGGATCCTCGAGCCGGCCGACGAGGACCCGCTCGGGCCCCTGACCGCCCGGCACACCTACCTGGTCAACGGGGCCAAGTCGACCGACCAGCAGTTGCAGGACCTGCTGTCCCAACTGTCGCACGGCCTGAAGGCCGCCAACCTCGCTGGGGCCCCGCTGGCGGACCTGGTTTGAAGACCGGTCAGCTCCTCCTGGCCGGTGGCGGCGCCCTGGCCGCCGGCGCCGCGGGCATCGCCGTCGGCCACCTGCTCCCGGCGGTCACGACGTGGCGGGGATTGCGGTGCTGGGCCCTGCCCTCGCTGGCCGGCGTCGGTCGGGCCGACCATGTGGCCCTGACGTTCGACGACGGCCCCGATCCCGCGTCGACCCCGGCCATCTTGGACCAACTCGACCGCCTCGGCTGGCGGGCCACGTTCTTCGTCCTCGGCCCCATGGTCCGCAGCGCTCCGTCGCTCGCCGCCGAGCTGGCGGCGCGCGGGCACGAGGTCGGTGTCCACGGCGACGAGCACCGCAGCCATCTCCAGCGCACGCCCGGAGCGATTCGAGACGACGTCGCCCGGGCCCGTGACAGCATCGCCGAGGCGACCGGCGTCGCCCCCACCTGGTTCCGACCCCCCTATGGGGCGCTTTCCGGAGGCAGCCTGGCCGCGGCCCACCGCCTCGGTCTACGGCCCGTCCTGTGGACGACCTGGGGACGCGACTGGCGGGCCGAGGCGACCCCATCGACGGTCGTCGCCGACGTGGCGGGTGGGCTGCGCCCCGGTGCCACGGTGCTCCTGCACGACTCCGACTGCACCTCGGCGCCGGACAGCTGGCGGGCCACCCTGGGCTCGCTCGCCCCGATGGCTGCGCTGTTCGCCGACCGAGGCTTGGAGGTGGGCCCGCTGGCCGAGCACGGTGTGCGAGCGGCCTAGACCTCCACGGAGAGCCCGCTGCTACGGAGCGGCGGAGCCCTTCCGGCTGCAAGTCGTGCCGCTGCCGTACCCCGCGACCAGCGCCTCAGGATCGGGGGGCGTCCCGCACGGCCGCGATGCGCTGCACCATCGCGGGCCCGGGCCGGTGGACCAGGACCTCCTCGTGGGCCCGGACGGCCAGCTCCCCGGCGACGGCGTCGCGCAGCTCACCGGGACGCAGGATGAACTCGGGCCGCTGCGGTGGTCCGAACTGCTGATGGCCCTCGCTGAAGGTCTCGTACAGCAGGGTGCCACCGGGTGCGACGGCGGCAACAAGGGCCCCCAGCAAGGGCCGGTGGAGGTAGTTGGTGCAGATCACGCCCGCGAACTGCCGGCCGGCCAGGGGAAAGGGCCGGCCGTCCTCCAAGTCCGCCTCCACTGCCTCTACTGCGGGGTCGCCGAGCAGGTCGGCGATGCCTGACAGGTCCCGGTCAATGACGACCACCGCCCGTCCCCGCGCCCGAAAGAACCGGGCGTGGCGACCGCGACCGCAGGCGACGTCGAGGATCGCCCCGGCGGGAACAAGGGGCGCCCACTGGACGACCCAGGGAGAGGGGTTGCCCCAGCCGCCCGGTCGAGCGTTCAGTGGCGTTCGGACTCGGCCACGGGCACCCGATCCGGGGGCAGGACCGGGGCACCCACCGAGATGGCGTCGGTGGCCGCCGACGGGACCTCGACCTCCGACGGCGCAGCCGGTTTCGCCGCGCTGATCTCGTCGCTGGCCCGGGCCGGCAGCCATCGGAACACACCGATCGCGGCCAGCACGAGCGCCACCGCGCCCACCAGCGAGGCCACGTGGAACGCGGTCACGAAACTGTGCCGGGCAATCGACCCGATGGTGTCCGAGTAGGGCGCACCGAGCGGGGTGCGGGCGGCGCGCAACGCCCCGCCGATGTCGGACCTGATCGCGCCGACGACCGTCGCCGGGAGGTGGTGGGCCTGGGCGTCGGATGCGATCGTCCCGCGGTACTTCGACGCCAGGATCGAGCCGAGCACGGCCACGCCGATGGCGCCGCCCGTCTGGCGGGTGGTGTCGTTCATGGCCGAGCCGACCCCCGCCTTCTCGCGGGGCAGCGAACCCATGATCGAGTCGGTCGCGGGCGCCATGACGTTGCCCATTCCCACCGCCATGACGACGGTGACCGCGATGATCTGCCACAGGGGGGCGCTCGCCGAAAGCAGGGAGAACGCCGCCAGCGAGAGGGCGACCACGAGGAGACCGAAGCCGACGACCAACTTGTTGCCGAGGCGCTGCGTCACGTTGGCCGACGAGAACGCCACGATCATCAGCACCGCGGCCTGGGGGATGAGCAGCGCCCCGGCTTTGAGTGGGCTGTAGCCGTGGACCGACTGGAGGTACTGGGTCAGCAGGAACAGGGAACCGAAGAGCGAGAAGAATGTGAGGGCGATCGCCATGCTGGCCGCGGTGAACCGGGGGTTCTTGAAGAACCGCATGTCCAGCATGGGACTCGAGGTGTGCAATTCCCACCAGACGAAGCCGCCCAGGACGGCGGCGCCGAACACCAGGCCGGCCACCGTGCTGGTCGACCCCCACCCCCGCCCCGGCGCTTCGATCACCGCCCAGAGGAGTGACGCCAGGCCCACGATCGACAACACCGCTCCGAACGGGTCCAGCCGCGGCGCCGTCGGGTCCTTCGAGTCGGGCACGAGGAACCACCCGCCGACCAGAGCCAGGGCCACGATCGGAAGGTTCACGAAGAAGACCGAGCCCCAATAGAAATGACTCAGCAGGAACCCGCCGGCCACGGGGCCGATCCCGATACCGAGCGCCGCCACCCCGGCCCAGATGCCGATGGCCTTGCCCCGCTCGACAGGATTGGTGAAGACGTTGGTGATGATCGAGAGCGTGGAGGGCATGATGAAGGCGCCACCGATCCCCATGAACGCCCGGGTGGCGATGAGCATGGCGGTCGATCCCGCCAGGGCCGAGGCCAGCGATCCCAGACCGAACAGGGTGAGCCCCAGCGCCAGCGTCCGGTACCGGCCGAAGCGATCGCCCAGCGAACCGGCGGTGAGCAGCAGCCCCGCGAACACCAGGGTGTAGATGTCGACGATCCACTGCAGCGAACTGGTGCTGGCGTGCAACTGACGGCCGAGCGTGGGCAGGGCGACGTTGAGGATGGTGTTGTCGAGACCGATGACCATCAGGCTGAGGCACAGGACCCCGAGGGTCGCCCACCGGCGTCGGTGCATCAGGTCTCGGTCGCTGGTAATCGTGCGCATCAGGTCGGCCTCATTTGGTCGGCTCCATTGGGTAGAGCGAACCCTCCTCGTCCGTCGGGCATTCCGCCCTGACATCGTTTCACAGACGTCGCGGGAGCCTCCACGCAATGATGGCGCCATGACGACTGCCCTGCTCCTGGTCGACGCCCAACGAAACATGCTCGAGGGGGAGGTTCCGATTCCCGGCGCAACCGACCTCAGGCTCACGCTCGAATCGCTGCTGGCCCAGGCGAGGACGGCCGGGGCGATCGTCGTCCACGTCCAAAACGACGGACCGCCGGGATCTCCCGACGAGCCCCACACCGAGGGATGGGAGCTGGTGCTGCCCCCGGCCCCGGGCGAGGTGGTGGTGCGCAAGGGTGAGGGAGACGCATTCGCCGCCAACCCGGAGCTGGCCGAGACGCTGCGCGAGCTCGGCGTCGACCAGGTCATCGTGGCCGGGCTCCAAAGCGAGTTCTGCATCCAGGCGACCAGCCTGGGGGCCATGAAAGGAGGATTCCGGGTGTTCGTTCCTCATGGCGCCCATGGCACCTACGACGACGGCACCTCGGCCGCGGCCGAGGTGGCCAATGCCGTCGAGAGGGAGCTGGCGGCTGAGGGCGTCGAGGTCCTGGGCCTGGCCGAGGTCGACTTCGGCTGATCGCTACCGGGCATTGAGCCAGGCGAGGATGCCGTTGACGAGGTTGCTGATGCCGACGTCGGGCGGCGGCAGTCCCGACGGCGGGCGCGCCGTCAGGGCGGGCAGCGACACCCCCGGGCAGAGGTAGTCGTAGTCGAACACGGTCGTGTACTGGGCCATCACCACCGGTCCGCCGCTGAACGACCTCCCGGCGGCGCAGAATGATGGCGCCTCGCGCGCACTCCGGGCTCCCGGGACCCAGTTGGGTACCGACGCGATGCTGGCGCCGCCGGTGAGGAGGCCCCATTGGTACTTGGTGGAGTAGATCCCGACCCGTACCCCGTGCGCCCGGAAGAAGGCGACCGAGCCTGTGATCACCGCGGTGTTGGCGCCCTGGTCAGGCGACCAGGTGTTGCCCGTTTCCACATCGAGCCACCACAGGTGACCCGCTCCGGCGCCCAGGTGGGCCGTGGCGTAGGTGAAGGCGTAGCGGGCGGCACCGAACCCGTAGTTGTAGGCGTCGCCCATCGCGACGCCGGGGTTGGCGGTGTTCATGTAGAACTCGACGACCCCTGACGACCGGGCCCACCGGTACTCCGCGGCCAGGCACGGGTTGGCGGTGTAGGGACGACCGTCGTTGACCCCGAGGATGCTGAATGCCGAGGGGGCGGGGTAGGACCGGCCACACTGGGGCCACGAGATGTCGGTGCCGACGACCGGCGCGGCACCCGCGGAAACGGTGGACGACGCCACCATCATGACGGCGGCACAGAGCGGCACAACCAACCGCGCCGTCATCCGCTGCCCCAGCCTTCGGTTCATCGGCCCCCTCGTCGACGTCGCCCCGAGCGTAGAGGCCTCAATCAGCCAGTTGGTGCCGCAGGATCTTGCCGGTGGCATTGCGGGGCAGCTCGTCAAGGAACACCACGTCTCGCGGGACCTTGTAGCCCGCCAGGGCGCCCCGGACGAAGGCTTTCACCTCGTCGGCGGTCAGGGCCCGGCCCGGCGCCCCCACCAGGCAGGCCCGCAGACGCTGCCCCCACTGCTCGTCGGGCACCCCGACGACGCAGGCCTCGGCGATTGCCGGGTGCTGGAGGAGCAGGTCCTCGACCTCGGAGGGAAAGACGTTCTCGCCGCCCGACACCACCATGTCGTCGTCGCGGCCGTCGACGAACAAGAGCCCCTGGTCGTTGAAGTGCCCGGTGTCACCGGTGGCCATGAGTCCGCCGATGACCGGCTTGGTCCCCCCGCCGGTGTAGCCGGAGAAGAGGAGGTCATTTCCCACGAATATCCGACCAGGCGTGCCTGGGGCGACCGGCTCACCCTCGCCATCGAGCAACCGGACGACCGTGCCCCGCGGCGAACGTCCCGCCGTCGCGGGCGCGGCCCGCAGATCGGTGGGCGATGCGACCGAGACCCATGCCACCTCGGTCGAGCCGTAGAGGTTGTAGAGCACGTCACCGAAGGAATCCATGAACCGCGTCGCCAGGCCGCCAGGCAGCGCCGACCCGCTGACCACCGCGACCCGCAACGACGACGTGTCGTAGGCCGACCTGGTCGCGGCCGGCAGGTCCATGATGCGCTGCAACATGATCGGGACCGCGGCCAGCACCGTCACCCGATGCTCGTCGATCAGCCGCAGGGCGGCCTCGGGGTCGAAGCGAGTCCGCAGCACCATGGTGCTGCCCAGCAACCCGGCGAGGGCGAAGTGGGCGAACCCCCAGGCGTGGAACAGCGGGGCGGCCACATAGGTCACGTCGCCCCGGCGCAGCGGCACGGTCGACAGCAGTGAGACGAGCGGCGCGAGGCCGCTCGGCCCGGCGCGATGCGCTCCCTTGGGGGTTCCGGTCGTGCCCGAGGTGAGGATGATCTGGCCTCCGCAGCGCTCGGGCGCCGGCGGCCGGCGGCGGCGGCCAGCCGCGGCCCAGGCGATCTCTTCGATCACGATGCGGGGCACACCCGGGCCGAGGTCGTCCGCCGTGGCGAGGAACTCCTCGTCCAAGAGGAGTGAGGACGCGCCCTCACGGGCCACCACCTGGGCCAGCTGCGGTCCCGCCATCCCCGTGTTCAGCAACAGTGCCTGAGCCCCCACCTTGGACAGACCCACCGTCGCCTCGACGAAACCCCGGTGGTTGCGGCACTGCACGCCTACCCGGTCCCCGGCCACGACTCCCCGCTCGGCCAGATCCGCCGCCACGTTGCCGGTGCGGTCGTCCAGCTCGCCGTAGGAAAGGCTGCCCTGCTCGTCGACCAGCGCCGGCCGCCGGCTGGACTGGGCTGCGCCCACCGCGTAGAGGGAGGCGGCGGACAACCCGTAGCGCCGCAGGGCCAGACCCATCCCGAGGAGCTGGTCGGGCAGGTAGGGCCGCACCAACCCGGCCTGAGTCAGCACCGATGCCGACCACGCCGCACGCTCCAACCGGCCCATCGCCGCCATGTTGATGGGAAACTGGCGCCGTGGCGAATCTGCGGCCGCGGCCGCTGCCTGTGACCGC
>JAUTXN010000077.1 GCA_030838045.1 Acidimicrobiaceae bacterium
CATCCTGCATCTGAGCCGGGGCCCGGCGAACTGGAGCATCGGCCAGCCCGGACTGGCGGGATTGGCCGACGCCGGGGGCCTGGTCGGCGCCATGGTCGGCGCGCCGCTGCGCCAGTTCCTGGCTCCCTGGGGGGCAGGGTTGGTTCTGGCTGCCGTGCTCGCCGTCTCATTGCTGATCATGACCGGTACGCCGGTGCGTCTGGCCGGCCAACGGGCCGGGCGGCTCGGGACCGGGGTGGGCCGGCGCCTCGGGCGCGGGGCACGCCGGCTGGCAACAATCGGCCACGACGACGAACGCCGCGCCGCACTGCGCCGCCACCCGGTCACCACGTCGGCCGCGCCCCTGTTCGATCAGGATGGCGCCGCGGCTCGTGCACCGGCCCGGGCCGTCGAGGATCCGGCTGGTCCGGCTCCGGTTTCCGAGCCGCAAGCGGTGGCCAGCCCGCCGGCCTCCTCGGCCGGCCCCGCCGCCCCAGCCGCACGGGCCAAGGTCGAGGTTTCCCTGCCCCCCGATCCCGGCGTTGGGGGCGACCCGCACCAGCTGCGGATCGCCCTGGGACCGGCCGCCCAGCAAGGGGCGTGGCGGTTACCCCCTCTGGCGTTGTTGAAGCGGGCCAAGGCGGCCGAGGTCGACAAGAAGCTGGTGGAGGAGCTCGGTCGGACCCTCGAGGACTCGTTGGCGGCCCACGGGGTCGAGACCCGGCTGGTGGGCATGACCGTCGGGCCCACGGTGACCCGCTACGAGCTGGAGCTCGGACCGGGCGTCAAGGTGGCCAAGGTGACCAGCCTGCACAAGGACATCGCCTACGCCATGGCATCGGCCGACGTCCGAATCCTGGCCCCCATCCCGGGGCGATCGGCGATCGGCGTCGAGGTTCCCAACAAGCAGCGCCAGCTGGTCGCCCTGGGCGACATCCTGTGCTCGGTCGAGGCCCACCAGGCCCGCCACCCCCTCGAGGTGGCGATGGGCCGTGATATCGCCGGCCGGGCGGTCATGGCCAACCTGGCGGAGATGCCCCACATCCTCATCGCCGGGGCCACCGGCGCGGGGAAGTCGAGCTGCATCAACTCGCTCATCACGTCGGTCCTGGTGCGGGCCACACCCGACCAGGTGCGCATGATCCTGGTCGACCCCAAGCGGGTGGAGCTGGGCCAGTACAACGGCCTGCCCCACTTGCTCACCCAGGTGGTCGTCAACCCCAAGAAGGCGGCCAATGCCTTGGCCTGGGCGGTGCACGAGATGGAGCGCCGTTACGACCTGCTGGCCGAGGTCGGGGTGCGCGACATCACCGGGTACAACGCGGCATTCGATCGTGGCGACCTCCAGCGCAACGGGCCTGGCGGGGCTGGCGGAGCGGATGGGGCTGCGGGGTCGGCGCTCGGGATCGGTGAGGCCGGGATCGGTGAGGCCGGGATCGGGAGGTCGGAGCCGGAGTACGAGCGCCTGCCGTTCATCCTGATCGTGGTGGACGAGCTCAACGACCTGATGATGGTGGCGGCGCGCGACGTGGAGGAGTCCATCTGCCGCATCGCCCAGATGGCCCGGGCGGTGGGTATCCACCTGGTCATCGCCACGCAGCGACCCTCGGTCGATGTGATCACCGGTGTGATCAAGGCCAACATCCCGTCGCGGCTGGCGTTCGCCGTGTCGTCCCTGGCCGACAGTCGGGTCATCCTCGACCAGCCGGGCGCCGAACGCCTGATCGGCCAGGGTGACATGTTGCTGCTCGGTGCCTCCTCGAGCGTTCCCCGGCGGATCCAGGGGGCGTGGGTAGGCGAGGACGAGGTCCGCAAGCTGGTCGGCCACTGGCGCCGCCAGGCCCAGCCGCAATATGTCGACGGGGTGGAGGGCGACGACGCCGGCACCTCGGGCGGGCTGGGCGGCGGCCCGGGTGCGGGGGACGACTCCGACGACGCCGAGCTGCTGGAGCAGGCGTTGGAGCTGGTCGTGCGTTCCCAGCTCGGGTCGACGTCGATGCTGCAGCGCAAGCTGCGAGTGGGCTTCGCCCGGGCCGGACGGCTGATGGACCTGCTGGAGCAACGGGGCGTGGTGGGCGCATCCGAGGGATCGAAGGCCCGAACGGTGCTGATGACCGTGGACGAGTTCGAGGAGCGCACCCGCTAGGCAGTTCTCGCCGCTCCCCCGACCACATTGCCTGACCACCAAGCTCGGGCCGGTAGCGTCAGGCGGATGCGAGCCCGGGCCCCCGCCTCGTCGGCCAACCTGGGACCGGGATTCGACGCTCTCGCGGTCGCGCTGGCGCTGTACGTCGAGGTCACCGTCGAGCCCGCCGACCGTCTGTGCGTGTCGAGTGAAGGCGAGGGGGCTGAGCTTCCCGCCGACGCCAGCCACCTGGCGGCTCGGGTGGCGGTCCAAGTCGCGGGCCACGATCGGCTGGCCATCACGGTGCGTTCGCAGATCCCGGTCGGCCGGGGCCTCGGCTCGTCCGCCGCCCTCGCCGTGGCCACGGCGGCCGCGGCCGGGGCCACGGACCCCTTGGCCGTGGGCGCCCGGGTCGACGGCCACCCGGAAAACGCCGCCGCCTCATCCCTCGGCGGCCTGGTCGCGGCCACCGTGGTCGACGGCGTGGCGGCGGCCGAGCGCCTGCCGCTCGACCCCCACCTGGCGTTCGTCGTCGTGGTGCCCGACCGCCAACTGGCCACCAAGCAGGCCCGAGCGGTGCTTCCGTCGTCGGTGCCCCACGCCGACGCCGGGTTCAACCTGGGTCGGATGGGTCTGCTCATCGCGGGTTTGGCCGACCACCGCCGGCTGCGCCCGGCCGCGACCGAGGACCGGCTGCACCAGCCGTACCGCAGCCCGCTCTTCCCGGAGTCGGAACAGCTACTGGTCGGACTGGTCGACGCCGGGGCGCTGGCCACGTCCTGGTCGGGTGCGGGCCCGAGCATCCTGGCCATCTGCACCGCCGGGACGGCGTCGCGGGTCGCGGAAGCGGGCGCCAAGCTGCTGGCCGCGACCGGACTGACCGGTCTGGTCTTGCAGTTGGCGCCCGATTACGAAGGCGTGAAAACGACGGCCTAGCGCCGGTCCCGGACCGTTGTGTTCAAAACCCGATGAAATAGATACATGGAATGAACACAATGGTGTCCTGGAGAAGCGGGTTGCGGGTAGCGCCCGGTTTAGCTGGCCAGCAGTTCGTGGGCGTCGGTGCCGACCAAGTCGGCGCGCAGCTTGCGCAACGCGTTGCGCTCGATCTTGCGGATGCGCTCGCCCGACAACTCAAGCGCCGCGCCGACCTCGTCGAGGGTCCGGGGCTCGCCCCGGTCGAGGCCGTAGCGCAACCACAGCACCCGGCGCTCGCTCTCGGCGAGGACGCCGAGCAAGCGCTCGATGTCGCCCGACAGCAGGTTGGCGGCGGTGACGTCGAAGGGGCTCTCGGCGTCCTGGTCGGCGATCAGGTCGCCGAACTCGGTGTCGCCACCCTCGCCGACGCGCCCGGCCAGGCTGATGGGCTCGTCGTCGTACCGCAGCAGGTCAGCCACGGCCTGCTCGGTCAACTCGCACTCCGCGGCCACTTCGGCGTCGGTCGGGAGCCGGCCCAACCGGGCTTCGAGGCTGGCTTGGGCTCGCTTGACCTTGCGGATCTGGTCGCCGACGTGACCGGGCAGGCGGATGGTGCGCCCGGCGTTGTCGATCGCCCGGCCGATGGCCTGGCGGATCCACCACGTGGCATAGGTCGAGAACTTGAAGCCCTTCCGCCAGTCGAACTTCTCGACCGCGTGGATCAGGCCCAGGTTTCCCTCTTGGATGAGGTCGAGCAACGGCAGGCCCGACCATTGGTACTTACTGGCGACCGACACAACCAACCGGAGGTTGGCCTTCACGAAGGTGTCGGCTGCCTCGTCGCCAGCGCGAACCGTGCGCTGATGCTGCCGCCGCTCAGCCGGGCTGAGGGTGGCCGAAGAGTCCAAGGCCAGCTGTCCCTCTTGGCCGGCCTGTACCAACTGACCGAGACGAGCTTCGTCGTCCTTGGTCAACAGCTGGTAGCGACCGACCTCGTCCAGGTACAGACGGACCAGATCCTCTTCGCGCTCATGACGAATCTTGGGCAACCGCACTCCTTCCTACACTCCTCTTTTTTTCGGGTCTCACAAGGACCTAGCAATCGTGTAACGCCGCGTCATGCGGTTCTATGCCGCAGAGCAGCTGTGACGACCCGACATATTCTAGCTGTCCTGGGACGGGTGTGCCGACAAACCCCGTAGTGTCACGTGGTCCGCAGCGGCCAGAGCAAGGAGACGGAGCCCATGGCGACCCACGAAGGATACTGCGTGAAGTGCCGCGAGAAGCGGGAGTTCGAAGGTACTGAGGTGGAGTTGGCCAACGGCCGGCGGGCCGCCCAGGGCCTCTGCCCGGTGTGTGGGACCAAGATGAACCGGATGCTGGGCGCCAAGAAGTAGACGCGACGGCGCCACCAGCGTCCCGATACCCATGACCGCCGACCCAGGCCCCAGGCCCGATCTGGTCGCCGTTGCCAACCCCGAGCCGGGGCGGGACTACGAAGTGCGCTGCGAGACCCCGGAGTTCACCTGCGTCTGTCCCATGACGGGCCAGCCCGACTTCGCCACCGTCACCATCACCTACGTCCCCGATCAGTGGATTGTCGAGTTGAAGTCGCTCAAGCTGTATCTGTGGCAGTACCGCCAGGTGGGAACGTTCCACGAGGCGGTCACCAACAAGATCCTCGACGACTTCATCTCGACGCTCCACCCCCGGCGCATCACGGTGCGCACCGACTGGCTGGTCCGCGGGGGTATTCATACCGTCGTCGAGGCCACCCATCCGCCCGCGGCGCCTCCGCCTGCGGCCCGCCAACCGGCAGGTCAGTAGGCTGAGCGCCATGGCCAGGCGCTATTGGGTCGAGACGCTCGGCTGCCCGAAGAACGAAGTCGACTCCGAGAAGTTGGTCGGCACCCTGCTGGCGGACGGATACTCCCCGGCGACGAGCCCGGAGCTGGCCGACCTGGTGGTGGTGAACACCTGCGCCTTCGTCGAGGCGGCCCGGCAGGAGTCGATCGACACCGTGCTGGCGCTCTCCGACGTGCGCCGTGATGGCGCCCGGTTGGTGGTGACGGGTTGCCTGGCGGAGCGCTACGGCGCGGAGCTGGCGGCCGCCCTGCCCGAGGCGGATCAGGTCAGCGGGTTCGGCGTGCCGGTCACGCTGGGTACGAGGCCCGCCACGGCGGGCCCGGCCGGTCCGCCGGCCCCGCCCCTGCCGTCGTTCGACCTGCTCAACCTCCCCCGGCCCCGGTCGGGGTCACCCTGGGCCTACGTCAAGGTCGCCGAGGGGTGTGACCGGGCGTGCGGGTTCTGCGCCATCCCGTCGTTTCGGGGCAAGCAGCGGTCCCGATCGATCGATTCGATCCTGGCCGAGGTCGACTCCCTCGAGGTGCAGGAGATCGTGCTGGTCGCCCAGGACCTGGCGTCCTACGGTCGGGACATCGGCCGCCGCGGGGACATCATCCCCCTCGTGCGGGCGGTCAGCCGCCGGGTCGCGCGCACCCGGCTCCTCTATTTGTATCCCTCGGAGCTGACCGACGGTCTGATCGACGTGATGGGCGAGACCGCATGCCCGTACTTCGACCTGTCCCTGCAGCACGCGTCCCGCCCCCACTTGCGGCGGATGCGGCGCTGGGGGGATTCCGCCCGCTTCGCCGAGCGGATCGCCACCATCAGGCGTCGTCATCCCGACGCCGCCTTCCGGTCCTCGTTCATTGTCGGCTATCCCGGCGAAACCGAGGACGATCACGACGAACTGCTCGAATTCCTCGAGACGGCGCAGCTGGACTGGGCGGGGTTTTTCCCCTTCTCCTCGGAAGTAGGCACCTACGCCGCCACCCTGCCCGAGACCGACACAGTCCCCCCGGCCTTGATGGCCGAGCGGTTGGTCGAGTGCGGCGAGCTCCAGGACGCCATCACGGCCCACAAGCGGTCGCAGCTCATCGGCACCACGGTCGAGGTCCTCGTGGACCGGCCCGGGCAGGGTCGCAGCCACCGAGAGGCGCCCGAGATCGACGGTGTGGTGCAGTTTTCCGAGGAGGCCAGTCGCGGCCTGGTCGGGCGCTTCGTCGCCGCCCGGGTGACGGCGTGCGCCGGCCCCGACCTGGAAGCCGAGATGGTGGCGTGACCGCCGGGCTCGGGGACGCCGACGCAGGCGCGGCAGCGGCGGCGGGGGTCCCGAAGCCCACCTCGAAGCCCGCAGCAGCGGCAGCGGCGGCGGCCGCGACGGCAGCTGTCGGGCGCGCTCCGGTCGCACCGGCGATCCAGGCCCGGGTGAACGGTTACGGCCCGTCGGCGCTCGCCACGCCGGCCAATGCCTTGACCGTCGTGCGCCTCCTGGCCGCTCCGATCCTCGTGATCATGGTGTTGCACCGGCCGACGTCGTGGCTCACCTGGGCTGTCTGGACGGCGCTGGCGGGCACCGACGGCATCGACGGCTGGCTGGCCCGGCGTCACGGCACCACCCGATCGGGGGCGTTCCTCGACCCGCTGGCGGACAAGTTTCTCGTGCTCGGCGCCATGTTCGCCCTGGTCGCCAGTCACCGCTTCTCGTGGGTGCCCGTCGCCATCATCGCGGCCCGCGAGGTGGCGATCTCGCTGTACCGGATCGTGGCCGCCCGCCACGGGGTCTCGGTTCCGGCCCGGACGCTGGCCAAGGCCAAGACCATGGTCCAGTCGTTGGCGGTGGGCGCCATGGTGCTACCCGTGACCGGGCACCACCCGATCCTGGCCGTGTCGGCGCTGTGGGTGGCCGTCGCCCTCACGGTCGTCTCCGGCGCCCAGTACTACGCCGAGGCCCGCAAGGGCGCATCGCCGGCCAGCACCGCTGGTACCGCTGCCGGTATCGCCGGTGGTGCCACTGCTGGCACTGCTGGCACTGGTGGCGGCTCCGGACCGGCGCCGGCCGCACCGGCGTAGCGGGCCCGGCCAGAGTCCAGGCGCGGGGGGTCACATGCGCTGCGAGGTCGTGGCCGTCGGTACCGAGTTGCTCCTCGGGCAGGTGGTCGATACCAACTCGGCGTGGATCGGCGAACAGCTGGCGTTGGCGGGGATCGACTCCCATTTTCAGGTCAAGGTGGGGGACAACCAGGCTCGCATCGTGACCGCCATCCGCGACGCCCTGGCTCGGAGTGACGCCGTGATCTGCTGCGGCGGCCTCGGGCCCACCCAGGACGACATCACCCGGGAGGCGATCGCAGAGGTGATGGGCGTGGAGTTGCAGCGGGATGAGGCGGTGGCGGCGGTGATCCGGGAGATGTTCGCCACTCGGGGGCGGGTCATGTCGGACAACAATCTCCGCCAGGCGGACGTCCCCGAGGGCGCCATCGTCATCCCTCAGACCCGGGGAACGGCGCCCGGCCTAATCTGCCTGGCCCCACCGGGCGACAGTCACGGCGTCGCCGGGGTCGTCTATGCCGTGCCTGGCGTACCCACCGAGATGCGGGAGATGGTCCGGCGCGCGGTCATCCCGGACCTGCAACGCCGGTCGGGCACGACCGCCACCATCCTCAGCCGCACCCTCCGCACCTGGGGCCTGGCGGAATCCACCCTCGCCGAGGTCATCGCTCCGCGCGTCGATGCCCTGGAAGCGTCAGGCAACCCGACCATCGCCTTCCTCGCCTCGGGGATCGAGGGCCTCAAGGTCCGGATCACGGCCAAGGGCGACGACGCAGCGAGCGTCCGCCTCCTCCTCGACGAGGAAGAGGCGGCTCTGCGGGCGCTCCTCGGCGACGTGGTCTTCGGGGTTGACGACGAGTCGATGGAGGTCGCCGTGGCGGCGCTGCTGCGTCACGCCGGGCTCACCCTGGGCCTGGCCGAATCCCTCACCGGTGGCCTGGTCGGCGCCCGCATCACCGCGGTGCCCGGAGCCAGCGAGTTCTTCCGGGGGGCAATCGTGTCCTACGACCGCGCGGTGAAGCACGACCTGCTCGGCGTGCCGCCGGGACCGGTTGTCAGCGAGGCGGCGGCGGGGGCGATGGCGGTCGGGGCGGCGCGGGTGCTCGGCGCGGACGTCGGACTGGCCGTGACCGGGGTGGCGGGGCCGGAGGAGCAGGACGGCCAGCCGGTTGGGACGGTGTGGCTGGGATTGGCCCTCGACGGCGAGGTGTCGGCCACGCTCGTGCGCCTGCCGGGCCACCGCCAGCAGGTGCGCCAGCTGGCCGCCATCTCGCTGCTCGACCTGCTGCGGCGCCGTCTCACTGCCCGCGCCGGCGCCCGGTAGCGGCCGCGCTCGGCGTGCGGCTGTTCGTCGCCGCGTGGCCGCCGCCAGCGGTCGTCGAACAGCTGGCCCGGCTCTCGCGCCCTGAGCGTCCTGGCCTGCGGTGGACGACCGAGGACCAGTGGCACGTCACCGTGCGTTTCCTGGGCGAGGTCGCTTCCGTGGAGGTCGAGGGGGTAAAAGCCGCCCTCGGGCGGCTGGGCCCGGGCGGGCGGGTGGGCCCGGTCACCGCTACCGCCGGGCCGGCCCTGGAGCGGCTCGGGCCGTCCGTCCTGTCCCTGCCGGTCGCGGGCTTGGACGAGGTGGCTGCGGCGGTGTCGGACCTGACGGCGGGATACGGCCAGCCGGTCGGGG
>JAUTXN010000137.1 GCA_030838045.1 Acidimicrobiaceae bacterium
TGGTCCTGACCGTCGAGCACCACCAGGCGTGCGCCTGGGATAGCGTCGGCCATCATCTGCGCGTCCGCCACGGGGATGAACTCGTCGCGGCGGTGCACGATGAGGGTGGGGACGTGGACTTCGGCCATCAGGTCGGTGACGTCCACCTTGGCCAAGGAGTCGACCAGGGCCCGGGCCATGGCCGGGCTGGCCGCGGCGCGCTCGAAGGCCGCCCGTTCACTTCGGGCGTGGTCACCTTCGCCCGGGGCGAAGAGGGGGCCGGTGTACCCTTCGCCCCAATGGTCCACCGCCGCCCGTAGCTGCTCGACGGCCCCGGTCGGTGGCCGCCGGGGCGAAGTCCCGTACAGCACGAGGCCGCGCACCATCTTCGGATGGGCCACGGCCATGTGGATGGCGATTGGCCCGCCTTCGGAGAACCCGAACAGAAACGGCCGCCTGCAGCCGGCGGCGTCGATCACCGCCGTCAAATCCCGCATGCGCTCTGTCAAGCCAGGCACGTCGGTGACCGGATCCGACAGCCCCGTCCCTCGCTTGTCGAACCGCACGACCCGCGCCACCCGGGCCAGCGACCGCACAAATCGCCGGAACCCGGCGTCGCGCCACTGCAGTTCCAGGTGCGACACGAAGCCGGGAATCATCACCAGATCACATCCCTCGCCGTGGACCTGGTAGGCGATTTTTACCCCGCCCGCATCGGCATACCTGGGGCGGTCTTCCACCCCCGCAACGCTACGCTCCAACCGCCCCAGCGGACGATGCCTCGCCCCCGGGGATGCAGTGCGGGCCGTCAGACGCGCCACGGCAGCGGTCCCAGGATGTACCCCAGGGGACGCCGATGCCGGCGCGGCGGTTCAGCCGATTCCTCAAGTTTTTCTCAGGAACGGTGGGTAAAACCGCAACGGGGTCATCCCGGCTCCAAAGACCTTGGCTGGGGGTGCGGGCGAATCTTACGAATTGGTGTCACAACTCAACGGTTGGAACACCATGGGCTCGGCCGCAGCCTTAGCATCCGATCCTTGCCGTCGCACTCGCCGGGCGGGCGGCCCTAATCATCGGTCCAGCGGGAAGTTCGGGACGTCAGCAACCCGCGAGCCCGCCGTCGCCCCGAACCGGTGCAGTCTCGGCTACCGAGGCGACGTCGTCGAACCAGGCGCAACCGATCGGACCGGCCGCGCGAGTACGGGCGGTCACCGATCACCCGGTTGCCGCTGCAGGTATCACGCTGGTTGCAGCGGTCGGATTCGTCGTCGTGCGCCTGCTCCTTGCCGGCAAAGGCCAGGCGAGCCGCTTCGTGATGGCCGAGCGATCCTTTGCCGACCCGGCCCGGGTCCCATCTGGCCTTGCCATCCTCCCGGGGAACGGCTACGACGGCCAGTTCTTCTACCGTCTTGCCCTCAATCCTTCGAATCTTCACCACACCGCATATGGGATCACGTTCGACGCCCCATTCCGGGTACAGCGCATCGGGTATCCACTTCTGGTCTGGTTGGTCTCCTTCGGCCATCATCCGTGGGTTCCGTTGGCGCTCGTCGCCGTCAATGTCGCCGCCCTCAGCGCGATTGGCTGGCTGGGAGGATCCTTCGCCCGCCAGGCCGGCCGCCATGCACTGTGGGGCCTTCTCCTCGCCGGCTACTTCGGGTTCGTGTTCAGCCTGGGTCGCGACACCGCCGAGCCCGTCGCCGCTGCCTGCTGGCTGGCCGGCCTCTTGGCCTACCGGCGGCGACATCCGTTGCTGGCGGGGCTGCTGCTCGCCTACGGTGCCCTGACTCGAGAGACGGTCATGGTCGTGGTTGCCGCCATTGCGGTGATGCGCGTCGTCGGGTTCGTGCGGCGAACCGCCCGGCCGGGCCGCGACGATCTGGCGTGGACACTGCCCATTGTGGGCTTTGCCGGCTGGCAATCGGTTGTCTACTCCGTTACCGGTTCCTTTGCCTTGGCCGCGGACACGAAGAGCAACTCTGGCCCCATCTTCGACGCCGCCGTCCACGCCGTCATCCGGAACCTGAGCCATGTGTCCATCCATGCGGCGGCCGTCGACGCATGGGTCGTCGAGCTTGCGGTGCTCGTTCTCGTTATCGGTCTGGCCGCGACGGCGCTGCGTTCCTCGCGTGTGCCGGCGCACGAACGGCTGGTCCTGGTGCTCTTCGTGATCGAACTCTTCATCCTTTCGGCGGGCATCTGGAACGGGTTGGCCGACCTCCGGTCGCTCGACGACGTTTACCTGGCGTCGGTGCTGGTGCTGATCGGTTCATGGCGCCGCCTCGTGGTGCCGGCCGCCGCCGTCATCCCGGCGCTGTTCATCGTCGCGGTCCACCGCACCGTTTCCCTTTGACGGCCGGTGACTCGCCGATCTGACAGAGGCCAGGTGACGTAGACGTGCGCCCTGGTTGCAGTTGTGAATTGGCGCGGAGGGACTGGGATGGTCCCCTGCGAACAGCTCGATCCTTCGGCAGGTCCCGAGGGTGCTCGCCGGCACTCGGGCATCAGTTGGTTCGCCATACCGCGCCCGGTCGACGGGATGGGTCCATCCCGGCGTCCGCTCGATCTATCGCCCCTCAGCTCCACGGCAGATGTCGGCCAACCATGCGCGAACCAGTGTGCAGACCTCATCGGCCCGGGAAAACGTCGCCGTTCGCTCGATGCCCGCAGCGACGTCAGTCGTGAGACGAACCTGGGCTCGAAGAGGCTCAGACGATCCTGGTTCGACCCAGGCCCGGATGATCAACAGCCCGTGATGGTCGTCATCCATATCTGGTCCCCAGTTCGTGAACTCATTGTCAGGCCCATTCAGCAGGGTTCTTCGATGCTGTCGGACAGCTGGACGGGATGAGTTGGATCCTATGAAGCGAATCGTTGCAAGGTCAAACACCATGTCACGAGGGTGTCCTCAATGGCGAGACACGTTTCCTACCCAGTTTGGTCCAATCTGAAGACACCTCGAGGCGGTGCGACGACCCTCGGGCGCCTACCGTGCTTCCAGGCTGGAGAGCAGATCGAACAGGCGAGCGGTCGGCTCGATGTTCAGCTCGGCGCGTAGCAGCACGCGGTAGCGCTCGAACTCTCCGACTGCCTCCGACTGGTTCCCCTCAGCCAGGTGTACCCGGATGAGCGACGCCCGGGCGGTCTCTCTCAGGGGTTCGGCCCGCACCGCGGCCAGAGCGGCAGCGGCCGCCTCGGCCAAGCGATCGGCTGCGGTCAGTCGGGCAGCCACCGCTTCGAGCGCGTGCATGCGGAGTTGGTGCCAATCCTCGGCTGCGATCACGGCCCAGTCGTCGTACCAGCCAGGTAGCAGATCATCCGACAGAGCCTCCACCGCAGGGGTGCTGATGTCGGTGTCGGACGGAATGGCATCGCGATCTATGAGTCGGCGAGCCAACTCCTGGGAGTAGTGGACGTCGACAAGCACACCCTCGTCCAGACCGAGGTCATGGGCGGTCACTCGTACCGCTTGACGGGCCGGACCGCCAAGGCGTGAGACGGCCGAGCGTAGGCTGGCGCTGGCCTGCTCGTCGGTAACCTCCGGCCAGAGCGTACCCGCCACCTGATGGCGTGTGAGCGGCCGATCACGAACAGCGAGGAAGGCCAGCAGCCGCTGCGACCCGGCGGACAGCCCGAGCAGGACCTCGCCTCCGACCGAGAAGACGAATCCACCGAGCAATGCCATTTCATTAGTCATCAATATGGCCAATACGCTCAATGCAGCCAAGCGCCAAAAGGCTCTGGCGCGCTCATCAAGAGTGCCACAAATGAGGCATAGCCGCGCGGGCGAGGAGATGAATATCTTCGCCCGGTAGTTACGCTGAATCGATATTTCTCGACGCCCGGCCCTGGCGACCACCGGGGCCACCACGGTCGACGTCGGCGTTCATGGCGATGGCCTGACCGATCCCCCCCGGGCGCTGGGGCGCCCGGTGGGTTCGCTCAGAGCCAGGCGGCTACAGATCGGTCTCGTATTCCCGCACGACAGTTCGGCGTCCGCGTGAGCGGTAATAGCGGGGCCCGCCAATGCCGCCGAGAAGTAGGACGACCAGCAACACGATCAACAGGATGGTCAACATGTGGACTTGTTACCCGGTTGGTCCAAAGTCGAATCTCTTCGCCGCATTCTGTACGGGCGGGTCGTCGGATCACTGAACGACCGGTCGGGAATCGGTAGGGTCGCCATCCGTGAGGGGCCGCGAACTTTGGACCGACATCCTGGCCGAACCGTTCAACCGCCGCGCCAGAGGCGCCACCGCGTATCCCCAAGTGCCGGCCTCCCACGGGTTGCGTGTCGGCCACAAGGCGAGTGGGTTCCGCGGGACGGTGGCCCGCCAGGAGCGCGATGGGGTTGTTCTCAGGGGCGCGACCGGCCTCGAACGCATCTTTCGGATGACTCCCGGCGCCTTCGAGCTCGCCGGCGAAGCGGTCACGCTGGTGGTTCCCCCGCAGGCCACGGCGCCGGCAAAGGCGCTGACAGCGTCAGGCTCAGTGGCGGTCGCAGCCGGGGCTGCCCGGGTGGCCCAGGCGAGCCGGATCTTGGTCGAGGGCATCCACGACGCCGAGCTTGTGGAACGGGTTTGGGGTGACGATCTCCGGATCGAAGGCGTCGTTGTCGAACGGCTCGATGGCCTTGACCGCTTGGCGAGATACGTGGGGGCGTTCGGCCCCGGCCCCGGCCGGCGCCTAGGCGTGCTGGTCGATCACCTCGTCCCCGGCACCAAAGAGGCACGTATGGCCGCAGAGGTGAAGCATGACCACATCCTGGTCACAGGCACGCCGTTCGTCGATGTATGGCAGGCGGTCAAGCCGGCTGTCGTGGGAATTTCCGGGTGGCCTGAAGTGCCCCGGGGCAGCGACTGGAAGACTGGCGTCTGTCGACAGTTGGGCGTCACTGATCCGACGCTGATGTGGCGACGGATCGTGGGCTCGGTCCGCTCGTATGCCGATCTCGAGCCCGCCCTCGTCGGCGCCGTCGAGCGGCTGATCGACTTTGTCACCGAGCCCGGAGAGATCCAGTCGTGACGTCGCAGGAGGTCCCGACTGCCTGAGCTGTCACGGCCCGTCGACAACCGCCTGACCGAGCTCGACGCGGCCTCGTTGAATCACCCGCGCCAGCACGCCCAGATTGGATCCGTGGTGGGCGTTGATGTGGCGAAGAATGTCAAGTTGGCGCTGCACACCACTGGGCTGAGCCCGGGTTGTCATCACACACCGGTTGCACGGCCTGACAACCTCGATTGCGGCCGTGCCGAATGTCAGTCGCTGGCCGAGCCAGGCTTGTTCGACCATAGACTCGCCCTCGACTTCAATTAGGACATTCGGCCGGAATCGGGCCACATCCCATTCCAGGTCCGGTCGCTCAGAGGCCAGCGCCCGAATACTCGCGCTCGTCAAAACGTGTACCGGCCCGCTATCTACGAATGATCCGTATGGCCCCTCCCAGCGCACTCGCTCGGACTCGTCATCCTCGAAGTCGGATGGCATTTCGAAGGTCCCTCGACCGGTGGGTCTCACTTCCACCAGCCGTACCGGCCGCCCCAGCCAGTCGCTCAGGGCCAGGTCGACGGCGGGTCCGGTGCCCAGCAGGGTCTCGCCCGTGGGGAGTCGAATGGTCAGGGTCACACCCGCGAGCATCGCCCGGGCCAGCAAGAGGCGCGCATCGTTCTTGGCCGACACGATCGTGCCCGACCTGAGATCGAGCACCCCGAAGCGACGGTCGCCTTCCACGCCTCCTTGGATCAGTTCGAGGCGGTCTTGCCGTTCACCGATCATCGATTTGACCGGGTAGCGCCACAGACCACTGATCTTCATGGCATGCGACCGTAGCGGCGGCCCGCGGAGGGCGGGACTCCTACGGGTTGCTCGGCCCATCCCAGGCGGCGGCCAACAGCTCGAGGCTGCGGAGTCTGGCGTCGAGGCTGTAGGCGATGGTGCTGACCATGATTTCGTCCGCCGCCGAGGCCGCCACCAGATCGTCCAGCTGCGCCACCGCCGTGCCCGGCGCCCCGAGGATGCGACGCGAAGGCATGCCCCGCGCCGCCGCCAGAGCGGGATGGCCCGCGGCCTCCTCTGGCGACCGCAAGGGGGAGAAACGACCGGTGCGGATTTCGTACACCATCAGCTGCCCTGGGCCCGCTTCCCAGTCGGCGTCGGCGTCGCTCGGCGCGACCAGGACATTCGCAGTCACGATGACGTGCGGCGCGGCCAGGACCGGCGACGGCCGGAAGGACTGGCGGTACAAGTCGAGCGCTTCCAGCGTGCCGCCCGTGTCGAAGTGGTGGGCGAAGGCGTAGGGCAGACCAAGCAGGCCCGCCAGCTGGGCGCTGTACCCGCTCGACCCAAGCAGCAGGATCTGGGGCGTCGATGTGGCTGCCGGAGTGGCGGCGAAGTGTTCCCAGAGGCCACCTTCGCCCCGTATGTCGCCGAGGAGACCCATGAGGTCGAGCAGGTCGCGGGGATAGTCCTCCTCGCCGAACACCTGCACCGATCGGCGTATTGCCAGCATGGTTGCCTGGTCGGAACCTGGAGCGCGACCAAGGCCCAGGTCGATGCGCCCCGGGTGAAGCGCCTCAAGGGCCGCGATGTGCTCGGCCACGATGAGGGGCGTGTGGTTGGGGAGCATGATGCCGCCTGAACCGATCCTGATGCGTTGGGTGTGAGCCGCCAGGTGCGCCATCAGCACCGGCGGGGTCGTGCTGGCGACCGAGGGCATGTTGTGGTGCTCGGCCACCCAGAACCGGTGGTAGCCCAGCCTGTCGGCGCCTTGGGCCAGCGCGGTGGTGGCGGCCAGCGCCTCGGAGGTGGTACCGCCGGCATTGACGATGGCCAGGTCGAGGACCGAGAGCGGCGGTCTGCCCGAGTTTGAAAGCACGAGTCGTTCAACACCACGGCCGGTCGGAGGCTTCCCGTCGACAGTGATCGACCCGACGGCGCGGCAAGCCGGAGTTGCCGGGTCAACTCCTACCGGTCGAGATCACGTTGTCTCTCATCGCTGACCCAGCTTTCGGCGGCGGCCAGCATCCTCGCGGTCAGTTCTGAGTACGCCCGGTCCTGAGCTCCGCCGTGGCGAGCGCACCATACATATCGACAGGGTTGGGTACACCGCCATACGTGATGCCGCGGAGACCCAGGCCATGAGCGAGCTTCGCAACGAGGTGCGGCATGCGCTCCACTTCATTCGGCGGTTGGAGAAGGACCAGCCGCAGGAGCCGCTACCGCCCCCGCTGCCGCCGGGACGGATCGTCGACGTCGAGGGACGAGGGGAGATGTTCGTCCGCCAGCAGGAGGGACGCGCCAGTGAAGCCACTGTCGTCCTGGTGCACGGATGGGCACTGAGCGCCGACCTCAACTGGTTTCCCGGCAGTTACGAGGTCGCGGCCCGCTACGGCCCGGTCATCGCCCCCGATGTCCGGGGACACGGCCGGGGACTGCGCAGCGAGAAGCCGTTCACCTTGGAGGCGGCCGCCGACGACATCGCGGCGCTGATCGACTCCGTCAGCGCCGCGCCCGCGGTGATCGTCGGCTACTCGATGGGCGGCTCGCTCGCGATGCTGTGCGCCGCCCGCCACCCGGAGCTGATCGGCGGACTGGTCCTGGCGTCGACCGGACTCCAGTGGCGCGCCACCTGGCGGGAGCGAGTGATGTGGACATCGATGGCGGTCGTCGAGTACGGCCTGCGCTTCGGTGCTCCGAAGGGCCTCACCGAGCGGTACCTGCGAAGCGCGGTCGAGCTTTCGCCCGACCTCCAGCAATACCGGGGATGGGTCAAGGCCGAGGTGCGGCGGGGCGACCCGTCCGACATAGGCCACGCCGGGAAGGCGCTCGCCCGCTTCGACGCGCGTGAGCTGGCACGGGATATCGATGTTCCCACCGCGGTCGTCGTGACCTGTCTCGACCGGCTCATCCGCAGCGACCGCCAACGAGAACTCGCCGTGGCCATGGGCGCTCAGCTCATCGAGATCGAGGGTGCCCACAACGCGTGGCTGGTTCGCCCTAAGGAATTCTCGGCTGCTGTCGACCAAGGACTCGAATACGTGTTTTCGCGCCAGAGCCGGGCGCCGTTGCCGATCGGTTGACCGTCTCGAGTAGTGCATCCCCGCTGGTGCAGCGCCGACCTCTGGATTCGGACCCGCGTCACCCCGCCCGTTTCCCCGTCGTCTGAGGCAGAGCATGTTTGCCACACCAATAAGAAGATCGACAAAGCAGTCGCGACCGCCGTCGTCGTCATTCCGATTGCAAAAATCTAGGCGGCTGTTGTTCATTTCTCCTTTCGATCTGCGCGAGACCTTCTGCTGCTGTCCCGACTGCGCCGGGATCCCGCGCCGGCGCCGCCCGGCATCTCCCGGACCGGCGGGACGCGCAACCGGCACCATGTCGGTTCCGCTGGATGGTCAAACAATTTCAGGGATAGTGGGCGGGAGGACGGCGGTACGGCACACGGCCGCGGCCAGCCGGGTCACTGCTGCCAGACTGAGGGTTCTCTGAGGTTTCTCGGAGCCTGAGCGGAGACGGCCAAGGCAGCGTTATAACGTCGCGCCGAAAAATGGAGGAACAACTCATGGGACGTGCCAGGTGAGCAGTTCGAAGCGGATCCGGTGGGCGCTGGCCGCGGTCGCGGCAGTCGTCGTGGTGGTGGTCGGGGGCCTGTTCGCCATCCACTTGGTGCAAGGGAAATCTGACGCGCCACTCACACTGCCGACTGTGACGACGACCCCGGGCGTCACCAGCGGTGTCGGCGACGCCCCATCCACCAGTGCCTCGACCGGTCCGGTCGCGATCGACGGCGTCTGGAGCGTGAGCAGTGGCACCACCGCGGGCTACCGAGTCAAAGAAACCCTCTTCGGCCAGTCCAACACCGCCACTGGACGTACCTCCGCCGTGACCGGCAGCTTCACGATTGCCTCGACCACTGTGGCGACCGGTAGCTTCAGCGTCGACATGACGAAGGTGACTAGTGACCGGTCGCAACGAGACGGCCAGTTCCAGGGTCGCATCATGGATACTGCCAGCTTCCCGACGGCCAAGTTCACCTTGAGCAAGCCGATCCAACTGAGCACCCTGCCCGCCAACGGAGTACAGGTGACCTCGCAGGCGACAGGCGATTTGACGCTGCACGGCGTCACCAAGTCAGTGACGTTCCCGCTCACCGCCCAACGCAACGGCTCGGTGATCCAAGTCTTGGGGTCGATCCCGATCACCTTTGCCGACTGGAATATCTCCAATCCGAGCGGCGGCCCCGCCACGACGGCAGACAACGGGACCCTCGAGTTCCAGATCAACTTCGCGCACGCCTGACCCGCGCGGGCCGGCCTCGGCAGCGGCGCCCCACCCAGTCAAGAGCGAATCATCGCGAGCCCGGCACATGAATTGGTCGCCGCCGAGTCGCGCCGCCTTTCGTCGCCGATTTGTCCCGCTTTGTCGGGCCACGGCGGTCGACCGCGCTGCCGGACAATCCTCCGGCGGGAGTGTGCCCTGCGGTGCTGTATCTTGTTCACAGGCGCTTGGCGATTTTGTCGCAGGCCCACTCTTTGTTTCCAAAGGCTGAGCGGTTTCTGCCGAAAGACCCGCAGAATCGCAGAGTTTGGATGACAACCATTTCTCCCGTTTGCCCAAAGCATTTCGAGGGAACTCCAATATGGAACGGGTGTCCTCGGCGATGTGGGCCCGTTTGGGTGTCAAGTCAACCAAGAGAGGATGTCGGCGATGTGGGCACAACGGTGGCATCCCGCCCCGACCTTGCGCGCCTTGACGTCCGCCACTTGACCTCGACGCGGACCAGTCGGGTCGTCGCCTTGGCCTTGGGCACGGTCCTAGTCGGCGCTTGCGCGTCCGCGGCGCCGCGCGCCGCGAGTGTCGATGTCGTCGCGTCGAGGACGTCGCCGGCGGTCGCGGTCGCATCGCCCCTCCGTGCGACAGGTTCCAACCCGGCACTCGTCGATCGGCGGGTCTTTGTCGAGGGAGACTCGCTCACCGTCGGAGTGACGCCATTCCTACCGGCTCTCCTCTACGACGCCGGATGGAGCCCGACCATGGACGACCAGATCGGGCGGACCACCGCTACAGGTATCGGCATTCTCGCCGAACGGTCATGGGATGTCGGGGGGACCCTTGTGATGGCGCTTGGGACCAACGACACCCCCGACCCGATCGAGTTCTCGTCGCTCATAGACGAGGTGATGACCATGGCCGCAGGGCGGCGAGTCATCTGGGTCACCGTTGCCCGAGCCGGCTGGGACTCGCTCAACCGCGCCCTGTTTGCTGCCGAGGCCAGGTGGTCCGATCTCCATGTCATCGACTGGAGACCGATAATCGCCGCCCGGCCCGCCATGAGGGCGGCCGACGGCATCCACCTCACGCTCGAAGGCTACGAGTTGCGAGCCCAGTTCATCGCCGCCGCGATCGGGAATGCGACAGCCGGGTAGCGCACATTTGCCTACCGTCGGGCGCCGCGCCGCGCAGACGGGCGCATCCTTGTCGCGATGGCAATACCGACGCCGACGACCGGTTCGGCGACAAGGGAGGGCGAACGGCTGGCCTTGCCGTCCGGGAGTCAGCTCTCGCTCGGTTGTGGTGAGCGCTCCCTGGTATTGCCCTGCACGAACGACATGTCGGGGTAGCGGTCACCGGCGGCCCGCAAGCTGTCGAGCTGGGTGGACTCATCGGCGGTCAGTGCGATGTCGAGGGCGCCCACGTTTTCCTCCAGATAGCGGCGACGGCGGGTTCCGGGGATAGGCACCACGTCATCACCCTGGGCGTGGACCCAGGCCAAGGCGATCTGACCGGGCGTGCAGCCTTTCTCCGAGGCGATCGTCTTCACGACCTCGACGAGGGCGAGGTTGTGGTCGAAGTTGTCCCCCTGAAATCGGGGTTGGCCGATGCGACGGAAATCGCCGTCCGCCAGGTCGCCCGGAGAAGCGATGGCACCCGTCAAGAGGCCCCGCCCGAGCGGGCTGTACGGCACCAGGCCCACGCCGAGCTCGCGGCAGGTCGGCACCACGTCGGTTTCGATCTCCCGAGAGAACAGCGACCACTCGCTTTGGACGGCCGCGATGGGATGAACCGCCACCGCACGCCGGATGGTGCGGGCCGACGCCTCGGACAAACCGAGATGACGAACCTTGCCCTCCCTGACCAGCTCGGCCATGGCGCCCACGGTTTCCTCGATCGGCACCTCGGCGTCGGTGCGGTGCTGGTAGTACAGGTCGATGTGGTCGACGCCGAGGCGGCGCAGCGAGGCTTCGCACGCCTGGTGGACGTACTCGGGGCGGCCGCTCACCGCCCGGAAACGGGGGTCGTCGACCTTGCGGAGGATGCCGAACTTGCTGGCCAGCACCACCTGGTCCCGGCGGTCGGCGATGGCCTTTCCGATGAGCTCCTCGTTGGCGCCCAAGCCATACATGTCGGCCGTATCGAGCAGCGTGATACCGAGGTCGAGGGCCCGATGGATGGTCGCGACCGACTCAGGGTCGTCATCGGCGGTGGCGCCGTAGAAGTCGCTCATGCCCATGCATCCGAGCCCTTGGGCAGAAACCGTCAGACCGGATCGGCCGAGTGTGCGCGTAGGAACCGTCATGGTCCGCTACTCCTTTCGGTTGTATGTGAGAGATCAGGGAGCGCAGGATCCGCCGCAGACGGCGATCTTGTACTCGATGGCGTTGAGCGCCGCGGTGAGGCGGAGACGGGTGATGAACACCACTTGGCCACTGCTGTGGCGGGCCACGTCCAGTAGACCGATCCGCTCGTAGTACCGCAGCGTGTGGGCCGTCACGTCGGTGCGTTCCGCCACCTCGGCGATGGTGTAGGTCCGTTCGTCGATGGCAAGGGGCACGCGAACCACGCTACGGCTTCGAGCGCACTCGAAGTCAAGTGGCTACATCGCAGGGTGCGCCTGTTGGTGGTGGGCCCGGAGCACGTCGTCGCCGAAGTCGGCGGCCGGATCGCGGACGACGGTGTGCACATGGTTGGCGCCGTTCTGCGTGTTGTCGAGCTCGATCAGGAGTCGGGGGCCCGCGATCCGGTAGTAGTGGCCCTCCCCAGGTTCCGACGCGCCCGCCCAGGCGAACGTGGCGTTGCGGGCATCGGGTCGGAGGACGCCTGGAGGAAAGCGACCCAGGTACACGTCCAAGAGGGCTGTGGCGCACGCCGCCGCCGAGGCGCGCAGGACCGAAAGGGGGAGGCCTTCACGCCCCAGTGTCGGCGGCGGGTCGAGCCGGGGGAGGTTGCGGGTCACGATGTCCTTTGGTGCTTCGTCGGCGACGACCGCCGCAGCGCGCTCGTCGGTCGTCAGGGCGTGGAGCAGTTCGAACCCCAGCTCCTCCTCGGGCGCCAGGGGGGCGACGACAGGATGTCCGCCGTCATCGATCCGGGCCGGGTTGGCCCCGAGGAACAGCGGCGTCAGCCGGGCATCGCCGCCACAGAAGGACGCATGGATCGAGACATGGTGGCCTTCGAACCGCACGCCCCACATCTCGGCCCCGGGCTGGCCGAACATGGTCATCCAGTAATCCCCGCTGTGGCGCCGGTCGCCGGGGTATCCCTCCAACCGGTCGAGGACCTCTTCAAGGCCCATGATGGTGACGACCCGGGCGTAGGCGGGCAGGGGCATCAGGGCCGCCAGCAGGCGATGGGCGGCCTTTGTCTGGGGGCGGTCGAGGGCGGACAGTGGCACCCCTCGCCGGCTGGTCGGCCAGTAGGCCCACGTGCGCCGTTCCGCCTCGTCGAATGGGAGCAGGGCCGTCTGCGACTGGTCCTCGTCAAGCGTTCGGACAAACGCCCGCGCCGCGGCGCCGACTGATTCTGAGACTCCCACGAAATGGAGCCTACGAGCCGGCGCTCGGCTGGCCGCGGGCGGGCCGCAGCGACCGAACCCCGCCCAGGTGTCGTAGGGTCATCAGAAGGACTCTCACGTGGGAGGCAGCGATGGGTTTCTTCGACAAGGTCAAGGAACAGGCCGAGAAGGCCAAGGTTCAGGCGCAGGATCTCAAGGGCAAGGTCGGCGAAAAGGTCGACGAGGTGCAGAGCAAGCGCAAGGCCGACGAACTCCTCGATGACCTAGGACGGTTCTTGTACGCCGAGCGGATCGGCCGGCCCCAGCCGGGTGCCGATTCCGAGATCGAGCGCATCGTCCAGGAGTTGAAAGCCTTGGAGGATGACGGCATAGAGATTCTGCCTGCGGCTCCGACGCCCCCGGTCTCCGAACCGGCGACGGAGGCCCCGTCCGAGCCTGCCGCCGCCGCCGAACCGGCGTCAGCACCGGCGTCAGCAACAGCGCCAGTGCCACCTCCGACCGCGGCGCCCGATACCCCGGCGTAACGACTGGCCGGCGCTGACCTGAGCCACCCCCGGGCACGGTGCAGCCATGACCAAGCCGAAGCTGCTGCTGACCGGGGCGGCGGGCCGCATTGGGCGGGCGATCAGCCCGGCGCTGGAAGAACGCTGGGATGTCGCAGCCACCGACCTGCCGGGGACCGGCTTGGCGGAACTCGATGTCACCGACCTGGCCGCCTGCCGGCAGGCGTGCGCCGGGATGGACGCCGTGGTCCACATGGCGGGCGTTCCCGATCCGAACGCCGACTGGGACGCGCTCCTGCCGGCCAACGTCGTCGGCACCCATCACATCGCTCGGGCGGCCATGGACCGCGGCGTGCGCCGCTTGGTGCTGGCCAGTAGCGCCCAAGCCGTGGCCGGCTACCCGCCCGGCCGCCAGCTTCGGGCCGAGGACCGGGTGCGCCCGCCCAACCTTTATGGCGCGACCAAGGCGTGGGCTGAAGCGATCGGCTCCTGGGCCGCCTCTTCGTCTGACACGACGGTCGTCGTCCTTCGTATCGGATTCTTCGCCGAGCGACCTCCGAAAGGCGCGGATGCGACACCGCGCAACATGGCGGCGTGGCTGAGCCACCGAGACGCCGCCCGATTGGTGGTGGCCGCGGTCGAGGCGGACAACGTCCGTTACTTCGTCGCCAACGGGATCTCGGCCAACCGGTACCAGCACCTGGACCTGACGACGACCCGCAACACCATCGGTTACGCACCACTCGACGATGCGTGGGCGTAGCCGTTATTCGGAGACGAGTTTCTCGCAGATGGCGTCGATGAACGGAAGGACATTGGCGCCCGAGTCGCCGGTGACCAAGTCTGCGTCGGTCACAACGGGCGCTGGGTCATAGACGGCACCGGCATTGAGTATGTCGGCGAGCACCACTCGGTGGCAGGTGACACGCCGGCCTTTGAGCAGATCCGGATTCGGGGTGACGATCCAGAGCCCGTGACAGAGTGCCCCTTTCACGATGGTGGGCGCGGCCATGGCCCGGGCGAAGAACTGGACCGCCGGGGCGCTGCGGACAAGCTCCGCCCAGTCGGTGCTCGAATTGTCGGGTGGGACGAAATAGCGCAACCGCACGCTGACGTAGTTGGCGCACATGATCACGGCGTCGTAATCCTCGACGTTCACCGAATCCAGATCGATGTTCACCGTTAGGGTCTCCAACGCCTTGCCAAGCTTGTCGACGTCGCTGACGAATGTCACTTCGGAGTTCCCCCACAGCCGGGAAACAAGGTCCACGGTTGCGCCCCGCTCCGGAAACACCCGCTGGTAGGCCGCGATCTCCTCGGGGATGTACTCACTTTCGACCAATACCGCAACGCGCTTTCCGTCGAGGTCGCTCATAGTTGTTCCCTCCCTGCTCGCACCATGAGCATAGGAGGCGGTGGCTGGGCTGACCTGCGCCACCTATCCTCGCCCGATGGGCCGCGCCACCCGATCGACGCGGGAGGACTGGGTCGTGGCTGCCTACAAGGCCGCGGGTCGAGGCGGGGTGGATGCCATCGCCATCGAGCCCCTCGCGGCCGAACTCGGAGTCAGCAAAGGTGGCTTCTATTACCGCTTCGCGGCTCGCGAGGAACTCATCGCCGCGACCCTTGATCACTGGAGCGCCGAGGCCCGGCGCCTCATGCAACGATGCGCCACCATCGCCGACCCGGTGGAACAGCTGCGAACGTTCCTGGGCCTGGCCATGCGCGACGAGCAACTCCGCCGGGTTGACGCGTGGTTTTTCCTCCACACCTCGACGCACCCGCTGGTACGCCCCGTCGCCCGCCAGGCGGCGGCAGAGAACGTCGCGTGGTTCGCGTCCGTCCTGGCCAGCACCGGCATCGCGGACCAGAATGCCGCCCGTCGGGCGAGAGTGTGTTGGTCGGCCTATCTCGGGATGGTCGCCGAGCTGATGGCGTCCGACGACCCGGCGGTCGACTCGGAGGTCACCGAGATGGCCGACCTCCTCGTCGAGTTGATCGTGGCCCGCGGCGAGCCGGCGCCGTAGCTGCCGCCGCGGCAAACCCCGACCCAGACCCCGACGCAAACCCCGACCCAGACCCCGACGCAAACCCCGACCCAGACCCCGACGCAAACCCCGACCCAGACCCCGACGCAAACCCCGACGCAAACTCCGACGCCAGACACAAGCAAGATGATCGACCCCCAACCGATACCCGGCGGTCCCTGACCCGACACACCGGTTTTATACGGTGCCGTATATGCACCCGGGGATCGCCGCCGCGACGGGCTACCTGCTCCCGCCCGAGGCCTACTGGACCGAAGAATGGTTCGAGCGGGAGCAACGCCTCCTCTTCTCCCGCACCTGGCATCTGGCGGCATCCGAGACGGACCTGGCCAACCCGGGCGACTTCGTGACCCTGGAGGCGGGCTTCGACCCCCTCGTCGTCGTGCGCGGGCTCGACGGTGAGCTGCGCTGCTTCCACAATCTGTGCCGTCACCGGGGCATGGGGTTGCTCGCCGGGTGCGGCAACACCCGTACCGGCATTGTCTGCCCCTACCACTTCTGGAACTTCGGCCTCGACGGCCGGCTGCGAAGGGTCCCCCAACTGGAGGATCAATTCCCCGGCATGGACCTGGCCTCCTGGGGGCTGCTCCCCGGATCGGTGGGCACCTGGGGCGGCATGGTCTTCGCCCACCCCGACCCGGACGCGGGAACCCTCGACTCGTGGCTCGGCGAGTTGCCGAAGAACATCGGCAGCTTCCAACCCGCCCTTTTGACCGAGGTCGCCCACGAACACCTTGTTGCCCAGTGCAACTGGAAGCTGTTCGTCGAGAACCACGTGGACGTCCTGCACCTGTGGTATCTCCACGCAGGCACCCTCGCCGACTTCGACCATCCGCGCTTCGAGTGGCAGCAACTCGGCCGCAACTGGGTGAGCTTCGAGCCGCTGAAGCGCGGGGTGGACAATCCCCGCCTCAACGCGGCCACGACGACGATCAAGCACATCGACGAGCGCGATGCCGCGGGCCTCGGAGCCCACGCCGCCTTCCCGAATGTGTTGATGGCCACGTCGTCGGAGTTCTTCGTCACCTATGTGGCCCGGCCGGTCGCACCCGACCGCACCGTCGTCGACCTGCGCATCCGCGCCGAGCCCGACGCCGACGCGGCGGCACTCGTTCGCTCGGCCACGTCGTTCATCGTCGAGGACATCGGGGGCTGTGAGCGGGTCCAAGCCAGCGTCCGGTCCTCCCGCTTCGGAGCCGGCCCCCTCGCACGCGACCACGAGCGCCCGATCACGCTGTTCCACCAGCACCTGTCCGAGGCCCTCGGCGTCACCTCGACCAACGGAGCCGCCGCGTGCGCCCCCAACGCCTGATCGCCATGACCAAGCGCATGGTCGGGCCTGCGGTCGTCCTGGCCCTCAGCGCCACGCTCGTGGCCGGGGGGTGCAGTGCGTCGAAGACCGCGTCGAGCAGCACCGGCACGTCGAATGCCCAAAGCGGCTCGGCGGCCACGGCGAAGGCTCCGGCGACGCTCAACATGGCGTTCAATGCCGACATGCAGGTCCCCGACCCCGACATCTTTTACGAGGTCGAGGGCAACGCCGTGATGACATCGGCGTACGAGGGGCTGATCCGATACGCCCCCAACGCCACCGATTTCGAGCCGTCCCTGGCCGAGAGCTACTCCGCCTCGGCCGACGGCCTCACCTATACCTTCAAGCTCCGCTCCGGCGTCACCTTCCACGACGGCACCGCGATGACGTCGAACGACGCCAAGGCCAGCTTCACCCGCCGGAGCGCCTTGGGCTCGGTGTCGGCCCCTGGCTACATGCTGGCCGATGTCGCGGGCTACGACACACCCGATCCCACCACGTTCGTGATCCACCTGAAGGAACCGGTCTCGGCGTTCCTCGACTACCTGGCGTCACCATACGGCCCCAAAGTGCTGAGCTCGGCGACGCTGACAGCGCACGCCGGATCGGATCTGGCCCAGTCCTGGCTGAAGAACCACGACGCCGGCACCGGGCCCTACACCATGAGCGAGTTCACGCAGGGCGATCATTACACGCTGACCGCGGTGCCCAACTACTGGGGAACCAAGCCCGCCGTGACGACGGTCCACATCGCCATCCTCCCCGACATCACGACCCAGCAACTGGAGCTGACCAACGGCCAGCTCCAACTGATCATGCACGGCCTGTCCAAGAACGACATCGCCAGTTACGAGCACAACCCGAAGTTCCAGGTCCAGCGTTTCCCCGCCAACTTCAAGTCCATGCTCATGGTCAACCAGAACAAGGGGATCTTCAAGAGCCAGGAACTGCGCACCGCCCTGCAGTCGGCCATCAACCGCCAGCAGATCGTGAGCAGCGTGTATGGCGACGCCAACGCCCAACTGTCGACGCAGACGTACCCGACGACCGAGCTGCCGGGCAACCTGGCGGTCGACAGCCCCAAGTTCGATCCAGCCCTCCTGGCCAGCGCGGCCAAGTCGCTGGCCAACAAGAAGGTGGACATCGGATACACGAGCGACGACGCCCGCAATCAGCTGGCTGCCGAGCTCATCCAGACCGAGCTGCAGGCGGCGGGACTCGACGCCACGACGCGCGGCATCACCCTCGCCACGACCTTCGACCTCCCCAACCATCCTGACCAGGCGCCCGACCTGCTGATGACCGTCCAGAACCCCGACGCCTCGCACCCCGACAACTGGGCCCGCATCTTCCAGAACACCAAGGGATCGCTCAACTGGCTCCAGTGCTCGGTGCCCGCGGCCGACACCGAAATGGATCTGGGTCTGCACGCCACGACCATCAACGACGTCCAGGCGCACTACGGCAAGGCCGGCGACCTGCTCCAGAAGGCGGCGTGCTTCGACAACATCGCCGACGTCAAGGAGATCGTGGTGGCCCAGGCTGGGTACACGGGGTGGTCGCACCAGTTGTCGGGCCTGTTCACCGTGCGCTTCGCCAGCTTGAAACTCAACTGACCGATCCCGGCTGACTCGTCGGGTTTGGCCGTCACCCTGGCGGGTTATCTCCTTACCGGACGGCTACTTGATGGTTCCCCGAGACGGTGGCCTCCAGGGGGAGGACCCCATGAGCAGCGTTCCGCCGTATCAGCGGCCCGAGCAAACCTATGGCGCGGCGCCTCCGGACGCCGGGTACCGCGATCCCGCCGCCCCGCCCGGTTGGCGAGGCGACCCCGGTCCCGCCGGGCCGGCACCGGCCACCCCGCCCCCGCCGGGCGCCTGGGCCCAGCCGCCCTCGGGCTACGCCGACCCCAACTACCCCGATCCCGCCTACCAGCCCCAGGCCGGGTACGGCCCGGGCTACCGCCAGCCCCGGGTGCGCCGGACCGGCCCCGGCCTGGCGACAGTCGCCCCGGCTCTGTTTGCCTCACTGATCATCAGCATCGGCGTGGTCGTGCTGTTTATCGGCAACCTCTTCGTCGCCCTCGGAGCGCCCCACGGGACCGCGGGCCGGGACCGGTTCCTGCAGTTCCTGGCGCCCGCCGACGTGGCCGTTGCCGCGGCCATGGTCCTGGCGGTGGCGTTGGTCGTGCTCCAGCGCCAGATGCCCGCCGACGCCCCGGTGGTCGGGGCCCGCGGTGGTCGGGTCCGCTCGATCGCCCTCGTAGCGGGGGGTGTCGCGGCCTTCGTGGCCTTGGCCGCAGTGGTTCGAGGCTTTATGATCCTGACCGTCCCGCATCAGCCGGGAGCGGTCAAGTTCGGCGAACTTGTGGCGGCACTCGCGGTGGCCGCGATCGCCGCCTCGGCCGCCTGGTGGGCGCTGCGCCACCGCTGGTAACGCAGCTACTCGCACCGGGCCAGTCGCACGGCGCACTGCTTGTAGTTGGGCTCACGTGAGATCGGGTCGAACTCGTCGACCGTGAGGAGATTCACGCAGCGCTCGTCGTAATGGAACGGGACGAACACCTCGCCCTGGCGCACCGTGGCGGTGACCCGCACCGCCAGGTCGTCCACCGCGCCCCGGGCGGAGCTGATGCGCACCCGGTCGCCCGTCGCCAATCGCAGGCGGCGGGCGTCGGGCGGGCTGACCTCCACCCACGCCGCGGGCGCCATCTCCTCGAGAATCCCCACCCGGCCGGTCTTGGTCCGGGTGTGCCAGTGCTCGACCGTCCGCCCGGTATTCAAGAGGAGGGGAAAATCCTCGCTGGGTGGCTCCGACAGGGGCTGGGGGGACACGCAGCGGAGTTGGGCTCGCCCCGAGGGGGTACCGAATCGACCGTCGCCATACAGTCGAGCCGTACCGCCCTCGGGCTGCTCGGCACCCGCCGGACACGGCCATTGCACCCCTCCCGCCTCGTCGATTCGTTGATAGGTGATGCCGCTGTAGTCGCACAGCCGTCCGGCCGACACCCGGGCCCACTCGGCAAAGGCGTCCTCCGGTCCGTGCCAACCAGGGAACAACTCATCGCGCATCCCGAGCCGCTCCGCCACCGTGAGGAAGATGTCCAGGTCCGATCGGGCCTGGCCCGGAGGGTTCACGGCGCGACGCACGAGCGAGACACGACGCTCGGAGTTGGTATAGGTCCCCGTTTTCTCACCCCATATCGCAGCCGGGAGGACCACATCGCCTTGCTTGGTCGTCGGGGTCTCGAAGCCGTCCTGGACGACGAGTAGGTCGAGTTGGGCGAGGGCCGCCTCGAGGCGACGGCGGTTGGGGAACGACACGGGCGGATTGGTGGCGATGATCCAGAGGCCCCGGATGGTCCCGTCGAGGATCCCGTCGATGATGTCGGGATAGGCCCGGCCCCGCTCGGTCGGGATGCGCGCCACCGGCACGCCCCAGAGGCCGGCCAGCTCGGCCCGGTCGTCGGCGCTGTCGAAGCGCCGGTAGCCGGGCAACGACGAGCTGCCGCCCGCTTCGCGTGTCCCCATGGCGTTGCACTGGCCGGTGATGGAGAATGGCGCTGCTCCCGGGCGGCCGATGTTGCCGGTGATGAGGCACAGGTCGTTGAGCAGCGTGACGGTGGCGGTGCCCTGCACGGAATGATTGACGCCCATGGTCCACGCCACGAAGCCCCGCTCGGCCCGGCCGAACGCTAGGGCGGCCCGGTGGAGCAGCTCCGGAGCGATGCCGCACTCGGCCGCCGCCGCCGCCACGTCGACCGTCGCCAGGTGCGCCACCAGCTCGGGGTACCCCTCGGTGTGGGCGGACACATAGTCGGTGTCCACCAGGCCCTCGTCGACGATGACCTTCATCAAGGCATTGATGAGCACCACGTCGGTGCGGGGGCGGATCGCCAGGTGCACGTCGGCGATCATCGCCGTCTTGGTCACGCGGGGGTCGACCACGATCACCGTCGCCGCCTGGTTGGCCAACACCCGGGGGGCCAGCAGGGGGTGGTTGTCGGCGATGTTGGCGCCGACCAGCAGGATGCAGTCCGCCTGTTCGAGGTCGGCATAGGCGCCCGGCGGGCCGTCGCTGCCGAAGCTGGACTTGTAGCCCGCCACGGCGGACGACATGCACAACGTGGTATTGCCGTCGTAGTGGCGGATTCCCAGTCCCAGGCGGGCCAGTTTCCCCAGGGCGTAGAACTCCTCGGTCACCAGTTGGCCGGTGCTCAAGATGGCCACCGCGTCGGGACCGTGCTCGGCCATGAGGGCGCGGAACCCGCCAGCCACCCGATCCAAGGCGCGGTCCCACGTCGTCGGGGTCAGCGGCTGGGTGCGCTCGGTGCGCATGAGCGGCTGGTGCAACCGGCCTGGCGCCGCGATGGTCTGGTGCTCCGAGAGGCCCTTGGGGCAGAGGCGTCCGCAGTTGACCGGGTGGTCGGGATCGCCTCGTACCGCGACCGCGGCGCCGCCTCGCACGCCGATGAGCATGCCGCAGCCGACCGAGCAGTACCCGCAGGTGGTCTTGACCCAGCGCTCGGGCAACCGCGACTCGGCCACCACCCCGAAGCGCTCGTCGGTGCCGTAGCGGTACTCGTCGGCATGGGTGCCGAGCCCCAACCAGGAAGCGGGGCTGACCCCGCTGCGCCGGCTCAACGGGTGCCCCCGGAGAACCGCCGGGCCGCAGTCATCGGGGTGACGGTCACGAAGAACAGGTAGCGACCGATGAGCTCCCCGGCCGCCGCCAGCGCCAGGACGACGAGCGCCAGGAATCCGGCGCCCGCCCGGGCCGCCGACAGCGACGCCAGCATGCACGCCGCGGTCGTGGCCAGCGTCGCCCCGACCCTGACGACGAACAGCAGGCGGAAGCGACCGAAGAGCAGTCGGGCGGTGAGGGCGAACTCCCGTTCCCGCCGGGCTGCGATCGATGCCACCAAGTGCTGGATGGTGCCCAGCTGGAACAGGCTGCCGATCGTGGCCAGGCCGAAGAGGAGGCGTATCCCGGCGGTGCCGGGTCCCGCCGACGGCACTGCCACCAGGGGCCCGGTGACGAGGGCGGTGGCGAAAAAGGCCACCACCGTGCGCCCTGAGTTCCACACCGGCCGGGCGGGCACCAGGTACAGGCGTCCGCTGGCGTAGGTGCCGGCCGCACCGAGCGCGATGGCGACCAACCCCAGGCCCAGCAGCTGGCGTGGGCTCCAACCGCCGACGATCGAGGCCGCGGCGTAGGCGAAGGTGGCGAGCGAGAAGGCGCTGAAGAGTGCGACCTCGCGCGACAGCCAGGAGCGCCGGAGGTTGCGCAGCGCCTTCCACGCCACCGCGGGGCGGCCCAGATGCAGGACCGAGACGGCCAGGGCCAGCGCACCGGCCCCGGCTGCGGCCCCGGCCCCGGCCGCGCCGGGCGGGCGAGCGGCGAGGGCATGGAGGGCCACCGTGGCCACCAGCGTGCCGAGCGACAGCTGGGTCAGGAGGGTCACGGCGATGAGCGGCCAGTGGGGATCGGCGGGCTCGAGGCGCTCGTCGACCACCGAGCGGGTGCTGGCCGGCATCGACTCGGGGACGATGATCCGGGTGGTCGACAAGGTGATGTCCGACGGCGGCAGGCCCGGCGCGTCGGCTTGGCGGTGGTCGGCGCGCCACTGGGCGATGTTGACCTTTTCCACTGTGATGGCGTGGGTCGGGCAGGCGTCGACACAGGCCGGCTTGTCACCCGTCGCCAGCCGGGGTTGGCACAGGTCGCACTTGGTGACCACCCGGCGCTGCGGGTTGAAGGCCGGGACCTCGTAGGGACAGTTCCAGATGCAGTACTGGCAGCCGATGCAATCCTCGGCGTGATGGGCCACGATCCCGTTTTCCAGCTTGACGTAGGCGTTGGTCGGGCATCCGCTGAGGCAGGTCGGCTCGACGCAGTGGTTGCACGCCATCGACAGGTTGAACCGCTGGGCTTCGGGGAACGAGCCACCCTCAACCTCGCCCACCCGGCGCCAGTTGACCCCGACCGGGTTGGCGTTCTGCTCGGCGCAGGCCACCTCGCAGGAGTGGCAGCCGATGCACGCCCCCATCTCGAAGCTGAACCGGTACTGCTCGCCTGCGTCGAGCGGCAGGAGCGCCGGTCCGTTGGTGCCGATCCCGGGCCGCGTGCTGGGCCCTGTGGTGGGCCCTGTGCTGGGCCCTCTGCTGGGCCGGGGGGACTCGGCGGGTGTCGACCTCGTTGGGAGGAAGCTGACCGGCTGGTCGACGACGGTCAAGGGCAGGCCACCTGGACCTGACCGTCGGACACCCGGGCGGCGTAGGTGGCCACCGACACGGTGGCGTCGTCGAGGCAGGCCCCGGTATGCAGGTCGAAGCTCTGCTTGAAGATCGGCGACGCCACCTTGAGGCGATCACCCCGCGAGCCGGCGATGCCCCGCGACAGCACGAACGACTGGCTGAACGGATCGAAGTTGGACAGGGCGAACAGCTCGTCGTCGACCCGGAAGACCGCCACCTGGCGGCCGCCGACGAGGGCACACACGCCCCGGCCAGAAATGAGCCAGTCGAAGGGGCACACGTCCACCCAGGTGGGGGCGAGGGCATGGGTTTCGGTGATGGTCATGGGGTTCCTCCGAGGGCCAGCAGTGCAGGGTCGGGTTTCTCGTGGGCGTAGGCCGGCCGGGGTTGGCCCCGCTCGGTGACGAAGACCACGTTGTCGTCGGTCCGGTCGGAGTTGACGAAGGTCCGGAAGCGGGCCATGCGCTCCGGGTCTTCGATGGTCGCCTTCCATTCGCAGCGGTAGCCGGCCACGTGGCGGGCCATGTCGACCTCGAACTCGGCGCACAGGCCGAGGCAGTCGTCGACGACCACCCGCCGGAGGTAGTCGAGGCCGCCATCGAGCTTGTTGAGCCAGGTGGCGGTGCGTTCCAGGCGATCGGCGGTGCGGATGTAGAACATCAAGAAGCGGTCGAGATAGCGGATCACCGTCTCGCGGTCGATGTCGCTGGCCAGGAGCACGCCATGCTGAGGCTTCAGCCCGCCGTTGCCGCACACATACAGGTTCCAGCCCTGCTCGGTGGCGATGACGCCGAAGTCCTTGCTCTGCGCCTCGGCGCATTCCCGGCTGCACCCCGACACCGCCGCCTTCACCTTGTGGGGCGATCGCAGTCCCCGGTAGCGCAGTTCCAGGTCGATGGCCAGCGCCGTCGAGTCCTGCACTCCGAAGCGGCACCAGTTCCGGCCCACGCACGACTTCACGGTGCGCAGCGCCTTGCCGTAGGCGTGGCCCGACTCCATCCCCGCGTCGACCAGCCGCTGCCAGATGTGGGGGAGCTGGTCGACCCGGGCGCCGAAGAGGTCGATGCGCTGGCCGCCGGTGATCTTGGTGTACAGGCCGAAGTCCTTGGCGACGTGGCCGATGGCGATGAGCTGGTCGGGGGTGATCTCGCCTCCCGGCACCCGGGGGACCACCGAGTACGTGCCGTCGCGCTGGAGGTTGGCCAGGAAATGGTCGTTGGTGTCCTGGAGCGACGCCTGTTCCCCGTCGAGGATGTAGGCGTCCCCCAGGGTCGCGAGCATCGAGGCCACGGCCGGTTTGCAGATCTCACAGCCCCGACCCCGGCCATGGGCCGACAGCAGTTCGGAGAACGAGCCGATGCGCTGGGCCCGCACGATGTCGAACAGTTCCTGGCGGGAGAAGGCGAAGTGCTCGCACAGGTCGTTTCGGACCTCGACGCCCGCGGCCAGGAGTTCGTGACGCACCAGGCCGCTGACCAGGGGGATGCAGCCGCCGCAGCCGGTTCCCGCTCGGGTGCACGCCTTGACCCCGGCCACATCGGTGCACCCGTCGGCGACCGCAGCGCAGATCTGCTCCTTGGTCACGGTGTTGCAGGAACAGATGAGGGCGTTGCCGGCCAATGCCCCGACGCCGAGTCCGGCCCCGGCACCTTCGCCGGTGGTGCGTGCGGGGAAGATGAGCAGTTCCAGGCGCTCGGGGGTCGGCATGGCCCCTCGGCTCATCTGCACCAAGGTGTCGTACATGGTGGCGTCGCCCACGAGGATCCCCCCGAGTACCGGACGAACGCTTGTGGTGCCGCTGGTCCTCCCGCTGGTCCTCCCGCTGGTTCTCCCGTCGGCGGCGGCGGGGGCGGGACCGACCACCACCCGCTTGTACACCTTGGTCACGGGGTCGTCGAAGGTGATCGCCTCGGCACCTGGCGTGGTCCCGAAGGCGTCGCCGAAGCTGGCCACGTCCACGCCCATCAGCTTCAACTTGGTCGAGAGGTCGCTGCCCGTGAAGCTGCGGTCGCCGCCGAGGATCCGGTCCGCCACGACCGCGGCCATCTGGTAGCCCGGCGCCACCAGGCCCCACAGCCGTCCGACCGCCAGGGCGCACTCGCCGATGGCGTACACGGCCGGGTCCGAGGTGCGGCACGCCTCGTCGACGACGACCCCGCCCCGTTCACCCATTGCGAGCCCTGCCGAGCGCGCCAGGTCGTCTCTCGGCCGGATGCCTGCGGAGAACACGACCAGGTCGACACTCAGGTCCTCGGGTGCGGCGCCCTGCGGGCTGGCGGCAGTGAAGCGCATTCCCTTCACCCGGCCGTCGGAGCCGCGCACGATCTCACTGGTGGCCGTTCCCGTGTGGACCACCACGCCGAGCTCCTCGACCCGCGAGCGCAGGGCGGCCGAGCCTCGGTCGTCGATCTGGGCCGGCATCAGGCGGGGCGCGAACTCCACCACGTGGGTTTCCAACCCGAGACTCTTCAGGGCATTGGCCGCCTCCAGGCCGAGCAGCCCCCCGCCGACCACCGCCCCGACCCGGCAGCCTGTGGCAGTCGCAAAGTCTCGGATCGCCTCGAGGTCGTCGACCGTGCGGTACACGAAGCATCCTCGGGCGTCGCGCCCGGGTACCGGCGGTACGAACGGCACCGACCCGGTCGCCAGGACCACCGCGTCGTAGTCGACCCGGACACCACGCTGGGAGACCACGCAGCCGCGTTCCCGGTCGAGGGTGGTGACGGCGTCGCCCACATGCACGCTGAGCCCGACCTGTTCGAAGAAGCCCGGACGCACCAGCTCCAGATCCTCGGGCGATGCGCCCGCGAACAGCGAGCTGAGCGCCACCCGGTCGTAGGCGACGCGGGGCTCTTCGCAGAAGGTCACGATGTCCCACTCGGCGGTGGCGCCCCGCTCGACCAGGGTTTCGAGCAGGCGGTGGCCCACCATGCCGTTGCCGGCCACGACGAGGGTCCGGCGCCGGCCGGACATCTCGAACTCCATCAGACGACCACGTTGGCCGAGCCGGCCTTCTTGTTCAGGTACACGACCCAGGTGATGGCCGCGAAGCCCAGGTAGCAGACGAAGAACACCCAGAGGGCCGGGACCGACCAGTTGGAATGGGCCGCCGCCACCGAGACCTTGGCCGCGGGGGTCTTGGCCGCCTTCACCAGCGCCGACACGTTGAGGCTGGCTTGGCGCAGCGCCACTTGGATGAGCACCCCGCCGAAGGCCCCGATGGCGCCCGCGATGCCGATGACCGCGGCCGCCCGGCGCTTGTACTCGACCGCCGCCGCAGCCGGCTCGGCACCGGTCTCGGCCGCGTGCGTGCGACCGAGCAGGGCGAAGATCGAAGGGATCATCTTGTAGGTGGACCCGTTGCCCAGGCCGCTCAAGAAGAAGATCACCATGTAGGAGCCGAAGAACAGTGCGAAGCTGCGGTTCTCGACCCCGACGATCGCCGCTGCGGTGAACACCGCCATGCCAATGAAGACGACCAGGGTGACCCGGGCCCCGCCGACCTGGTCGGACAGCCAGCCGCCGACCGGCCGGGACAGCGAACCGATGAGGGCGCCGACGAAGCCCAGCCCCGCCAGGTAGGTGGCGATGAAGGGGTGCCCGGCCAGGAACTCCGGAAAGGTGTTCTTGATGACCAGCGGGAGGGCGAACGAGAAGCCGATGAACGACCCGAACGTGCCGATGTACAGCACCGACATGATCCAGGTCTGGCCATTGCGCAGTGCCATGACGTAGGACTTGGTGTCGGCCTTGGCCTGCGTGAGGCTGTCCATGAAGACCCACGCGCCGATCGATGCGATGGCGATGAGGGGCAACCACATCAGCCCGGCGTAGGCCAGGTGCACCTGGTGCTTGGGCAGCTTGACGGCCTTGGAGGCGACTCCGATGATGATCACCAAGGGCACGAACAGCTGGGCCACGGCGACGCCGAGGTTGCCCCCTGCGGCGTTCAGGCCGAGGGCGAAGCCCTTCTTCTTCTCCGGATAGAAGAACGAGATGTTCGCCATCGACGACGAGAAGTTGCCGCCGCCGAGCCCGGCGGTGGCGGCGCAGAGGAACAGCACCCAGAACTGACCGCTGTGACTTTGGTGGGCCAGCCAGCCGCTCGGCACGACCACCGCCAGCAGTACGGCGGGGATGAACAGCAGCGAGGCACTGATCGTGGTCCACGCCCGGCCGCCGAAGCGGGGCACGGCGAAGGTGTAGGGGATCCGCAGGATCGACCCGATGAGGTTGGGCACCAGCGTGAGCATGAACTGCTCTGACAGCGACATCGTGATGCCAATGTTGGCCAGGTTGATGACGATGATCGTCCAGATGACCCAGACGCTGAATCCGATGTGCTCGGCGAAGATGGAGAGCGCCAGGTTTCGCTTGGCGATCTTCTGTCCTGTCTCACCCCAGAACTGTTCGTCGTCGGGCTCCCAGCGGTCGATCCAATGACCACGGCGAGGGGGATCGACCGTGGCGATGGTCGGGGAGTCCAAGGCGTCGGCTGTGGTGGGGGCATCGATGACCGTGCTCATGTCGATCAGGAAAGACGACTTCTGTGTTCCGGCCGTTGCCGCCCGGTGAATCGTCGTGGTCCAGTCCCGCACGCCGGCGCCGCTGGTGGATGTGAGCTTTCTGACCCCAACCTGTCGGACTCGCGCTCCGGCACCGGCAGCCGATCAGGTGCCGATCAGGTGCCGATCAGGTGCCGATCAGGAGTCGATCAGGTGTCGATCAGGTGGACGTCAGCACCCGTTCTCCAGATGGACATCAAACGGGAACGAGCCGTTCACGGACCCGCCTCAGTATGAATTACCCAATGTCCTTACGTCCGCTGGACGGCTTCGTTGTCGGCATCACCGCCGACCGGCGCTGGGAGGAACAAGCCGAATTGCTGTCACGCCGTGGGGCGACGATCGTCCACGGGCCGACCATCACGACCCTCTACCTGGCCTCCGACGACAACCTGCGACTGGCCACCCGGGCCCTGATCGACCAACCTCCGGACTACCTGGTGGCGACCACGGGGATCGGTATGCGGGCCTGGCTCGACACGGCGACGACATGGGGCGTGGTCAACGAGCTCACGGCTGCGCTGGGCCGGGCCCGCATCGTCGCTCGGGGTCCGAAGGCCGCAGCGGCACTGCAGATCGGCGGGCTCGACGTCTGGCAACGGTCACCCACCGAGCAGATGCAAGCTCTGACTGACATCCTGCTCGCCGAGCCGTTGAAGGGCCGGCGCGTCGCGGTGCAGGAATACGGGATGGAGAGTCCAGAGCTGGTCGAGGTGCTGACTGGCGCGGGAGCGACCGTCGTCACCGTGCCGGTGTACCGATGGCGGGTCCCTGCCGACCTCGAACCGGCGCGCCGGCTGGTCAGGGCCGCCTGCTCGGGACAGCTCGACGCCATCACCTTCACCAGCGCGCCGGCGGTGCACAACCTGTTCGCCATGGCCGAAGCTCCCGGAGACGCCGACCTCCTCCGCCAGGCCCTGAATGGTCCGGTCACCGCGGCCTGTGTCGGACCGGTCTGCGCCGAAGGTGCCCGCCAGGAAGGCGTGGACGACCCCTTGACGCCGTCGGTGGGCCGTCTCGGGCTCCTGGTCCGGGCGCTGGGGGATCACCTCAGCCAACGTCGACGGGTCTACCGCCTGGGGGGCCACGAGGTGGTCGTACAGGGCGGCGCCATCGAACTCGACGGTGCCGTCGACCAGCTGGCGCCCAAAGAGCGGGCGATCCTGGATCTCTTGGCCCGCAAGCCTGGGGCGGTCGTGGGCCGTGAGACCTTCCTCACCCGGGTGTGGGGATGCCCCGATACCGATCCGCACCTGCTCGAAGTGGCCATCGGCCGCCTTCGCCGCCGGCTCGGGCCAGCCGGTGTGGCGCTCCAGGCGATCGCCGGTCGGGGCTACCGCCTCGAACCCGACCAACCTTCGTAGCGTCGTCGCGTCGTAGCTTCGTCGCTCGTCGCGTCGTAGCTCGTCGCGGTGGCTGGTGACGTCAGTGTTCACCGCCCTCGCCGCATCGGAGCCGTGATCGGCGATGACCGCTAGTTTCGCTGGGTGGCCCGAGAGACCGATGAACCCACCGCCAGCACGGGGCTGGGCACCGCCGCGGTCGTCACTGCGGTCTTCTTCTGGGGCATGGGCAACGTTCTGGTCAAGTACATCCGCCTCCCCGGGCTGGCGTTGGCGTTTTACCGGCTGGTCGTGGGGGCGGTCGTCTATTCGATCGTGCTGCGCGTGGCCGGAGGCCGTCTGACGAGGCAGATGATCCTGGCCGCCGCCCCGGGCGGTATTGCGTTCGGCTTGGACATGGCGCTGTTCTTCGTCTCGCTCAAGCACACGTCCGTGGCTGACGCCAGCGTGATCACGGCGCTGCAGCCCGCCTTGGTGTTCCTGGTGGCGGGTCCCCTGTTCGCCGAGCGGTTGAGTCGCCGGATGGTCGGGTGGACGGCCGTCGCCGTGGTGGGTGTCGTGATCGCGATCGTCGGGTCGTCGGCCGGTGCGGGCCGGACCCTCTTCGGGGACCTGGCCGCGGCGGTGTCGCTGTTCGCCTGGTCGTACTACTTCGTCGCCTCGAAGCAGGCCCGCCAGAAGCTCAGCGCCCTGGAGTACCAGGCGGCCATGACGGTCGTGGCGGCGTTCGTGATCGCGCCGCTGGCCCTGGCGCAGCCGTCCGACCTGAGCGTGCCCGACCTGGCCACCGTCGGCTGGATCATGGTCATGGTGCTCGTGCCCGGCGGCGGCCACCTCCTCGTCAACTGGGCCCACCGGTACAGCTCGATCGCACTGGCCTCCACGCTTACCCTGGGAATCCCGGTGGTCGGGGTGATCGGCGCCGCCGTCTTGCTGTCCGAGCCGCTCACCGCGGTCCAGATGTTCGGCATCGGTGTCGCGCTGGTCGCCTTGACTCTGGTCCTGCGCCGGCCGCCGCCAGCCCGGGCGCCGTCGCGGGCCGAGGCGCCGGAGCTGCTCTGAGCCGATCGACGGATCCGCTCGGCGGTCGGCCGCGTTGACCGTTTGACCGTCGGCCGGTCTCCCATCGGCCGGTCTGCCGGTCTGCCGGTCTGCCGGTCTGCCCGCCGGCCGCGTTGACCGGTTGGCCGTCGGCCCGTCTGCCGTCGGCTTCGTTCAGCTCCCGCTGTCGATCTGGACACCGAGTTGGTCGGTGTGCAGCGAGTTGATCGCAGTCTCGGTGCGCTGACTCGAGTCGAGGAGTTGCTGGCGCAGACCCGGGTCCAAGCCCGGCATCTTCAGGTCCTCGGGGACGGGAAGGACGGTCATTGTCTGTGGATCGACGAACGTCGGGGTGTACTTGATCTGGGTGACCACATAGCGGTCGCCCTCTTTGGCCACCGTGGCTCGCATGATGATGCCGTCTCGGGTCTGGGGCGTATCGCAGCACGGCGCGTGCTTCGACAGGAAATTGCCCACGCCGTAGACGACGTATTTGCCGTTGATCCGCTCGATCGGCTGCACCACATGCACGTGGCAGCCGTAGAGGAAGTCGATGTCCGGTGACGCCAGTAAGGCCTGGGCCAGCGCCTTCTGTTGCGCCGTCGGCGCCGACTGGTACTCCTGGCCCCAGTGCAGCGCCACCATGACGAACTGCGCCCCGGCCAACCGGGCCTGATGGGCATCGGCCAAGATGCGGCGGGTGTCGATGATGTCGACCAGCCACGGCTTGTCTTTCGGCACCGGAATTCCGTTGAGCCCGTACGTGTAATCCAGATGGGCGACGCGGACGCCACGGACGTCATAGATCTGCCACGACCGTTCGGAGGCACTGCGGGCGGTGCCCACGTGGAGCAGGTGCGCCGCGTCCAGCGCGTCCAGCGTGGCCTGAACCCCCGCCGCGCCCTGGTCGAGCGAGTGGTTGGAAGCCGTGGTGCACGTCTTGAAGCCGGCCCAACTGGCGGCGGCTGCAATCTCATTGGGTGCGTTGAAGCTCGGGTAATAGCTGATCCTCTTGTCGTCGGGCGACAGTGGCGTCTCCATGTGGCAGACCGCCAGGTCGGCGGCCGCGAGGATGGGGCGCACCTGGGCCAGGAGGGGTCGGAAGTCGTATCCCTGGCCGCCAGCCAAGGCTCGGGCGGCCTGCGTGACCGGTTCGTGCATGAGGAGATCGCCGGTCGTGTCGATTGTGAAGGTACCGGGGGGCTCGGTGGTCGGCGCCGCGGTCGGGCTCGGCTTCGATGTCGGGGCCGAGCGCTTGTCGGAGGTCCCGGGCCCCGCTTGGCGGCCGTGGGTGCAGCCACCGACGGCGACCACGACCGCGCACCCGGCGGCCGCCATCCGACGTGCCGCCTTCAGTCGCAGCACGAGTCCCGCCAGCCGCAGTGGGGGCACCGGTAGTGCGCATGCTCCGGTCGCATCTGGGCGTCACAGTGCGGGCAGCTCGAGAAGATGCCGTGCGGCGACTGGGACAGGGTGCCCGGTGCAGGTGACGCTTCGCGGTCGCGGTCGCGGTGGTGGGTGGCCGAATCCATGACGTGAGTCTGCACTGAGCCGGCGTGCAGGGCGCGGATTTGCGACGGCGGCCCGGTAGGGTCCGGTGGTCGTGTTGGCGGCCAAGAGCGTTTCGGTGAGCCGAGGTAGCCAGGTCATCTTGGATCAGGTCAACCTGGCGGTCGGCCCGGGGAGTCGGGTCGGACTGGTCGGACCCAACGGCATTGGCAAAACCACCCTCTTGCGTGTGCTGGCCGGCCTCGAATCCGTGGATTCGGGAATGGTCGAGAGGATGCCGGCGTCGCTGTCGATCGGCTACCTCGAACAGGAGCCCGACGCGGTGGCGGGCGAGACGTTGCTCGACTACCTCTCGCGCCGTACCGGGGTGACGGCGGCGTCGGCCGACCTCGACCGCTTCACTGCGCTTCTGGAGACCGACCCTTCGGCGGTGGAGGGCTACACCGACGCCCTCGACGCCTTCTTGGCCCGAGGCGGGGACGACTTCGGGAGCCGGGCGGCGTCGGTGTGCGCCGAGGTCGGCCTGGGCGACCGCTTGGGCGTGGCGGTGACCGATCTCTCCGGTGGCCAGGCGGCCCGGGCGGGACTGGCGTCGATCTTGTTGTCCCGCTTCGATGTCTTCCTGCTCGACGAGCCCACCAACGATCTCGATTTCTCGGGTTTGGACCAGTTGGAGCGCTTCCTCGCCGGGGTGACCGGTGGCGTGGCCGTGGTGTCGCACGACCGGGCATTCCTCGATCGGTCGGTGAACCGGATCGTCGAGATCGCCGAAGAGAGCCATCGGTCGGTCGAATACGCCGGAGGTTGGACGGACTATGTCGAGGCCCGGGCCCTTGGGCGCCGCCAGCAGGAAGAGGCCTTCCGCCGCTACAGCGAGGAGCGTCGCCGGTTGAACGATCGGATCCGCACGCAGCGCACGTGGTCCGAGCACGGCGTGGCGGCCCGAAAGCGCAAGCCCCGCGACCATGACAAGGCCCAGCAGGGATTCTTCCAGGACCGCACAGAGAAACAGGCCGCCAAGGTGCGGGCCAGCGAGAAACGTCTCGAGCGACTCGAGCGCACCGATGCCACTGCCAAACCATGGGAAGGCTGGCAACTCCAGCTTTCGTTGGCGCCCGAGCGGCGTTCGGGCGATGTCGTGGTCCGCCTCGCGGGAGCGGTGGCCGAGCGGGGATCGTTTTCACTCGGCCCGGTCGACCTGGAGATCGGTTGGGCGGAGCGGGTCGCCATTCTCGGTCCCAACGGGGCAGGCAAGACCACCCTGCTGCGGGCCATCCTCGGCGAGCTGCCGCTGGCCGCCGGTCAGCGGTGGTCCGGGCCATCGGTGGTGTTCGGGAACCTGGACCAGGGACGGGCCGGTCTGGCGACACCGGCGGGGATCGTCCTCCCCAGCTTCGTGGCGGCCACCGGGCTGCTGCAGGCCGAAGCCCGCTCCCTGTTGGCCAAATTCGGTCTCGGGGCAGAGCACACCAGCAGGCCGCTGTCCGCGTTGTCGCCGGGGGAGCGCACCCGGCTGATCCTGGCGGTTCTCGTGGCCGGAGGCATCAACTGTCTGGTGCTCGACGAACCCACCAACCACCTCGACCTCCCAGCCATCGAGCAGCTGGAGGTGGCCCTCAATGCCTTCGAAGGAACGTTGATCTGTGTGAGCCACGATCGTTGGCTTCTCGAGGCCATCGAGTTCGACCGCTCGATCCTCGTCGAGGACGGTCAGATCTCACTTCACTCGGCCTGAGATCACCGCACCGATGAGTCGGCGTGCCATGGCTCGTCTCATAGACAAATGCACAGCGCCCGGCCCCGGGCAGGCGTAGGGAGGACGAGAAATGCCAAAGCTGACCAAGATCACCCCCTGTCTGTGGTTCGACACCGAAAGCGAGGCGGCGGCGACGTTCTACACCAGCATCTTCGACAACTCGCGCATCGTTGACGTCACCCGTTACGGGTCCTCGGGCCCACGCCCCGAGGGGATGGTCATGACCGTGACCTTCGAGCTCGACGGGCAGGAGTTCGTGGCGTTGAACGGCGGTCCGGAGTTCACCTTCGACGAAGCGATCTCATTCCAGGTGAACTGCGAGTCGCAGGCCGAGGTCGACGAGTTCTGGGCCAAGCTCTCCGAAGGCGGCCAGGAGGGCCCATGCGGCTGGCTCACAGACAAGTACGGCGTGTCGTGGCAGGTCATCCCCACCGTCTTGGACGAGCTGATTCGCGACCCGGATCCGGAGAAGTCGCAGCGTGTCATGAAGGCGATGCTCTCAATGACCAAGATCGATTCCGCGGAACTGCAACGCGCAGCCGACCAGGTCTGACGAACGTGGCCGACGATGTCTGCGACGCCGGCGACGCACCTTGTTGGGCCAACCAAGTCTGCGACGGTTGCGGCGGCCTCCTCGAGGTTGGTGCGCCGCATGTCTGTCCCGCTGCGGCACGGCCGTTGAGGCGCATCATTGTGGGCTTCCACGAAGATGAGCACGGCGACTGGGTCGCCGAGTTGTCGTGCTCGCACGACCAGCACATCCGGCACCGCCCGCCCTTCCAGCTGCGGCCCTGGGTGCTCATCGAGGAGGAGCGGGTGGCGCACATCGGTAGCGAGATCGAATGCCCGCTGTGCGAGAACACGCCTATCGGCTGATCATGCCGCCGACAACCGATTTGCGCATTCGGCGGAGAATGTCGTATTGCGGTCCCATTGATTATCCGACGAAGGAAGCGGGTACGCCCTCGTCAATCGAATTACAGGACAAGAACGGAGAATCCAATGGGACTCGGGACGAGCATCTTCCTTATTGCAGTTGGCGCTATTTTGAGCTTCGCAGTCGACGTCCAAACGCAGGGTTTCAATCTGCACACGATCGGCCTGATCCTTATGGTCGTTGGTGCCATCGGAGCGGTGCTGTCGCTGATCTTCTGGAGCAGCTGGGGCGGCTTCCACAGCACCCGCGAGACGGTCATCGAGACCGGACCGAGGCGCCGGGTTTATCAGGACGAGATCGTCTAACTGCAAGTTCTTCGACCTCAACCTCGACGACTGGATGCGGGGCTCACAGCGTGGTGAGCCCCGTTTCCGTTGTCACGAGGTGAGGACGAGTTCATGGCGCTCATGCGGGATGGTTGACGGGATTGCTGGTAGCAGTCGGTGCGATGTCGGCGTCGACGATTCGGTGGGGTGCCACGACGATGAGACGGTCGTTCGGCTGCAACTCGACCGACGCGGCCTTTGCAGGGTTGAGGATGATGCCCTCGGCCCGCCCGCCGGCAGCCGCGACCGATTGATAGCCGATCGCCAGGTGGCCGCACCGCTGCGCAGCCGCCACGTAGGAGCCATAGGGCAACGCCGACGAGGCGACGGTGTAGTCGCTCACCAGCCGGGTGCCGATTTCGGATCCCTGAACGTCGAACAAGTCTTCGAAAACCTTCTCCCGCTCCGGTATCTCGGCCAGCTGGGACAGCATCAGGGCGGTGAGCCGCTCGCTGACGATCAGGTCGTGGGCCCCGGCAATCCGTGCCAGTTCGACGTTGCGGATGTCCAGCACCTCGCACACGATGCTCATGTCGGCACCGACGTCGGGGTGGTTGCGCCTGAACTTGCGGAGCTGTAGGAGGGTCATGAGGGTTCTCGCATCGGCGGACTCGGGTGTCACGTCGGTGCGGTAGCACAGCACTACGACGCGCTCGTAATGCTCGGCGGCCGCCAAGGCCCCGACCTGCATGGGGGCCGATGTTCGCGTCCGTGTGACCAGCAGCTCGAGGTTGCGCAAACCAGGAACGTCAACGGAGCCGTCCGGGATGAGTGTCTCGTCGACCAGAACCCGGAGCAGGGAACCGGGGGGTACCCAGAGGTCCAGTTCGGAGACGATCCGTGGAGCCAGAGGGTTCCAACCGACCATCAGTATCCGTGCCGGCTGACCGATACTGGCGCTGATCGGAGGCGGCGCCACGGGTGGCGGTTCCGCCTCTCGCCGCAAGCCAAGATGGTCCGTGTCACAGGCCACCACGATGGTCGCGTCACCCGGTCCGAACACGAAGTCGTCGGAGGGATTCAGTCGCACCAGGCCGGCCGCGGTACGGACCCCGATGGCAGACGCGGTCTCATAGCTGAGCACCAGGTCGCCAAACCGGCGTCCCTCCAGCGCCCGGCTCTCGTCGAACTGAATTTCGACGTCTTCGAAGTCGAGCAGCTCCTGAAACACCGCACCAAGGCCGCTGTGCCGACACGCCTGGGCCGTGACTCGGGCGATGACGTCCGACGATGCGATGGTGATCGCCGCCCCGTCGGTTGCTTCGCGCAGCGCCTCGGCGTTCTCCGGGTACAGGCAGTCGGCCACCACTCGAAGGTTGGCGAAGCGGTCGTCGTCCATCAGCGCCAGCACGGTGCCGATGGCTTGGGCGTCGCCGTCGTCGTAGTTGCTCGCCAGCACGATGACCGAACGGCTCTCGTAGGGGCTGGTGCGGGCCAGATCGGCGGGGCTCGAGGGATCGCCGCTGCGGCACACGATGCGCGTTCGACCAAGGTCGGGGATGCGGGCACGGATTTCGCTGTCCATCTCCACCCGGTCCCGAGGGGCCAGCACGACGATGCAACTCCTTCGCTGGCCCCGGTAGGCGACGACGAGTTCGGAGATGACCGGGAAGATCTTCTCCGACCAACCCAAGACCAGGGTGTGGCCCTCCTCCAGCACCTGGCTGCGTCCCTTGCGAAGTTCGGTGACCCGGCGATCGATGCCCGTCGCGACCAAACCGATCAGGGAGCTGGTCACGAGGATGCCGAACAGCACGACGAAGAGCGACTGCAGACGGAGGGGCCAACCTTCGTCGCTCTGCATGGCCGACGGATCGATCGACCGCAACATGTTCTCCCAGAGGGCCTCCAGGACGCTGGTCTGCTTGTTGGGGTGCATGGTGATACCGGCCACCGACACGATGACGCCCGTCAGAAGCACCACCGCGGCGGTAATGGCCGCCAGCCAGACGATGACTCCGACCGTGCCGGACGCAAGCGTGGTGTCAAAGCGATAGCGGGTCCGAGCCCGGAAGGAATGACGGTTGGACATGGAGGCCCCTTCAGCAGAAGTTGATTGCCGGCGCAGCGGGCGCGCGGGCAAGCGTCGGGATGTTCGCCAGGCGCTTCATGGGGGACCACGCACCGTCAATGGACTCGCACCAAACGAAGAACATCGGTGGCTGGCTCGAGCTCATCGGGGAATCCGACCAGGACCACCACGATGTCGCCGGGCCGGCAGGCGCCGGCTTCGACGGCGGCCTTCACGGAGAACCACACGATGTCGTCGATCGACGACCGTTCCTGGTCGAGGACCGACTGGATGCCCCAGGCGACCGAGAGCTGCCGGGCCGTTCGCAGAGATGGTGTGACCGCCACGACCGGAACCGGGGGGCGGAACCGGGAGATCGAGCGGGCCGTGGTGCCCGAGCGGGTGGCGCAGATGATCGCCGATGCGTCGGCGTCGTAGGCGGCTCGCCACGCCGCGGCGGTGATGGCCGAGACGATCCTCGTCGCGTTCGGCGCCTCGCCGGATGCGCCGTGGCGGCGCCCCAGCTCGCTACCCCATGCGTAGTAGTCGAATTCCTGTTCCGCGGCCAAGGCGATTCGGGCCATCCACGCCACCGCGGCCACGGGGTCATGGCCGACCGCGGTCTCGGCCGAGAGCATGAGGGCGCTGCTGCCGTCGAGCACGGCGTTGGCGACGTCGGAGACCTCGGCGCGCGTCGGTGTAGGGGCCTGAATCATCGATTCGAGCATTTGAGTGGCGGTGATCACCGGCAGCGCCCGGGACACGCCGCTGCGGATGATCCGCTTCTGGATGTGGGGAACTCGCTCGAGGGGGATTCGCACCCCGAGATCGCCCCGAGCCACCATCACGCCATCGGACGCCTCGATGATGGCGTCGAGATCGTCCACCGCCGCGGGAGTTTCGATCTTGGCGACCAACATGGGACCGTCGGGCCCGACGGCGTTTCGCACCGCCCGCACATCGGCCGAGGTGCGGACGAACGAGATCGCGACGGCATCGACGCCCGCTTCGGTGACCGCGTCGAGCAGCCTCATATCCTCAGGCGTCGGTGTGGGGATGGAGAACTTCTCGGGCGGAAGGTTCACTCCCGGCCGGCCTCGCAACACCCCACCGCTGCGCACCCGAGCGACGGCACCACTGGGCTCGACCGCTTCGACCAGCAGGGTGACACCGCCGTCACCCAGCGCGATGAGGTCCCCCGGTTCGATGTCCTGCAGGAGTCGCGGATAGTCGATGCCGATCACGGTCGGGCCGCTGCTGCCACCTTCGGGAACCAGTCCCACCTGAGCGCCCTCGCTCAGTGCCACTCCCTCGGCGGGAAACGAGCCGGCCCGTACCTTGGGTCCCGGGAGGTCGGCCAGCACGCCGATGTGGCGGCCGCACACCTCGGCGGCGCCCCGGATCAGCCGCATCTTGGCGATGCTCGCCTCCACCGGCTCGTGAGCCAGTCCCAAGCGGGCCATGTCCATTCCCGCGTGGATCATCTGGACCAGGAGCGCGGGATCGGCCGACGCCGGGCCGATTGTGGCCACGATCTTGGTCCGCCTGGCGGGCGAGGCGCGGGCCACGACGAGCGGACCTACCCCTGGGCTCTTGTCGTCGGCCGGCTCATGGTGTCGAGGATATTGCGGCCGATGCCCCGATGTTCCCGGGCTGCCGGGTTTTGACCGACGTCGTGGCTCTAAGGAGACTTGTCGAGGTGGGCTTCAAGCGCCGCCAGGGCGTCGAGGATCCGGTTCCTGATGGCCGGGTCGGCGATCAGGCCGTCGGTCCCGATGGCATCGCGGGGTACCGGTACGTGGGCGCACGCCTCCTCGACGAGGATCGAGCCCACGTAGCCGAGCACGATTCGCAGTGAGTCGTGGGCCTTGGTGGCGCCCGTCGGCGCACCGGAGGCGTTCAGCCAGGCGACCGGCTTCTGGTAGATCTCGCCCCCGCCGACGGTCCAGTCGAGGAGGTTCTTGAACGACCCAGGGAGGGCACCGGCGTATTCCGGGGTGGAGAACACCACCGCCTCAGTGGACGCGATCTGGGCCCGGAGGGCGGCGACGGCGGGGTGAAGCGACTCGACATCGTCGTCGGGGTTGAAATGCGGCAGGTCACCCAGGCCGTGGTACAGCGCCACCTCTAGGCTGGCGGGCGCGATCGACTGGATGGTGCTGAGAAGTGCCGTGTTGGTCGAACCCCGCCGCATGCTGCCGGAGATCAGGAGAATCCGGTGGGCGCCGGGCGCCATTATCAGACCTTCGGTGGCGTCGTCGGGGGCCAGTACCGGCTGTCGGCATCGGCCGGACCCATGAGCCCGATCGCGTTGCCGTCGGGATCTTCGACGATGGCGTAGCGGGCCCCCCAGAACGCGTCGTAGGGCGCCTGCTGGGCGCGGTATCCCGCGGCCGAGAAGGCGACCGACGCATCGATCTCCCGGGCGACCAGGTTGATCTGGCGTAACTCTGGCACCGTCACGAATCGCGAAGCTACCGTCGCCGAGCCCGCCAAGCCTCCTCCGCGGGCCAGCGTCGAGCCCAGTCGGTGGTGACGAACGAGTGGTCGAGGTCCTCGGTTTCGTCGGGAACGCGGATCTCGATGAGTTCCTCCACTTCGACGCCTTCGGTGTCGGCGGCGGGCGGCGCGCAGGCGCTGCGGGGGGGCCAAGCGGATCTCGATGAGTTTTGCCGGCTCTGGTCGTCATAGCGGTGTGCCGCGACGACACGACGACGAGCCGCACGCGACGCTGGCGCTGTCGCTGGTGCGCGCCGGCGTCGAGGTGGCCACCTGGCGCTTGCCGGTTGACGAGCCAATCGACCTGTCGGTCGTCGAGCGGGTGGCGCGACTCCAGTTGGCCGCCCGACGGCTCGGTTACTCGGTGCAGCTGCGCCAGCCGTCGCGGGCGCTGTGCGAGCTACTGCATCTCGTGGGCCTCGCCGACGTCGTCGGGAGTGCCGACGGGTTAGTCGTCGAGGTGGGTGGGGAGTCCGAAGGCCGGGAACAGGTTCGTGTCGAGGAAGGCGTTGAACGCGGAGATCCGGTCACCTGACACTTCGATGACCTGGATCGCCCACGGCGTGTGTCCGCCGTTCGGATCCACCCGGTACTGCCCGAACGCCGGGCAGCCATTCGCCTCCGTGGCGATCAGGCGAGACCCGGCGCAGCCGATACCAGCACCGAGGAACCAGCGCCCGATCTCGTCACGGCCCCGCATCCACATGGCGTAGGGCGGCATCGACTGGACGGCGTCCTCATGCAGCAGGGCCACCAGGCGTTCGATGTCGTAGCGCTCGAAGGCGTCGACATAGCGGGCGAGGAGATCCTGTTGGTCGGCATCCATGGATTGCCCGGTCCCGGCACTGAGATCGCGGCTGGCGAGCGTCGCCCGGGCGCGCTGGAGCGCGCTGTTGACCGAGGCGACACTCGTATCCAGCAATTCCGCCACTTCGGTCGCCTGCCACCGGAGAACCTCCCGGAGGATCAACACCGCTCGCTGACGGGCGGGGAGATGCTGGAGCGCCGTGACGAATGCCAGGCGGATGGTCTCCTTCGCCTCGGCCAGCTCGGCGGGATCGCCGGTCTCCGGCAGGACGCGCGAATCGGCAATCGGCGTCACCCACAGGTTCTCCGGGAGCAGCGGCCCCAGGTGGGTCGGATCGGCGGGCGACGAGGGCCCCATCTCCATGGGCCGGGCTCGCCGTTGGCGGCCCCGCAGCATGTCCAGGCACACATTGGTGGCGATGCGATAGACCCACGAGCGCACCGCCGAACGACCCTCGAAGCTGTCGAAGGAGCGCCAGGCCCGGACCATCGTCTCCTGGACGGCGTCCTCGGCCTCGAAGCCGGAACCCATCATCCGGTAGCAGTACCCAGTCAGTTCCCGCCGGTACTGCTCGAGATCCTCGGGTCGGAACACACCCTCGAGAGATTCAGATCGAACCGCCACGGGGGAACACTCTACGACGGCGGTCATCGATATGCCTCCGACTTCAGGGTCTGGCGCGGTCCCGCGGTGGGCGCGCTCGGGGGTAGGACGACGGATCGGCCCCGAACTCATCGCGGGTGTCGCCTACGGCGCGGCGTCTCCTCGGAGCTCCGCCAACGCCTTGGCGATGCGCCGGAGCCGGGTGTCCTCGGTCTTGGCGCCGTCGACCGACAGCACGTAGCGCAGCTGGGCGCTGTTGGACAGGCCATCGAAGCGGCTTCGGGCGCGCTCGTCCGCGTCAAGGGCCGCCGCCAGCTCCGGCGGCACCGTCACCTGGCGGACTTCGAGGTCGACTTCGAGGCCAACATCGACCTCGTCGCCCGCCGCCACGCCGGCCGCGGCCCGGATTTCGGCGCTCACCGGAAGGAGGAATCGGCCGCCCATCGACGCCACGCTGCTCCGATAGGTGTACCCGTTGATGGTGGCCTGCACCTTGGGGCGCTTGCCGGCCGCCAGCGCCGTGACCATCGCCTCCGGCACGACGATCCCAGTGGCCGTCTTCCCATTGAGATCGATCGTGGCGCGAAAGGCGATCCTGTTGTTGGAGGTCGGGGTCGGCATGGGATTCCTCTCGTAGGGCTCGCAGTCCGTCGTTTCAGCAGGTGGGACGACCGAAGGAGCCCGGACTCATCGCAATCGGTTGGCACGGTATATCCGTCGGGGTTGGTGGGTGGTGCGCCCGGGGTGAGCGCCACGAGTTGGTCGATGTGGTTTTCGAGGGCATCCAGACGATGAGACAACGCGACGAAGGGCGGAGGAACTCCGCCCTTCGTCGCGTCTTGTTGGCAATGTCATGCCTGGATCGGCGTCCGCTCTGCGGCGGTGCTCCAGATCCGGTGGCTGCGCCACCGGTGACGATGCGGATGCTTCTCGGGCCGGCTCGATTCGAGCAGCCAGCGGTTGGTGGCGACGTGCTCGGCACGGCCGTTTCGGTCGGCGATGCGGGCGCGCGCTATCTGGGCGTTCAACATGGTCGTGCTCCTTCGGGGTGGTGATGACCTGGGTCAGGGACGCCGCGTCACTGAGACGCGGCACTGCCTGAACGGCGGAACGGCCGGCTCAGGGAGTCCGAAGGCCGGCGTCCGATCGGCAGGCAGGAATGGATGCCATCAGAGTGATGTCGAAAACCAACGTGCCTCCTTTCGGTGCCGGGAAAATGTCGTGCCCTCATTTGTACCTTCTTTCACCCAGCCGGGCGAATGAATTACCGGTGTAGCCTCAGCGCCGAAATGACCGAGGACCCGCCCCGTCGAACCGGAGACTTCAGCGCCGAGGAGCGCCAGCGCCTGCGCATCGTGCATCACCGCCTGCGCAACGCCTCCCAAGCGATCGAATCGCTCCTGGCGACCGAGCAGCTGCCGCGCCGGTGGGCCCCCGAACCCGCCCCGGCCGAGGCCGTCGACGGCGCCAAGCAAGAGTTGGAGCAGGCTTACCAAGCCGTCGTGGAGTGCCACCGGGAGCTCGCCCTCTAGCCCTGAGGAAGCAGCACCGCGGGGCGCCAGCCTCGCACCGAGCTGACCAGCGCGATCTGGGCCGCGGCCTGCAGCTCGGCCACCGAGATGCTGCGTTCGGCGAGGGTTCCATCTTCGACAAGGAGCGCTCGCTGCACGCCTGGCAGGCAACCGTTGTCGAGGGGCGGGGTGCACCACCGTCCGCCCAGGCACACCGCCAGGTTGGCCACCGTGGTTTCGGTCACCTGGCCCCGCTCGTTGACCAGCACGACGTCGTCGGCCTCACGGTGACGGGCCCGGCGTTCCGAATAGGGACGCCTCCGGCTCGTCTTGTGGAAGAGACTGACGTCGGACGAGTCGACCGACAGCTCATCGATCACGAGCCGCACCGGTGCCCTCGAGGTGGCGACTGGCAGGGTTCCCGTTTCGATCCAGGTCCGGCCCGAGCTTGCGAGAGACAGCCGGACGAGTGTGGGTTCGTCCAACGACTGGGTGCGCGCCTTCAACCGAGCGCTGATTGTGCCGTGACAGAACGGATATCCGAAATATTCCGCCGACCCTGCCAGGCGTCGGAGGTGACGGTCGTGGTTGCGCACACCTTCCTCGGGCACGAAGGCCATGGTTTCGATGAGGTCGAACGGCGGCGTAGACGTGAAGAGGATCTCCGCCTTGGTCCGGGCCTCGGCATACTCCTGCTCCGAATCGGAGTCCCAAACGATTCCGCCCCCACTGCCGTACAGCCCCTTGCCGGTCGCCTGGTCGACCACGGCTGTACGGATGGCCACGTTGAACCGGGCCTCGCCGGGCCCGACGAAGCCGATGGCGCCGCAATAGATCCCCCGGCGATCACTCTCGAGTTCGGTGATCAGCGCCATCGTCCGGTGCTTCGGTGCCCCGGTCACCGATCCACAAGGAAACAGCGCGCGGAAGACGTCGACGAGGGTGGTGCCGGGTCGAGTTCGGGCCGTGACTTCCGACGTCAGCTGCCACACCGTGGGGTACCGCTCCAGCCGGAAGAGGTCGTTGACCGCCACCGTGCCGTACTCCGCCACCCGGCCCAGGTCGTTGCGGACCAGGTCGACGATCATGACGTTCTCGGCCCGGTTCTTTCCTGAAGACTCGAGCGCGGACCCGATCGCCCGGTCCTCCTCCGTCCAGCGGCCCCGAGGTGCCGTCCCCTTCATGGGCCGGCAGGTCAGAACGCCGGCCTGCCAGTGGAAGAACAATTCAGGTGACGCGCTGGCGACCGCCCAACGCCCGGTGTCCACAAAGGCGCCGTACGCCGGTCGTTGGGCCGCCATGAGGCGGCGGTACAGCATCCAGGGGTCACCGGTGGCCGGCGACCGCCATCGATGGGTCAGGTTCAACTGGTACGCGTCGCCGGAGCCGATGTAGGCGCGGGTACGTCCCACCCGCTCCCGGTAGGAGTCGGGATCGACATCGACGATCCAGTCGGCCACGAGCGGGCGCTCGTGGGGCGGCTCCGGCGGGTCGACGGCTCGCCGCCTCCGGAACAAGGCGAACCAGACGAGCGGCGGCTGTTCCACGGCCGGGTCCGGCCGCCTCACGGCCATAGCCGCGTCGAGTCCCGGAGCGGCCTCATAGTTCACGAACCCTGCGGCCCAACGACCCTCGCAGGCGGCCGCTTCGACAGCCGCCAGCGCGCCGGCCACCTCCTCGGGGCGGTGCGCCACCACCTCGCCCAGGCAACCTTCGAGCCGAAACGAACCCCCGGTGCTGCTCAGATCGTCGAACCGGGCGGCCGGCAGCTCGATGCCGCCCATCATGGCTCCTTCCGCCACCCGTCGTCGGGCCTGACCAGGATAACTGTGGTGGCCCCCGAGTTCATTGTGTTCAAAACGCGTAGCTATACCATCGCGTTCTGAACACAACGGTCGCTGAGCGGCCGGCCGCTGAGCGACCTGCTTGGAGTTGGTCCGAACTCGCGGTGTACCGTTGACATCGGCACGGCCGGGAGCTCCCGGACGTGCTCGGTGGCTGTCCCGTTGGGCGGACACCGGAGCGCTACCCCAGACCCTGGTGGCGCCCCATTTCGTGGGGTCAGCCAAACCATCAGGAGTCACGAATGCCGCAGAAAGCTGGCACTTCGTCCGTGAGCATCACGGACCCGACGAAGTACCCGGTGCCGCGCCCGGTTCTGCGCGGCCGGCTGCATGCCGTGGCGGCGGCGGTCTCGGTGGGGGCGTTGGTGTGGTTGGTGCGCTCCGCCACTTCCGTGGAGGCGACCGTCGCGGCGTGGGTCTATGGCGTCGCCGCCATCCTCTGCTACCTCACCAGCTCGATCTACCACGTGGTGGCGCGATCCGATCGCGCCCGGACGTTCATGCGGCGAGCCGATCACTCGATGATCTATGTCCTGATCGCGGGCACATTCACACCCATGTGCCTCTTGGCGATGAGCGGATCCTGGCGCTGGGTCTACATCGGTGTCGTTTGGGCGGGTGCGCTGGTCGGTGTCGCGCTGACGATCGTGCCGAGCACACCGCTGCCCAGATTCAGCGTGGCGCTGTACCTCATTCTTGGTTGGACCGGCCTGGCCGTCCTCCCTTCGCTGGCGAGGAACCCCATCCGGATCGTCCTCGTGCTGGTGGCGGGCCTGCTCTACACCGTGGGTGCGGTGCTCTTCGGTCGCCAGCGACCGAGGCTGCGTCCGAACTACTTCGGGTTCCACGAGTTCTGGCACTGCATGGGTGTCAGCGCGGGCGCCCTACTGTTCGTCGTCAACCTGAGTCTCATCACGACCCGGGCGTAGCCCCCGTAGCCGGGCCGATGAGTTCCGCGCCCCTGCCAGGTCGTACCTATGAAACCCAAGAGGACCTGGAGGAGAGACAAATGAGCCTTCCCGACGTGGTGTCGCGCGATGAATGGCTCGCCGCCCGCAAGGAGCTACTGGCCAAGGAGAAGGCGTTCACCAGGCAACGTGACGCCCTGAGCGCCGACCGGCGCCGGCTGCCGATGGTGCGGATCGAAAAGGAGTACGCATTCACCGGTCCTGACGGCCCGGCCACCCTGGTCGACCTGTTCGCGGGCCGCCGGCAGCTCATCGTCGGTCACTTCATGTTCGACCCGAGTTGGGAAGACGGGTGCCCGAGTTGCTCGGCGGGTGCCGACGAACTCTCGAGCGGGCACCTGGCCCATCTGCACGCCCGCGACACGACGTTCGTGTATGTCTCGCGAGCTCCGATCGAAAAGATCGAGCGCTACAAGGCGAGGAAGGGATGGTCGTTTCCCTGGTATTCGTCGTACGGCAGCGCCTTCAACTACGACTTCCACGTCACACTCGACGAATCGGTCACGCCGGTCGAGTACAACTTCCGGACCAAGGCCGAGCACGAGCAGGCGGGCACGGGCGGCTACGTCGAGGGCGAACAGCCAATCGAAGGACCGGGGCGGAGTTGCTTCCTGCGCGACGGCGACCTGATCTTCCATACCTATTCCGTCTACGCCCGAGGGCTGGAGACGATCGGCGGTTCGTACTACCTGCTCGACGAGACGGCGCTTGGGCGCCAGGAGGAGTGGGAGGAGCCAGCGGGCCGGGCCACCGACGCCCGGGGCGCGGTCCCCGACTTCTCAGCCTGACAACGGTCTCCGGAACCATCCGCCGCAGACGTTTGCCGAGGACGTCGAGGGGCGCATTTCTGGGTGGCGCTGCGGCGCCGGACCTCCCAGGCGACGAGCCGGTTCGCCGCCCGGGCAGCACCGGCATGTCCCTTTTTCGGTCGGGCGACGGGCGCCGAGTGCCAGGTCCGCCTCGGCCCGCAGGATCGGATCGGCAACCAACGGCAGGTCGCCAGGATCGAGCGAGCCGTCGCCGTCCATGAAACACACGACGCCGTCGAGTGGTGCTGCGGCCACCATCCCGGCCCAGCACGCGGCACCGAAGCCGCGCTGCGGCTCGTGAACGACCTGCGCCCCGAAGGTCGCGGCCACGTCGGCGGAGCCGTCCCTCGACCCGTTGTCGACCACGATCGGCCGGTATCCGAGCGGCATACCGAGCAGGAGCGCGGGCAGCGCCGCGGCCTCGTCGAGGACCGGGATGATGACGTCGGGCATGAGGGAGTTCTAGCGACGAACGCCTTACAGATCGCCGCCGAGATGCTCACGATTCAATGAACTCGTGCTCCGCAACTACCGGATGCGGCCTCGGCTGGCGAAGATGGACGCCATGTTGGATGCTCCCCCCGTGACCGCCCGGGTCCTGATCATCGAGGACGACCCGAATGTGGCCGAGGTGGTCGCCCGGTATCTGGAGCGCGAGGGGTACCGGGTGCAGGTCGCGACCGATGGGCGGGCCGGGCTCGAGGCGGCCCTCGCGGAACTTCCCGACCTGGTGGTGCTGGACCTCATGCTGCCGTCGATGGGCGGCCTGGAGATCTGCCGGCGATTGCGGTCCGTGGCGCCGGTTGCGGTCATCATGCTGACGGCGCGCGGCGAGGAGGCGGACCGCATCGCGGGCCTGGAGCTGGGGGCCGACGATTACATCGCCAAGCCGTTTTCACCCCGGGAGCTGACGGCCCGGGTGAAGGCGGTGCTGCGCCGGGCGACGGCCCCGCTGGCGGCGCCCGAACCGGGGGTCCTGCGCGCGGGCGCCCCCAAGGCGGGCGGACCCGAGGCGGGCGGGCCGGACGTCGGGCCGGTGCTAGAAGTGGACACGGTCGCCCACGAGGCCCGCCTCGATGGCCAACTGGTCGCCCTGACCGCCAAGGAGTTCGACCTGCTGGCGCATCTCATGCGCAACCCTCGCCGGGCGATGCGGCGCGAGCAACTGCTGCAGGAGGTCTGGGGATTCAGTTACGGCGACACCTCGACGGTGACGGTCCACATTCGCCGGCTGCGCGAGAAGATCGAGGCCGACCCGTCCGCACCCCGCTTCGTGTGCACGGTGTGGGGTGTGGGCTACCGGTTCGAGCCGTGACGGTGCGCCCTCCGCTTCGGTGGGGACAGCCGGTCGCGGTGGCATGCGGTGGCCTGGCGGCGGGGGCCCTGGTGGCGGCGCTCGGTGGCATCCCCGCGGGCGATGCTGTTCGGCTGCTCATCTACTCCACGCTCGGTGCGGCCGTCGCGGGCGCCGCGGCGGCGCTGGTCCTGCAGGCGCTGCGCCGAACGACCGTCGGCGTCCAAACCGTGGTGGCCGCCTTGGCGCCGGTGCTCGCCGTCGCGATCGGCGTGGCGGGGGCGACCTCCCACATGTTCCTCATGTCGCATGACCTGTGGGTCCTCTGGGTGGTCCTCTGCAGCGCCGGGGGAGTTGGCATCCTCGTGTCCATCCTCCTCGGCCGGCGAGTGGCGGGCGCGGTCCGCTCGGTCGGCGACATGGCGCGCCGGCTCGGCGAGACCGGCCCCGGGACCGAGTTGGCGGGCCGCCGGGCGGTGCCGGGCGAGCTGGCGGCGCTGGCCAACGAGCTGCAGCAGACCTCCGCCCGTTTGGCCGCGGCCCAGGAGCAGGCCGCGACCCTCGAGCGCAGCCGGCGAGAACTGGTGGCCTGGGTGTCGCACGACCTGCGCACCCCGCTGGCCGGTATCCGGGCCATGGTCGAGGCGCTCGAGGACGGCGTCGTCGACGATCCCGAGACCGTGGCCCGTTACCACCGGACCATGCGCCGCGAGGCCGACCGCCTGGCCGGGCTGGTCAACGACCTGTTCGAGCTGTCCCGCATCCAGGCCGGTTCGGTGTCGCTCACCTACGAGGCCGTCCCCCTCGATGAGCTGGTCGCCGATGCCATCTCGGCGACGGCCCTGGCAGCCGCCGCCAAGGAGATCGAGGTCCGCAGCCAGGTGCGCCAGCCCTCGACCGTCGAGCTGTCGACGCCCGAGATGGCCCGGGTGGTCCGCAACCTCCTCGACAACGCCATCCGCCACACCGCGGCCGGCGGCACGGTCATTGTCGACGCCGGAGTCGACGACGACGGCGCCTCGGCGGTCGTGTCGGTGCTCGACGCCTGTGGGGGCATCCCTGAGGACGACATCGACCAGGTTTTCGAAATGGCCTACCGGGGCGATGCCGCCCGCACTCCCGGCGACGGGGGCGGCGGCCTGGGCCTCGCCGTGGCACGGGGCCTGGTCGAGGCGCATCACGGCCAGATCAGCGTCCACAACGAAGGTCCGGGCTGCCGCTTCCTCGTCCGGCTGCCGCTGCAGCGCCCATGAAGGTCCTGGTCACGGGGGGAGCGGGGTTCATCCGCTCGCACATGGTGGATCTCCTGCTGGCCGGAGGGGCCGAGGTGCGGGTGCTCGACTCGCTCGATCCGGGGGCCCATGGCGGGTCCGATTCGAATCTGTCGGACCTCGACTCGCGTGCGGAGTTGATGGTGGGAAATGTGAGCGACGTGGCTGTGGCCGCGGCGGCCACTGACGCCGTCGATGCTGCGAGGGCGGCCCGGCCCGGCCCGGCATGGCCGCACCCGCCGGACTGACGGAACTTGGCCTGGCTGTCGGGCACCCGAACACCGTGGGCTTCCAGCCGCGCCTTTCGCGGACATCGGCCCCACGGCCGACCCGACCAGCCCACGTGGCGTGCGACTGGCATCGCTGCCGATCGATCGAGTCATCGCCGCCCGAGCGCGCCCGAACAACCTTGTCGTGGACCCCTAGTTCTTCTCCGTCACCCCGGCGGAATCGAACGCCGCCATCTCGCCCAGGATGCGGGCGCTGGCTTCGATGATCGGCAGGGCGAGGCAGGCGCCGCTTCCCTCGCCCAGGCGCATTCCGAGGTCGAGGACGGCTTGGAGTCCCAGGTGGTCCAGGGCGGTGGCCGCCCCCGGCTCGGCCGACTGATGGCCGGCGATGCAGAACCCCACTACGTCCGGTACCAGCGACGCGGCGACCAGAAGTGCGGCGTCGGCGATCACCCCGTCGACGACAACAGGCACCCGGGCCGCCGCCCCACCGATGATGAAACCCACCAGGGCCGCGATCTCCAAGCCTCCGACGGCCGCCAGGACGGCCAGCGGTCCATCGGCGAGCGCCGCCGCATGGAGGACGAGAGCCCGCTCGATCACCGTCACCTTGCGGGCCAGCGTGGAGTCGTCGATCCCCGTGCCGCGGCCGGTGACCTCGGCCGGAGGTTTGCCGGTCAACGCGGCGATGAGCGCCGCCGCGGGTGTGGTGTTTCCGATCCCCATCTCGCCGGTCACCAGGCACCGGGCGCCGCCGGCCACCAGCTCGGATGCGGTCTCGGTCCCTACGTCGAGTGCCTGGCGTGCCTCCTCTTCGGTCATGGCGGATGCGACCGCCAAGTTGCCGGTACCCGCCCGTACCCGCCGCCGCCGCAGGCCCGGCGCACCGTCGAGTCCGAGCACCGAGAGGTCGGTCGCAATGCCCACGTCGACCACGGTGAGGCTGGCACCGGCTTGGCGGGCCAGGACGCTGATGGCGGCGCCGCCGGCCACGAAGTTGGCCACCATCTGCCCCGTCACCTCCTGAGGCCAGGGAGTAACCCCTTCGGCGAGGACGCCGTGGTCGCCGGCGAAGACCGCCACCGCGGCCGGCACGGGCCGCGGCGGCGGGCAGCAGCCGGCGATCCCGCACAGCTGAATCCCTACTGACTCGAGCCGGCCGAGCGCGCCGGCCGGTTTGGTGAGGCGGCTTTGCCGGGCCACGGCGTCAGCCAAGGCGGCGCTGTCGGGGGGGCCGACGGCGGCTGCGGCGATGTCAAACGATCGGGTCATGTGGTCCTCCTTCTTCGGAGGCCGCCAGACATGGTGGGACCGATCACGGGCAGGGCCTCCGCAGCCTGCGACCACTTGGTGAGGCCGGTCTCCTGACTTCCGGATCAGCACCTCCGCCCGCCTTCCCAGGTCCGATGGACCCAGTGGCTTCGTTCGACGGCGGCTCCCCGGTCACAGTGGCGGGACCCGTGCCGGAATCGCACCGGCTTCCCAGATTGTCCCCCGGAGGGGCACCTCATATGTCTGTCCAACCGGGGAGAGTAGCAGCGCCGTGTAGGCGCGGAGCAGCGCCTCGCAACCGCCCGAACAGCGTGCTTCAGCCGACGATGTATCTGGTCGGCACCATGCGCTGCTCGTCCTTCGGAGGGCGTTGGTAGGCCCGCTTCTGGCGCGGGGGCAGTTCGATCGCCACGTCGGTCGTGTGTTCATGAGGCACCATCGTGAGCAAGTGGCTGATCAGGTTCAGCCGGGCCGACCGCTTGTCGTCCGCCTCGACGACCCACCACGGCGACTCCTTGGTGTCGGTGTAGGCGAACATTTCGTCCTTGGCCTCGGAGTAGTCGACCCAGTGGGCACGCGCCTGGAGGTCATTGGTGCTCAGTTTCCACCGCTTGTGCGGATTGGCAATCCTCTGCTGAAACCTGCGCTCTTGTTCCTCATCGCTGACCGACAGCCAGTATTTGACGAGCACAATGCCGGAACGAATGAGCGACCGCTCGATCTGGGGACAGTCACGCATGAACTGTCCGTACTCCTCCTCCGTGCAGTAACCCATTACTCGCTCGACGCCGGCCCGGTTGTACCAACTCCGGTCGAAAAGGACAATCTCTCCGGCGGCGGGCAGATGCGCCAGATATCGCTGGAAGTACCACTGGGTCCGTTCTCGCTCGGTCGGAGCGGGGAGGGCCACCACTCGGCAAAACCGGGGGTTGAGGAATTCGGTCACCCGTTTGATCGTCCCGCCCTTGCCGGCGGTATCGCGCCCTTCGAAGAGCACGAGCATCCGCACCCCGTGACGCTGGATCCACTCCTGCATGTACAGCAATTCGATCTGGAGGCGCTCGAGTTCCTTTTCCGACTCCTTGCCGGAGAGGCGTTTCGGTGTGTCGGTGTCCACCCGACTCAGGTTACGCGGCGGTGCATTTCGGTGTCGTGAGAACCTTCACGCATTCGTCTCTGGCCACGGCTCCGAGCCAGGTCCCGACTCGGTCGGGCTGGCGGATCTTGCCCAGGTTGCGACCTAGCCGTATCCAAACCGTCGACTGGACTCGAGCCGCGTCTTCGACATTCAGCCGGTGGGCGGCGGTTATCGACGAAACGAGATCGGAATAGCTGGCTACGAGCTCGTCCCACGCCTGGCAGTCGCCGTCGGCGGCTCCGATTACAAGTTCACCGATGTCGGTTCTCGGAGCCCCGTTTTTGGTCACAGTCGTTTGGTCCGGCGATCTCATTTCGAGCCTCCAATCGTTGCCAATAGTGTTCGAGCGACGCCGGGTCGAGCCGGTTCATGTAACAGAGCGTCGACGGCCCGGCTCTGATACATGCCGTCGCGGCCTCCGGTTCGCTCCTTTACTCCTGCCGCGTCCCCTTCACCGGTGAGGAATAATCGGCGCAGTGGCAACGTCCGCGGGGGACCGACCGTTCATCGGCCGGGCAGAGGAGATGGACCGCCTGGACGGTGCCCTCACCGGCACCGTGGCCGGTCAGGCCGCGATCGTCGTCGTCGGCGGCGAGAGCGGGGTGGGCAAGACCCGCCTCGTGACCGAGTTCGTCAGCCACGCGCAAGCCCAAGGGGCAATCGTGCTCCTGGGTGGGTGCACCGACTTCGGGGAAAAGGGTCCGTCGTACTGGGCGGTCCTCGAGGCGCTGCGTCCGGCCTGGGGCCAAGTGGGGCTGGCCGAACCGGAGTCAGTCCTCCCGGCGATGCCGAGCGTCGGGCCGAGCGGGGGCCGGGCTCGGGCGGCCGAGCAGCCGTCAGCCGGCGCCATCCCACTGTTCGAGCTCATCCTGCGGGTGCTGCGCCGGCTGGCGGAGCGGGCACCGGTCGTGCTCGTCATCGAGGATGTCCATTGGGCCGATCGGTCGACGCGCGACCTCACGGCCTTCCTCCTGGCCAACCTCCACCAAGACCAGGTCATGACGATCTTGACCTACCGCAGCGAGGCGCTCGGACGGCGCCATTCGCTGCAGCCGCTACTGGCTGAGCTGCGCCGCAGCAGGCGGGCCGACTTCATCGATCTCCAGCCGTTCACGCGGACGGAGATGGTGGCTCAACTGCACGGAATCCTTGGTCGCCCGCCTGAAGAGGAACTGGTGAAGCTGACGTGGGACCGGTCGGACGGAAACGCCTTCTTCGCCGAGGAACTGGTGGCGGCGGTCGGGGAAGGCTACGGCCATGAACTCCCACCAACGCTGCGCCACATCCTGCTGTGCCGGATCGACGTGCTGCCCGAAACCGCCCGTCGGGTGCTGCGGTTCGCCGCGGTGGCGAGTGACGTCGTCACCTACCCTCTGTTGGCCGAGATCGCGGGCGTGCCCGACAGCGACCTGGTCGCGGCACTGCGCGACTGCGTCGAACATCAACTGCTGGCCGTCGACAGCGACGGAGGTACCTACCGGTTCCGCCACAGCCTGCTCCAGGAGGTTCTCTACGAGGAACTGCTCCCGGGGGAGCGACAGATGCTCCATGCGGCCTATGGGCGGGCGCTGAGCAGGGGGCTGAACCGCCTCGACAGCGTGGCCGCGGCCAAGCTCGCGTACCACTGGTATGCCGCCGGCGATCCGGAGCGAGCGCTGGCGGCGGCAATCGAAGCGGCGGTGGCCGCGTCCGCCATGTACGGCTTCGCCGAGGCCCAGCGCCACTACGAGCG
>JAUTXN010000142.1 GCA_030838045.1 Acidimicrobiaceae bacterium
CCGATCGGACGGACCCCCCGGTCCAACCCCGCCACCTACACCGGGGTCTTCGACCACATACGCCGGCTGTTCTCACAAACGACGGAAGCCAAGGTCCGGGGCTACCAGCCAGGGCGGTTCTCGTTCAACGTGAGCGGCGGCCGCTGCGAGGCCTGCTCCGGCGACGGCACCATCAAGATCGAGATGCACTTCCTCCCCGACGTGTACGTGCCCTGCGAGGTGTGCAAGGGGGCCCGGTACAACCGCGACACCCTGGACATCGAGTTCAAGGGCCGCAACATCGCCGAGGTCCTGGACATGCCCTGCGAAGAGGCGGTCCACTTCTTCGCCAACCAACCGGTTATCGCCCGCCACATGCAGACCCTGGTCGACGTGGGGCTCGGCTATGTCCGCCTGGGCCAGCCGGCACCCACCTTGTCGGGGGGCGAGGCCCAGCGCATCAAGCTCTCCAGCGAACTTTCCAAGCGCTCGACCGGCCGGACGGTGTACATCCTCGACGAGCCCACCACGGGGTTGCACTTCGAGGACATCCGCAAGCTGCTCAACGTGCTTTCTCGGCTGGTCGATCAGGGCAACACGGTGCTGGTGATCGAGCACAACCTCGACGTCATCAAGTCTGCTGACTGGGTCGTCGACCTCGGCCCCGAGGGGGGCGACGGGGGCGGTTCGGTCGTGGTCGAGGGACCACCCGAGCGGGTCGCCAAGACACCGGAGAGCTACACCGGCCAGTTCCTGGCGCCCCTGCTCGGGTTCTGACGGAGAAAATGGGTTTCCGCTTGCATTCGCCGCCACGAGTCGATATACTCGAACATACGTTCGCCTTATCTACTCAGGAAGAGCGGCTCGCCGGTCGTCAGGGACTGGCCCAAGTCAGTCGGTGCAACGCGGACGGCGAGCATGTGCGAGCAGCTGGGAAGAATTCGACAGGCCATAGCCGCTTATAGCGATGTCTTCGAAGCCCCTCTGCTGACGATGGCCGAAGCCCGGATGGTGTTGCGGGATGTCAGCGCCATTGAGCACATGGCCGGAGCCATGAAGGCCATGGTCGCGGCGCGGATCTGTTGCGCCGATCAGCGGCCGGGATCACAGCGCCTGGCAGCGGAACAGCTGGCCGAGCTCACCGGGACGACTCTCGGCGCCGCCAACGACACCATCGCCGTCGGCCGGCGCCTGCAGGAGCAACCCGAAGTGGCGGCCGCGGCGAAAGCAGGCGAGCTATCCCCGCCCCAGCTCACAGCCGTGACCGACGGTGTGGCCGCCAATCCCGACGCCGTCAGCCGATTGCTGGACAAGGCAGCCAATGGTTCTCTGGCTGAGTTACGCGACGAATCAGCCCGGGTCAAGGCAGCTGCTCAGCCTGATCCTGACCGTCGTCGAGCCGAGATCCGAGCCGGCCGCAACTTCCGAAGCTGGACCGACGCCGGCGGTGTCGGTCACGTCTCCGCCGCCGGCAACGTCGAAGACATTGCCCAGATCACGGCCGCGGTGAGAGGTCTGGCAGACAGCATCTTTCATGCCGCCCGACTCACAGGGGAGCGCGAATCGTCCCAGGCGTACGAGTTCGACGCCTTGGTGCAGCTGGCAATGGCGGCCAGCAGCCCAACCCATCCACCCAGTCCGACTGAGACGGGGGACACCGCGCCCGGTAACGACTCGCCGAGGGGAGGCCCCTCACCGACACAAAGCGATTCGATCCCCGCGGGGCCGGCCGACGACCGCGTCAGGGCCCCTAAATCCACACGCACCGAAGGGGGCAGTTCGTCACCCACAAGTGCGCCCAGTCCGGCGCCCGGCGATGCGCCCGGCGGCAACCGGAAGCGACGACAACGACGGGGGGCCCAGGTGAAGCTGTTACTCAGGGTGGACTTGGACGCCTTCCTGCGCGGCTATCCGCTGGACGGCGAAATGTGTGAGCTGGACGGATGCGGACCTGTCCCCATGGCGGCAGTGCATGACCTGCTGTCGAAAGGCGATCCGTTGGTTGCTGCCATCCTCACCCGGGGAAAGACAGTCTTCGGAGTCGCCCATCTCCGCCGACAAGCCACGGCCCACCAGAAGACGGCGCTCGAATGGCTCTACCCGTCGTGCAACGTCAGGGGCTGCAACTGCCGCGCCCACTTGGAGATCGACCACCGCATCGACTGGGCCCACGGTCGGTACACCGCGCTCGACATCCTCGACTGCCTGTGCCGGTTCCATCATGCAAGGAAGACAAGGGAGGGGTGGGCGCTCGTCGAGGGAGCCGGAAAGCGGGCTTTCGTGGCGCCCGACGACCCTCGGCATCCCCGACACCACCAAGGCGGACGCAAGCCGGCACCCAGGTCCGAACGATGACGCCGCAGCCTGGTGCCCGCCGCTCAGGTGATATCGAGCATTCGTTGGAGTGCCACGCGCGCCCACGTGGTGGTGTCGGGGTCGACGGTGATGCGGTTGACGACCTGACCCGCCACGAGCCGCTCCAGGACCCAGCAGAGGTGGGGGGCGTCGATGCGGAACATCGTCGAGCACGGGCAGATGAGCGGGTCGAGGGAGACGATGAGGCGATCGGGATGCTCGGCTGCCAGGCGCTGCACCAGGTGGATCTCGGTCCCGATGGCGAGCACACTGCCCGGCGGGGCGGCGGCCACGGCGGCGATGATGAAGTCCGTCGAGCCGACCTGGTCGGACGCAGCCACGACGTCCTGGGAGCATTCGGGGTGGACGATGACCTGGCCGCCGGGGTGGTCGGCCCGAAAGGCGGCAATGTGGGCCGGCCGGAACCGCTGGTGGACCGAGCAATGGCCCTTCCACAGGACGAAGGTGGCTTCCTTGACCTGTCGTTCCTCCAGTCCCCCCAGGTCCCGCCGGGGGTCCCAGACCACCATGTCGGCCTCGGTGTACCCCAGTTGGTGGCCGGTGTTGCGGCCCAGGTGCTGGTCGGGGAAGAAGAGGACCTTCTCACCGCGCGCCAGCGCCCAGGTGAGCACGGCCCGGGCGTTGGAGGACGTGCACACGGCGCCACCGTTGCGGCCCACGAAGGCCTTGAGCGCAGCCGAGGAGTTCATGTAGGTGATCGGGATGACCCGTTCGATGTCGGTGACCTCGGCGATGGCGTCCCAGGCCTCCTCGACGGAGTCAAGGTCGGCCATGTCGGCCATGGAGCAGCCGGCGTTCAAGTCGGGGAGAATCACCTGCTGGTGCTCACCGGTCAAGATGTCAGCCGACTCGGCCATGAAATGGACCCCGCAGAACACCACGTACTCGGCGTCGCGGTTGGCGGCGGCGATGCGGGACAGCCCGAAGCTGTCGCCCCGGACATCGGCCCAGCGCATCACCTCGTCGCGCTGGTAGTGGTGGCCCAGGATGATCAGTCGCGAGCCGAGCTCGGTCTTGGCGATCCCGATACGGGACGCCAGTTCATCCGGGGTTGCCGAGGTGTAGCCGTCCGGTAGGGCGGGCTGGAGCCGAATCATGGGTGTGTACCTCCGTTGAGGAACACCTCGATCTGGCCGGCGGGGACAGCCCGGTCGCCCATCCGCGGGGATGTCGGCCTCGAGGGTTATGTAACCGGATACCGGGCCGGCACGCGGAAGTGTACGCCGTCTGACACCCAAGCGTCCTTCCGGGAACCATGGCCGGTGCGGCAAACTCAAAAGGAGATGATCGCGCGTCCTCCCGGCACCATTCCCGACGCTCCCGGGTCCTACCAGTTCAAGGACGCCGAGGGTCGCGTCATCTACGTCGGCAAGGCCAAATCACTGCGCTCCCGGGTCGGCAGCTACTTCCAGAACCCGATCAACCTCCAGCCTCGAACGGCGCAGATGGTCGCCTCCGCCGCCTCGGTGGAGTGGATCCAGGTGCGCAACGACGTCGAAGCGCTGATGTTGGAGTACAGCCTCATCAAGCAGCACCGGCCCCGGTTCAACGTGCGGTTGCGCGACGACAAGAGCTACCCGTTCCTGGCGGTCACCGAGAGCGACGAGTGGCCGAGGGCGATGGTCAAGCGGGGCACCAAGGACAAGGGGACCCGGTACTTCGGGCCCTACGCCCACGCCTACGCCATCCGCGAGACCCTGGACTCGCTGCTGCGGACGTTCCCGATCCGCACGTGCAGCGACAACAAGTTCAACGTGCACGAGAAGCAGGGCCGGCCGTGCCTGCTCTATCACATCGAGAAATGCAGCGGCCCGTGCATCGATGCCATCGAGGCGCAGGAGTACGAGCACCTGGTCGCCGACCTGATCCAGTTCCTCGACGGCGACACCGACGAGGTGGTGCGCCGCCTCGACGAGGAAATGAGGTCGGCCGCGGGGATCTTGGAGTACGAACGGGCGGCCCGGCTGCGGGACCGGCTGGCCTCGGTGCGCAAGGTCATCGAGAAGCAGCAGATGGTGACCGAGCGGATCGAGGACCTGGACGTGTTCGGCATCGCCGAGGACGAGTTGGAGGCTGCCGTTCAGGTCTTCTACGT
>JAUTXN010000164.1 GCA_030838045.1 Acidimicrobiaceae bacterium
CTCCGCGGCTTCGGGATCGGCCCGCAGCTCGTGCTGCATTTCGGTCCATTCGGCAACCGCTTCGTGCATTGCCGGCAGGGTGGCGTGGTGGATCTCGTCGAGATCCTTGGTCATGACGATGAGCTCGTGCTCACTGATCTGCATTTCGTAGTCTCCGGGCTTGGTCATGCAACGGCTCCCTCAGCTGCGGGGCGAGCCTGATCGGTCATGATGAAGGAATTGGGGAAGCCGACCTTGCCGGCGGCTGCGGGCAGCTTGTCGGCGGGCGGCGGGATCGTGATCAGCTGAGGCGCACCGCCCTGGAGCAGGGCCGCCACCGCGTACAGCACGGCGGCGTGCTGGGCTTCGACACCCATGATCGACGAGAACGCGTTGCGCAGCATCTTGTCGCTGACGGCGGCGGTCTCGGCGCTGTAGGTCTCGGCTGCCACGTTTTCCAGCTTGGCCGCGAAGTTCACGACGTCGAGCGGGGTCTTCAGCGTGGGCAGGGCGGGAACGACGACGCCGTTGTAGACCGTCATGTCGAGGCCGGTCTGCTCCTTGCCGCCGAGTGCCTTGACCGCGGCGTTGAATGCCGCCGCGTGCTGCGTGTGCTGCTGGATCGTCTGGGTGACGAACACCGTGACGGTGGGGCCGGCCGGCGCCGGGATGTTCTTCATGAACGGGAGGCCGGCTGCCTTGTTGTACACCGCCACTGCCAGGTTTTCGATGGAAGCCGCGGTCTGGCCGGCTTGCACATCCATGCTCGTGTCGGCCGACGCCGCCGGAGCCGTGAACATCTGGAGCAGGCCGGCGCCTACCGCGGTACCGGCGAAAGCCCCGAGCCCTTTGACGCTGTTGGCCAGCAAACGCCGGCGCTCAACGTGGTAGGCCCGTGTCTCGTCGGGGTCGAAGCCGCCGGATGCCCGGCGCTCCAGGCCCTGCTCGACGACGTCGGACAGGCCACTCTTGGTGGTCTTCATGGCGTCGGATTGAAGGTCGGCGGACTCTACGATCAACGATCGAAGCGCCCGGTCGTCTATTGACACAGGGTTTCCTCCTCTTTGTCACCCAATGTGGGTAACGATTTGGTCAACGGGTATACGGAAGCCTGGAGTTGTGATCCGTCTACCCAGAAAAGGGTCGGATTTCCTCTCGCTCCGGTAACTCTTCGGGCCTGTTCGTCGTTCTGGATGATCAGGGCTCTACGATGCTCGCCGTGATCACCCGATGTCGGGCCGACACCCAGCCTTTGACCGGCCTTTGATCGGCCGATGACCGGCCGTTGAAGCGGCCCTCGGGTCGCGGTGCGGGTGTCGCCCTGTTCGGCGCGGTCGTCCGGGAGTATGCCGAGCTACTGGTCGTACTTATCGCGGCGGCTGTCGCGGTCATCCTGCCCGGACCGGGGCGGTGGTTTGCCGATCGCCATGGCATCGACGTCGCCTTGGCGGCCCTCGTGGCATGCACGGCTCTGGGTTTGCCTGTGCGCCGGGCACCCGGGCCGAGCCGGGACGCCGGGGCGGCCCCTCGGACGGAGGCTGGGGCGGCGGCTGGGGCGGACGCTCGGACCGGCGATGGGGTGGACGGTGGGGCGGGCGCTGGGGCGGGCGGTGACGGCGCGGCGGTGGTGGATCGGCTGCGGGTGGGATTGGCCTTGGGGGTCCCCGCTGTGGTCCTGCCGGTCGCAGGCTGGCTGGCATCGAGGCTTGTCGGACCGGCGTCGCTGCGTGACGGAATGCTGACGATCGGATTGGCTCCGGCCGAGGTGGCATCGGTGGCCGCGGTGTCGATCGCCGGCGGTGACTCGGCCTTGGCGGCGGTGTTGTTGGTCGGGTCGACGCTGGTGGCGGTTGTGGCGTCGGGGCCGGCGTTGCGACTGCTGGCCGGCGGCGGTGCAGGTGCCGCGTCGCCGGACCCTTGGGGGGTGCTGGTCAACCTGGCCGTGGTGGTGGCCCTCCCGCTGATGGTCGGGCTGGCTGTTCGTACGGCGATACCGCCATCGCGGGTACGCGAGCGGGTGGTGACGGCGGGCCCCGTCGCCCTGGTGACGATCCTGGTCTGGCTGGTGGCCTCACAGGTCGTGATCACCGGGGCATATGTCGGCGTGCTGGGTGCAGCCGTGGTGTTTCTGGCTTTGTCGACGGTCGTGGGGGTCTTGCTCGGGCGCGGTGCCGCGCAACCAGTGGCGACCACGGTGTTGCTGACCACCTCGATGCGGGATTTTGCCATCGCAGCCGGGATCGCCACGGCGGCGTTCGGGCCTGCGTCGGCTGGTCCCCTCGGTCTCTACGGCGTGCTCGTCATCGTCTGGGGCATGGCGTTGGCAGGCGACCGCCGCCGCAGGAACCGATCGGACGCGCGAACCGGGCTGGCCGTCGGGCCCGTCGGGCTGCAGCCGGACTAGGAGTACCGGCACGCCAGTCCGGGCGGGCGGCGGTCGGGCGGCGGTGACGGCTGGTGGGTGTTGCGGCGTGGCGGTGGGCGGTCAGGTCCTGGCGGTGCGCCGGACGGTTGGCCGGTCCGGTGGCCGGTGGGTGGTGGCCGGTGGCCGGTGGGCGGTGGCCGGTGCGCGCCCGGACGCTACAGGGCCAGGGGTCGGGTGGGAGCGAGGACGGATTCGGGATTGTTGGCCCAGTCGATACCGGCGACGTCTATGTACAACTCGATCTCGTTTCCATCGGGGTCAAAGATGTACAGGCTGTGTGAGACGGTGTGATCGGCCGCTCCGGCGATCCTCACGCCGGCGGAGTGCAGCGCGGCCAGCGCGGTCCGGAGATCCTCGTCCGTGTCGCCGATCTTGAGCCCGAAATGGTAAAGCCCAACATGGCGGCCGCCAGGGAGTGGGGCGGCGTCGGCACCGACTTCGATGAGGAGGAGCTCGTGATGCGTCCGCCCGCTCGAGAAGGCGGCGACCGGTAGGCCTTCGGGGCTGATCTGATGCCATCCGAGGACGTCCCGATAAAAGGCTGACGACCGGGCGACGTCGTGGACGTACAGCACCAGATGACCGAGTTCCTTGATCTCCATATATCGGGCAACGACGTGGCAGGGCAAGGCATTCCATCACCGTCGCTGCCGATTTCCCGGCTCGCGCCGGTCGCTTTGCACACGGGGTGTGGAACACTGGACGCGGAGCTTGTGAAAGGATTCACATGAAGGTATTGACGGAGCAAGGGCCGCTGTTGGGCGGCGAGGCGGTCACCACGGTTGCGGACTATCTGGCGCGAGACGGGGGCGCGGGTTTGGCCGCGGCACGGCAGTTCGGACCCACGCTGGCCATCCGCGAGCTTCGGCTCTCGGGTCTGCGGGGCCGGGGCGGCGCGGGCTTCCCGACGGCCAAGAAGTGGGCGTCGGTCCGAGCCGCGACGGAGCCCGAGGATCGCTCCTTCGTGGTGTGCAACGGGGCCGAGGGCGAGCCCGGAACCTTCAAGGACCGTGCAATCCTGCGTCACAACCCGTACCAGGTGATCGAGGGACTGGCCATCGCCGCCTACTGCGTGGGCGCCGCCGGCGCGTACCTGGCGATCAAGGAGACGTTTCATCGCGAGATCGCCGGCGTGACCCGGGCGTTGCGGGAGATGACAGACGCCGGGTTGGCGGGCGCCGTCCCGATCACCATCGTCGCGGGCCCGGATTCCTACCTGTTCGGCGAGGAGAAGGGGCTGCTCGAGGTCATCGAGGGCGAGGACCCTCTTCCCCGGCGCTTCCCGCCCTACCTGCACGGGCTGTTCGCCACGGGCCCGCAGATGGGGTGGTCCGCCCATGCCGGGAGCACGGCGGGCGAGGACGGCGTGCGCACAGCGCCAACCGCAGCCTCCAATCCGACCGTGGTCAACAACGTCGAGACGCTGGCTGCAGCGGCCCATATTCTGGCGAGGGGACCGGAGTGGTACCGGTCGTTCGGGACTCCGCAATCGCCGGGAACGATGGTGTTCACCGTCGTCGGCGACGTGGTTCGGCCTGGCTACGCCGAGCTGGAATTGGGGCTGCCGCTGCGTGCGGTGATCGAGCTGGTCGGGGGCGGCCCATTGCCCGGCCGGACCATCAAGGCGGTCTTCTCAGGTGTATCGAACGCCGTCATAACGGGATCTGACCTCGATGCGCCGGCGAGCTACGAGGGTCTACAGGCCATCGGCAGCGGGCTGGGGGCGGCCGGATTCATCGTCTATGACGACACTGCCGACATGGTGGCCGTCGCCCGGATGTGGTCGCGCTTTTTGTATGTGGAGTCCTGTGGCCAGTGCAGTGCGTGCAAGCTGAACAGCGGCGAGATCACCGCCCGGCTGGAGCGCCTCGAACAGGGTCTGGCGTCGATTCAGGATGTCAACGAGATCGGCGGGTTGCTGCAGCAGGTGACCGACCAGAACAGGTGTTTCTTGCC
>JAUTXN010000183.1 GCA_030838045.1 Acidimicrobiaceae bacterium
CGGGTCAACGCCCTGCTCCTGGCGCCCCAGGTCGCCCTGCTCGAAGCGGGCATCCCCGTCCGGTCGGCCCTGGGCCTGGAGGTCCTCGAGCGCACGGGCCTGCGGGCCGCGCTCGCCTACGTGCGGATCGCGGCCGCCCCAGACGGTCGGATCGCGGCCGAGGACGTGGCGGAGGTCTTGCGCCGGCCGAGCCGGGGCCTGCCGCAATGGTTCGGCGACCGGGTCCGGCGGCGCAGCTGGTGGAGCCTGGACGCCCTGTGGGGCATCGCCGGCCAGGTCCCCGACAAGGAGGTGAGCAAGGTCGAGTGGCTGGTGGCGGATCTTTCCGCCCTGGTGGCTCGGGGCCGGGCCCCCGGGGCGACGTCCCGGTCGGTGCTGGCGTTCATCAAGGACAGCGTCGGACTCGGCGGCGCCATGAGCCTGCTCGACAGCTCGCGCGGGGGCGAGGGGTCGAGCCACATCGACGACCTCGATGCGCTGGAGCAGGTGGCGGGCCTCCACCTGGAGCTGGCCACGTTCGAACCATGGTTGCGGGAACGCCTGGCCGGTCCGGGATGGTCGGGCGACGCGCCCGGGGTGACGCTGTCGACGGTGCACAGAGTCAAGGGGATGGAGTGGCCGAAGGTGGTCGTGTTCGGCGTGAACGCCGGGATTCTCCCCCACCGGCTGGCGGAGGACGTGGAGGAGGAGCGACGGGTGCTCCACGTGGCGCTCACCCGTTGCCAGAGCCAGGTGGTGGTCCTGAGTGACCAGAGCCGGCCTTCGCCGATGCTGGCCGAACTCACCGGGGCGGCGCCGCACCCGGCGGCGGGGCATTCGGCGACAGAGGCTGTTCCTGGGGGTTGGTCGGGCGGTGGCGGCGTTGGGTCGGGCGGTGCGGGCGGTGCGGGCGTTGGGTCGGGCGGTGCGGGCGGTGCGGGCGGTGCGGGCGGTGGCGGCGTGGGCGGCGTTGGGTCGGGCGGTGGGCGGCGGCGGGGCGCGGCGGGTCGGGAGCGGGCGGTCGCGGCTGGGGCCGGCGGCGACCCCGTGGTGGAGCAGGCCCTTCGGACCTGGCGCTCCGAGCGCAGCCGCCGCGACGGTGTTCCTGCCTACATCGTGATGAAGGACGCCACGTTGGTGGCTATCGCCGCCACTCGGCCGTCGTCCCTGGTGGCGCTGCGGCGCATCGACGGCATCGGGCCGGCCAAGTTGGATCTTTACGGCGACGACATCCTCGCCGTCCTGGCGGGCGTCGACGACGCACCCCGCCCAGCACCTGCGCCCCGGTGACGGTGGCCTCGCCCGACGACGAGTTCTCGCTCCTGGCGGAGAATGCCGCCGAGGCGGGCATACCCTGGTCCCGTTCGCCCACGGTGCGGCGGGAGTCGGTGGAGGTGGCGGCGGGTCGCCGGGTCAGCGCCGTGGTGTGGGGGAGTGGCCCGCCGGAACTGGTCCTGCTCCATGGTGGCGGTCAGAACGCCCACACCTGGGACACCGTGGCACTGGCGCTCGACCAACCCCTGGTCGCGCTCGACTTGCCGGGCCACGGCCATTCGGGGTGGCGGGACGACCACGACTACACACCGGCCGCTAATGCATCGGACGTGGCGGCGGCGCTGCGTCACCTGGTTCCGGGTCCCCGGGCCGTGGTCGGCATGTCGCTCGGGGGACTCACGGCGTTGTGCCTGGCGGCCGACCACCCCGACCTGGTGGCCCGCTTGGCGCTCGTCGACATCACGCCGGGCACCGACTCGGCCAAAGCCGAACCCATCCTCGCCTTTCTCTCTGGTCCCGAGCGCTTCGGCAGTTTCCAGGAAATCCTCGACCGGACGACGGCCTTCAACCCCACCCGGTCGGCGTCGTCGCTGCGGCGGGGCGTGATCCACAACGCGCGGGAGTTCGCCGACGGATCGTGGTCGTGGCGATGGGATCCGGCGGCCCGTTGGCGGGCGGGCGGCATCGGCTTCGACTCGCTTTGGCCTGCGCTGCGGGGGGCCCAGGGGCCGTTGCTGCTTGTTCGGGGAAGCCGGTCGTCGGTCGTGTCCGATGACGACGTGGCCCGGGTGCTCCAGTTGCGGCCTGATGCCCTGTTGGAGATCGTCGCCGATGCCGGTCACAGCATCCAGGGTGACCAGCCGGTCGCATTGGCCCAATGCCTGTCACGATTCCTTGCAGTTCAGCCGGCCGGCTGAGGGGCCGGATTTCGGTCAGCACCGACGACGGTGCCTCATTAGCGTGAGTGCATGGGACGTGTCGTGCATTTCGAGATCCACGCCGATGACCCCGAGCGAGCGGTGGCCTTCTACACCGGGGTGTTCGGCTGGACGGTCAACCGCTACGGCGACATGCCGTATTGGTTGTTGACCACCGGCCCTGCCGGCGAACCGGGGATTGACGGCGCCATCCTTCCTCGCCAGGGCGAGCGCCCTCCGATTGGCGCACCGGTCGACGGCATGGTCAACACCGTCCGGGTCACCGACCTCGACGCGGCCGTGGCCAAGGTGTTGGAGCTCGGCGGCGGCGTCGCCCTCGACAAGCAGGATGTGCCGGGCGTCGGCACGTTGGCGTACGTCCACGACACCGAGGCCAACATCGTGGGCATTTTGCAGCCCGAGGGCTGACCGCAGGCGCTCCGCGGGTCGAAGCGCCACTGCGTGGTGGCGCCCGTCCGCGCCCGCCCGCCTCGTCTGGCGCTCATCGGCCGCCGGACTCGGCGCCCGCACGGTGGAGCCGGGTGTAGCGACGCCTTGGCTACCGTGGCCACTCGTGACCGCAGCCGACGGACTGGCCCTCGTGGCGCCGGGGCCCGGCCGGCGGTTCGTCGCTTCCCGCCTGGTCCGCCTCGGTGACGTCCTCCCATCAGGGG
>JAUTXN010000209.1 GCA_030838045.1 Acidimicrobiaceae bacterium
ACAAGGACAACGGCTGGGTCATGCCCGGTGACGCCGAGGCCAGCCCGTTCGTCACCGACCTGTTAAGAGGCCGCAACGCCATGAGTCGGGCTCTGAACGCGAAGGCGCCCGATGGGTCCGGATCCACCTGGGCCGACATCGCCGTGGCCTGGATCAACGAGGGCTGCCCGCAGCCCGAGGAGGCTCCGGTGGCTCGGCCCCTCACGCTGCTCTCGCCCCCGGAGCGGGTCGCGGCCCACCCCACCGGCCAGATTCACGGCACTGGCAGCGTCCACTGACCACGACCGCTGGCCGGGCCGGGACAAACTCCAATGGGGTCGACCCTCGCGCTGGCCAGACGTCGGCGTCGACCGGTCGCGGTAACCGGATCGAATCCCTGGTTGCCTCACGGGTACGGGGGCGCTGACAGACTTCCGTCGTGCTCCTGATCGCGCCGGTCACCGCAATCACGGTCGACTCGGAACGCCGGGTCATCGCCGACGCGGGCATCGTCGTCGCCGGGACCCGCATCGAGGCGGTCGGCAAAGCGGCCGACCTGGCGGCTCGTTACCCGCTGGCGCACCGGCTCGACGGCCGCGGCATGGTCGCCATTCCGGGCCTCGTCGACACCCACGCCCACGCCGACCAGTCACTGCTGCGGGGCACCACAGACGACCTGCACTGGGTCCCCTTCCTGCGGGACTGGATCGACCCGTGGCTCCGGCGGCGCACCCTCGACGACCTGTTGGCCGCGTACCGCCTCAGCATGCTGGAGATGGTCCGGGCGGGCACGACGTGTTTCCTCAGCCCGAACGTCGACCCGACCGACGACCTCGAGGCTCTCACCGGCGCCATCTGCGAGGCGGGCATACGGGCGGTGCTGGCCCGGTGGGTCGAACCGGTTGCGGCCGGCCGGTCGTCATTGCCGGCCGCGGTCGACGACGCCCGCGCCTGGCAGGGTGCCGCGGGCGGACTGGTCCAGGTGTGGTTCGGCCTCATGGTCCCCCGCGTCAAGGGCGACGAGTACGCCCCTGCCTTCTACCGCGCCGCGGCCGAAGCCGCCCGGGCCCTCGGCACCGGCATGACCTACCACTTCGGCTCGGAGATCGAAGACGCCGACTACTACGAGTCCACCTTCGGGATGCGCTCGATCGAGTGGGCTTCGGCGCACGGCGTGCTCGGGCCCAACGTGGCCCTCATCAACGCCTGCTGGTTGTCGCAACGGGAGATCTCGATCCTGGCGTCGACGGGCACCTCCGTCGTCTTCAGCCCGACCGCGACGATGAAGATGGCGACAGGAGTAACCCCGGTTGCGGCACTGCTGGCGGCCGGGGTGAATGTCTCCCTCGGCACCGACGGCGCCGCCAACAACAACAGCCACGACATGATCCGGGAAATGAAGGCCGGATGCCTGGTGCAGAACGTGACCAACCGGCGGGCGGGCACGCTGACCGCTGAGCAGGTGCTCGAACTGGCCACGATCGGTGGGGCCCGGGCGATCGGTCGAGCCGACGAGTTGGGATCGTTGGAGGTGGGGAAAAGGGCGGACGTGGTGCTCGTCGACCTGGATCGTCCCCACACCAGCCCCATGGCTGACCCGGTGTCCAACCTGGTGTACGCCGCCAACGGCAGTGACGTCCATACCGTGTTGATAGACGGTCAGGTCGTGGTGCGCGACGGGATCGCGGTCCGCGTCGATGAGGAGGCGATCCTTGCCGAGGCCCGTGTCGCCACCGCCCGGGTGGTCGGCCACATCACGCCGGCGCACCGCCCCCGCTGGCCGATCACCTGAGGCGACCGTTGGGCGTCGTCGGATTCCTTTTGTTCAAAACGCGATGAAATAGATACATGCAGTGAACAAAAAGGATCTTGTCGACTGCGCTCAGAAGTGGATGTAGTCGATGATCAGGTCCCGGGTCGGGGGCGGCTCGGGTCCGATGTCGAACGCGCCGGTCAGGGCGTCGAGCGCGGCGGGAACCCGCGCCGGGTCGTCGATGGCCAGCTCGACGACCGGCTGGCCCTCCTCGACCCATTCGCCCGGCTTGGCCCGGCACCAGATACCGGCCGTCTTGCTGACGATGTCCTCCTTCCGGGCCCTCCCGGCGCCGAGCCGCCAGGCCGCGTTGCCGACCGCCCGGGCGTCGAGGCGGGTGACGTACCCCGACTGCGGCGCGCGGATCGCCTGGTGGTCGGTGGCCTGGGGGAGGGCGGCGTCGGGATCGCCTCCTTGGGCAGCGACCATGGCGCGCCAAGTGGCCAGGGCCCGGCCGTCGTGGCGCACGGCATCGGCATCGGCGTCGACGCCGGCGAGCGCGAGCATTTCCCGGGCCAGGGCGTGGGTGAGAGTGACCAAGTCCTCAGGCCCCCCGCCCTGGAGGACCTCGAGCGACTCCTCGACCTCGACGGCGTTGCCCGCCGCCCGCCCGAGCGGGGTGTCCATGGCCGTGATGAGTGCCGATGTGCGGAGGCCGTTGGCCTGGCCGAGTTGGACCATCGTCTCGGCCAGCGTTCGGGCCTGGCCCAGGTCCGACATGAAGGCGCCGGTGCCGACCTTGACATCGAGTACCAGGGCTTTGGTCCCCTCGGCGATCTTCTTGGACATGATCGAGCTGGCGATGAGCGGGATGGACTCGACGGTGCCCGTCACGTCGCGCAGCGCATACAGCTTGCGGTCGGCGGGGGCCAGGCCCGGTCCGGCCGCGCAGATGACGCCGCCCACCCGTTGGAGCACCGTGATCATCTCGTCGGGTGGCAGGGCGGCCCGCCAACCCGGGATGGATTCCATCTTGTCGAGCGTGCCCCCGGTGTGGCCCAAGCCTCGTCCAGAGAGTTGGGGCACGGCGGCGCCGCACGCGGCGACGATCGCCACCAGAGGCAGGGAGACCTTGTCGCCGACGCCCCCGGTGGAGTGCTTGTCCACCGTGGGACGCCCGACGCCCGACAGGTCGAGGCGGTCGCCCGACGCCACCATGGCGGCGGTCCAGGCGGACAGCTCCTCGGTGGTCATGCCCTGCCAAACGACGGCCATGAGGAGGGCGGCCGCCTGTTCCTCGGCTACCTGCCCATCCGTGTAGGCCTGGATGAACGACCGTATCTGGGTGTCGGTCAGGATCTCGCCGTCGCGTTTGGCCTTGATGACGTCGACGGCGTGAAAGACGGTCATGGGGGTCACGGTTCCCTTCGTTCGGCCAGCTCGCCCGGGCCGAACGCCCCTGGCAGCAGTTCGCCGAGCGAGATGGGATCGACCGCGGGTCCTCGGTCCACCAACAGGTCGGGGCCCCCGTTGTCGAGGAGGAGCTGGCGGCACCGCCCGCACGGGGTCAGGGGCTCGCCGTCTTGAGCGACGACGCTGACGGCTACCAGGCGCTCCTTGGCGGCAGCCCGCAGCGCCGAGACCAGCCCGCACTCGGCACACAAGGTGAGCCCGAACGAGGCGTTCTCGACATTGCAGCCGATCAGGACGTCGCCCCCATCGGTCAGCCCCGCCGCGCCGACGCGCAGGCCGGAGTAGGGGGCGTACGCCGTCTCGGACGCGGCCCGCGCGGCCTGGCGGAGCCGCTCCCAGGGCGGGCCGGTTATCGGAGCGCCCCCGACCTCGTCGCTCGGCGCCGCGGTTGCCCCGGAGGCCGCGGCGTTCGCTTCCCCCGGATCGGGTCCGAGGGCCGGGCGGCCGCCTACGCGAGCCATGGCCGCGGCGGCGGCGCGGGTCGCGGATGCGCCCGCCTCCGGCAAGCCGGCGCCCTCCAACCACGACGCGAGAAACCCGGCGCAGAACGCGTCACCGGCTCCGGTCGGGTCGACGATCAACCCGCCGGTCGGAGGGCACACCACGATCGCGGCGCCGGCGGCGACGACCGAACCCTCGGGTCCGAGCTTCAGCACCACGACGGGAGCGTGCTGAAGGAGCGCCGTGATCACCTCGTCGCGGCTGGCGGTCTCGTCCAATCCGGTGACGATGCGGCCCTCGGCCGGATTGGCGAAGATCACGTCGGCACCCCTGGTCCAGTCGAGGAACTCGGACCCGAACGCCCCCAGGAATCCGGCCGAGCCCACGTCGACCGACCGGCTCAGCCCGGCCGCACCGGCGCTCTGCCACAAGGAAACCACGGCCGCCCGGGCGCCCGGCTCGACGAACGTGTGGCCGGTCACGTGCAGATGGCCCATTCCGTCCAGTAACGCAGGCGGCAGGCAGTCGGCGTCGAGGCGCGCGTTGGCGCCCCGGTCGGTGAACATCGAACGGGTGCCGTCGTCGCCCACGATCACCACGATGGATCCTGTTGCCACGTCGGGATCGACCGACAGGGCGGAGTCGACTCCTGCTCGGGCCAGCAGCCCGAGATGGATGCCGGCGTCGGCGATTCCGACCCGGGCGGCCAGGCGGACGGGCACGCCGAGGGCGGCCAGCCACGACACCTGGTTGGCGCCCGACCCGCCGGGCACCGAGCTGACCTCGGCGGCAATGTCGGTATCCACGGCAGACGCCCCGGTGGGCCGGACCACCACGTCGTTGATGACGTCACCGACGACCAGGACCCCGATCATGCGGTCGAGCGGCGAACTCGGCCCATCGGCCCTCGGGTCCTAGCCATGGGCCGACCATGCCAGGGCGATCCGGCCCGCGACCGTCACGTTGTTGCGCACCGCGGCCAGATTGGCCGCCAGGCTGGCCCCCCCTGTCGCCTGGTAGAGGCGGTCCAGCAGGTAGGGCGTGATGGCGGGCCCCCGGATCCCTTCTGCGGCCGCGCTCGCCAGCGCGAGGGCGATGACGGTGTCGTGAACCTCGGGGTCCAGTTGCTCGGCGACCGGAACGGGGTTGGCCACCACCAATGCCCCGGGCAGGGCAAGGGCCCGGGCCGCGCCCATCATGGCCACCACCTCGTCGGGGCCGGTCACCGAGACCTCGATCTCCGCTCCTGAGTCGGTCACGTAGAACCCGGGGAACGACCTGGTCTGGAAGCCGACGACGGTCACCCCCAGGGTCTCCAGTCGCTCGAGGGTGGCGGGCACGTCGAGGATCGACTTGACCCCGGCGCAGACGACGGTGATCGGCGTGTGGGCCAGCGTGGGCAGGTCGGCGGATTCGTCGAAGGTGTGGCCGGCGCCGCGGTGGACGCCGCCGATGCCGCCGGTCGCGAAGACCCGAATCCCGACGTGGTGGGCCAGCCAGGCGGTGGCGGCCACGGTCGTTCCGCCACTCGCTCGGCGAGCCATCACCACGGGCAGGTCACGGACACTCACCTTGGCGGCACCGTCGGCGCAGGCCAGTTCTTTCAACTCGGCGGCGCTCAGCCCGACGGTGGCGACGCCTCCGATCACACCGACCGTCGCCGGAACGACCGCCTGGGTCCGCAGGAGATCCTCCAGCTGCTCGGCCACCTCGAGGTTGCGGGGCCGGGGCAGGCCGTGGGTGATGATCGCCGATTCCAGGGCGACCACCGGACGGCCGTCTGCCAGGGCCGACGCGACCGCAGAACCCACGGCCACGGCCACCGCCCCCGCCGACGGCCGCACCGCCGTCAAGACTTCACGTACGGCTGACCGTCGGCCTTGGGCGGCCTCACCCGGCCCACCATCCCGGCGACCACCACGATGGTGGCGACGTAGGGGATCATCAGCAGGAAGTCGGAGGGGATCGATGTGCCGAGCACCGAGAGGATGTTCTGCACCGCGTCGGCGAAGCCGAACAGCAGTGCACCGAACATGGCACCGATCGGCGTCCAGCGGCCGAAGATCACCGCCGCCAAGGCGATGAAACCCTTGCCCGACGACACGTTCTTGCCGAACGGCCCGACCGACCCGATGGTGAGATAGGCGCCCCCGATCCCCGCCACCAGCCCACCCAACATGACGTTGGCATACCGGATGCCCAGCACCCGGATGCCCACGGTCTCCGCGGCCACGGGGTGCTCGCCCACGGCCCGCACCCGCAGACCCCACCGGGTCCGGAACAGACCAATCTGCACCGCGACCAAGATGACGTAGGTCAAGTAGAGGAAAATCGATGAGTCGAACAGGACCGGTCCCACGATTGGGATCTTGGAGAGCAACGGGATCGAGATCCGCGAGAACACCGCCGGTGAGTTGAGGGTGTTCTGGTACTTGACGAGCACCCGGTCGTAGAGGTAGCCGGTCAAGCCGGTGGCCAGGACGTTGAGCACGACCCCGACCACGATCTGGTTGACGGCGTAGCGGATGGCGAACAATGCGAGGATCAGCCCGAGCAGAGCCCCGGCCAACGCCGCCGCGACCAGCCCGAGGTACAGCGAATGGCTGGCGCTGGCCACCATCGCCCCGGCGAACGCCCCGAACAGCAGCTGGCCTTCGATGGCGATGTTGACCACGCCCGCCCGTTCGCAAAGGCAGCCGGCCAAGGCCCCGAGCACGATTGGTATGGACCGGTCTACCGAGCTCTGGAGCAGGCCGACGAGGCTCATCGTCTTTCCCGACGACGCCCAGCACAGGAACGAGAGCATGAACAGCATGCCGCTGCCCACGATGACCGCCCGGCGAGCCAGCTTTCCGAGTTCGGCCCGCAGCCACAGCGCCGCCAGGACCAGCGTGATCACTCCCGCCACGATGGCGGTCGGACCGGGCGGCAGCTTGAGTGGAGAGAGGTGCACCGACGCCCCGGCGAGGGTCAGTCCCAGGCGAGCGTCGCCTGAGCGCGCCTCGAGGCCGAAGCCCACGATGTCGACCAGGCCCAGCACACCAATGACCAGCCCGCCGAGAGTCTTCTTGTCGACGCGCCGGCGTCGCCGGGTCCTGGGCGAGGCCGCCGGCGGTAGCGATGGTGCGAGCGTCGTGGTCATGCGCCGACGACCTTGAGGGCCGCCCGCTTCTCGGGACCGGATCGTTGTCCCCGGAGTCGGAAGATCGTCCGGACAAGAGGAGGGGCGGCGATGAACAGCACGATGAGCGCCTGGATCACGATGACGATGTCGATCGGTGTCTGGGTCGCCGCTTGCATCTGGACCCCGCCGGCATGGAGGGCGCCGAAGAGGAGCGACGCCAGGACCACGCCGAGTGATGTTCCCCGACCGAGCAGGGCGACGGTGATGGCATCGAAGCCGTAGCTCCCGTAGATGCCCGGTGTGAGCGAGTAGTCGGTTCCGAGGACGACGGCCGCCCCGGCCAGGCCCGCCAGGGCACCGGCGACGAGCATCACGACGATGTAGCCCCGCTCGACGTTCATCCCCGCCGCCCGGGCGGCGTCGGGGTTGGCCCCGATGGTGCGGAACTCGAAGCCGACGGTGCTGCGCTTGATGAGCCACGACACGGCGAAGGCGGCCCCGATGGCCAGGATGAAACCGAAGTTGACCCGGAGTGTGCTCCCCAAGAGGTGCGGCATCCGGGCGGTTCCGTGCACCACCCGGCTGATGGGGTCGATGCGCTTGGGCCGCCGGAACGCGTGCGTGCCGAGCAGGTACAGGAGGAGGAACTGGGCCACGTAGTTGAACATGATGGTGACGATCACCTCGTTGGCCCCGGTCCGGGCGCGCAGGAACCCGACCAGCCAGCCGCAGACCGCACCCCCGACCAAACCACCGGCGATGGCCGCGATCACGTGAACGACCGGGGGAAGTTGCAGGGCGAAGCCGATCCAGCCGGCGACGACCGCGCCACCTATGAACTGGCCCGTCCCGCCGATGTTGAACAGGCCGCAGCGGAACGGGAGCATCACGGCGAGGCCCGTGAGTATCAGTGGTGTGGCGTTGACCAGGGTTTCGGAGATCGGTTCGAACACGGCGGTGATCGATCCGCCGTGGAACGCCGCCGACACGGTGTGGATGTCGATGATCGCGCCTCGGAACATGGCGGTGTAGGCGCCGCTGGCCGAGGACCAGGCGGCCGCGATCGCAGCACCGGGGGTGGAGAAGAAGTGTCCGAACTTGGGCAGCACGTTGGGATCGGTGAACGCGATCAGGAGCCCGCCGACGACGATGGCCGCGACGAAGGCCAAGAAGGTAACGGTGACCGTGTTGCCTTCGACCACTGCGTCGAACACCGCCGACCGCCACCGTTCGGCGCCGGGCTCGGCCGCCACGTCGGCCGCCACGTCGGGCGGCGGCGTCTCGGGCGGCGGCGTCTCGGGCGGCGTCATGCCGGCGCCGCGGCGCTCGCGGGCTCCCCGGCAGCGGAAGCCGACGCTCCCGCACCGGCGCCTCCGCCTGCCATGAGCAATCCCAGCTCCTCGCGGCTCACGTCGGCGGAGCGCATAGCCACGATCTCGCCTTCGTACATGACGGCGATGCGATCGGCCAAGGCCGCAATCTCGTCCAGCTCGGTCGACACCAGCAACACCGCCGACCCCTGGTTGCGCACCTCGACGATACGCCGGTGCACGAACTCGATCGATCCCACGTCGACCCCGCGGGTGGGTTGACTGGCGATGAGCAGCCCGACTGAACGGGACAGTTCCCGCGCGACCACCACCTTCTGCTGGTTGCCGCCCGACAACGACGAGGCAGGGGAGCCGATGGACTCGGTCCTGATGTCGAACTGCTTGACCTGATCGGTGGCTGCCGCGTTCATCACATCGAGGTTGAGCGCCAGCCCCTTGGAATACGGCGGCTGGTCGTAGCGGTCGAGGGCCAGGTTCTCGGCCACCGTGAACTCGGTCACCAGCCCCTCGGCTTGGCGGTCCTCGGGCACATAGCCCACCCCGGCGTGCAGGATTTCCCGGGTGGCATGGCCGGTGAGATCGCGCCCCCGGACCGCGAAGCGCCCGTCGACGGCGGGCCGCAGCCCCACCAGCGCCTCACAGAGCTCGGTCTGGCCGTTGCCCTGTACCCCCGCGATACCGAGGATCTCTCCCGCCTTGATGTCGAACGAGACCCCCCTGACGGCCGTGTTGCCCAGGTCGTCGGAGACGGTGAGGCTCTCGACCGAGAGGACGATCTCGCCGAGCGTCGCCGCCGCTTTCTCGGGCGCCAGACGCACGGCCCGCCCGACCATCCGAGCGGCCAACTCCTCGTCCGACGCCGTGGGAGGCATCGAGCCGACGACCTTCCCCTGACGGATCACGGTGATGGTGTCGGCCATCTGCTGGACCTCGTTCAGCTTGTGGGTGATGAACACGATCGAGTGCCCCGACTCCTTCAGCGACCGCATCACGGCGAACAAGTCCTCGGTCTCGCCGGGCGTCAGCACCGCGGTCGGCTCATCCAGGATGAGCAGCGTGGCGTCGCGGAGCAGGGCCTTGATGATCTCGACCCGTTGCTGTACGCCGACCGGCAGGTTCTCCACCAACGCGTCGGGATCGACGGTCAGCCCGAACCGCTGGGAGACCCGAAGGACGTCCTCGCGGGCTCGGCGGCGGTCGAGGAGCCCGAAGCCCAAAGGCCCAAGGCGCCTGGTGCGCTCGTCGCCGAGGACGACGTTCTCGGCGACGGTGAAGACGGGCACAAGCATGAAGTGCTGGTGGACCATGCCGATGCCGGCCGCGATGGCGTCCTTGGGACGGGTGAAGGCCACCGGCGACTCGTCGATCAGGATCTCGCCCTCGTCGGGGCGGGTCAGCCCGTAGAGGATGTTCATGAGGGTGGATTTGCCCGCCCCGTTCTCGCCCAGCAGGGCGTGGATCTGTCCCGGTTCGACGGTCAGATCGATGTGGTCATTGGCGACGACGGACCCGAAGCGTTTGGTGATGCCTCGTAGCTCGAGCTTCACGACACTTCAGCCTGGCCGGAGCTGAGGCGCTTCTCAGCTGGTCGGCTGGCTGGGCGAGGTGATCTTGATGTTGCCGGCGATGATGTCGGTCTTGGCCTGTTCGATCTCGGTTTTCAACGCGGCCGGGACCTGCGAATCGAAGTTGTGGAACGGCGCCAGGCCCACCCCGTCGTTCGCAAGCCGGCCAATGTAGTTGCCGCCTGTGAACGTGCCGTTTGCCGCGTCGAGGACGGCCTGCTTGACCGACACCGCGATGCCCTTCTCGACGCTGGAGACGAACAAGGCGCAGTATTGCGGGGCGCTCACACAGCCGTCGGTGTCGACCCACAACATGTGCACGCTGTTGCCGTTCTGCTGGACCGCCGCGGCGGCGCCGAGCCCGACGTTGCCGGCGACCGGGAAGATGATGTCGGCCCCTTGCTGAATGAAGGTCTGGGTCACATTCTTGCCCTTGCCCTGGTCAGTGAAGTCGCCCGTGAAGGTTCCGTTCTGGGTCTTCTCGTCCCAGCCGAGCACCTGGACCTTGGTGCTGTGCTTGGTGTTGTAATACGCCACGCCCTCGGCGTATCCGTCCATGTAGATGGTGACCGTCGGGAGCTTGATGCCCCCGAAGGTGGCAACCGACCCGGTCTTGGACATGCCGGCCGCCAGGTAGCCGCCGAGGAAGCCGGCCTCGGCAGTGTTGAAGACCAGCGCCTTCACGTTTGGCAATGAGGGCGAGTAGCTGTAGTCAACGATCGCGAAGTTCTGCGTCGGGTTGGCTTTGGCCGCGGCCTGGGTGGAGTCGCCCATCAAGAAGCCGACGGTGACCACGATCCCGCATTTCTGCTGGATGAGGCTGTTGATGTTGGGGACATAGTCGCTCTGGGCGGTGGATTGCAGGTACTTGGGGGTGACGTTGGGGTCGGCCGCCTTGGCGTCGGTCAGGCCCTGGTATGACGAGGCGTTGAACGAGCGGTCGTCGATGCCGCCGGTGTCGGTCACCATGCAGGCCGTCAATGTGCCGGTGGATTTCGGACCGGTGGTCGTCGTGCCGCCCGCGGGGGCCTTGGTCGTCGGTGAGGTCGTCGTCGTCTTGCTCTTGGAACACGCCGCCACTACCAGCACGGTCACCAGCGCAACGGCTGCGGTCTTCGTCCAACGGGTCATCTGATCCCCCTGTCTCGGCCGGCACGCACGCCGGTGCAACCGTACGGTGCCGTCCCGGGCCCCCCGACCGAGAGAAGCAGGTCGAATATATCAACCAACGCTCCGAGGGGCGGGGGATCCACCCCGGCCAAGGGGCTCACGGGACCGTATCGTGATGTCCATGAGCGACCGACCGACGCTTGACACGCTCAGGCTGGCGCCGAAGGTGCTGCTGCACGACCACCTCGACGGCGGCCTGCGACCCCAGACGGTGATCGAACTGGCGGCCGAGGCGGGCTACCACGGGCTGCCGACCACCGACGCCGGCGACCTGGCCGGATGGTTCACCCGGTCCGAAGCCCGTAGCAGCCTCGACCTGTACCTCGGGCGATTCCAGCACACCGTCGCGGTCATGCAGACCGAAGGGGCCCTGCGCCGGGTCGCCGCTGAGTGCGCCGAGGACCTGGCGGCCGACGGGGTGGTCTACGCCGAGGTGCGCTTCGCCCCCGAGCTGCACCTTGAGGCCGGCCTCACGCTCGACCAAGTGGTCAATGCGGTCCTGGCGGGGGTGGCCGAAGGGAGTGGGGGGCGCAGGATCACCGTCGGCGTGCTCGTCACCGCCATGCGCCACGCGGCCCGATCGGTCGAGATCGCGGAGCTGGCGCTGCGCCACCGCGACGAAGGCGTGGTCGGCTTCGACATCGCCGGAAGCGAAGCCGGGTTCCCCCCGACCCGCCACCTGGACGCCTTCCGCCTGATCGCCCAAGGCAACTTCCACATCACCATCCACGCGGGTGAGGCCTTCGGCCTGCCGTCCATCTGGGAGGCCATCCAGTTCTGTGGTGCCGAGCGCCTGGGCCACGGCGTGCGCATCGTCGACGACATCGTGGTCGGCGCCGACGGGGGGGCTGAGCTCGGCCGATTGGCGTCGTTCGTCCGGGACCGCCGGGTGGCGTTGGAGCTGTGCCCGACGTCCAACGTCGACACGGGCGCCGCGCCTTCCATCAAGGAGCATCCGATCGATCTCCTGAAGCGGCTGCGCTTCCGGGTGACGGTCAATACCGACAACCGGCTGATGAGCGACATCACCCTTTCCCGGGAGTTTGCGGGCCTGGTCGACGCCTTCGGCTATGGGTGGGACGACGTCGAGTGGATGACCATCAACGCCATGAAGAGCGCCTTCTGGCCCTTCGAAGAGCGACTGAAGATCATCAACGGGATCATCAAGCCCGGCTTTGCGGCGCTCAAGTGGGACGCCACCAACGCCACCAACGCCACCAACGCCACCGACGCGGCCCACGTACCGGCATGAGCACCGCCACCCTCCCCGATGTCACCGCCAGCGAGAGTGCCCTGCGGCGCTTTCTCATCGGTCTCCCGGGCGTCGACGCGGTGGGGGCCGAGGCGCGGGTGGCGATGCTGGCGACGCGCTCGGTAAAGAAAGACGCCAAGTTGCAGGCGCTCGACCTCGCCATTCGCGTGGTCGACCTCACCACGCTCGAAGGCGCCGACACGGCGGGCAAGGTGACCGCGATGTGCGCCAAGGCCCGCCAGCCCGACCCGTCGGACCCCACCGCCCCGCCGGTCGCCGCGGTCTGCGTCTACCCGGACCTGGTGCCGATCGCGGTGGCCGCCCTCCAGGACAGTCCTGTGAAAGTCGCATCGGTCGCGACCGCCTTCCCGAGCGGCCGCGCGTCGAGGGCGGTCAAGCTGGCCGACGTCGCCGACGCGGTGACAAACGGAGCCGACGAGATCGACATGGTCATCGACCGCGGGGCCTTCCTCTCGGGCCATTTCTCGGCAGTGCTCGAGGAGATCCAGGCGACCAAGGAAGCGTGCGGCGACGCCCACCTGAAGGTGATCCTGGAGACGGGCGAGCTGGCGACCTACGACAACGTGCGACGGGCGTCGTGGCTGGCCATGCTGGGCGGTGCCGATTTCATCAAGACCTCCACCGGCAAGGTGGCGCCCGCGGCCACGCTCCCCGCGGCACTCGTCATGTTGGAAGCGGTCCGTGACTTCGACCAGGCCACCGACGGAAAGCGACAGGTCGGGGTGAAGGTGGCAGGCGGGATCCGCACCACCAAGGACGCCATCCGCTATCTGGTCGTCGTCCACGAAACGGCGGGCGACGATTGGCTCACCCCCGACCGGTTCCGCATCGGTGCATCGAGCCTGCTCAATGACCTCCTCATGCAGCGGACCAAGCAGCGCACCGGCGCCTACGCCGGTCCCGACTATTTCACCCTCGACTGATGGACTGGGACTACGCCGCCGCCCCTGAGTCTCGAGCCGTCGTCGATATTCAATCGTCGTACGGATTGTTCATCGACGGCGAGTTCCACGATCCCATCGACGGGCAGGAACTGAAGACCGTCAACCCGGCCACCGAGGAGGTGCTGGCCGAGGTGGCGGTGGCCGGTCCCGCGGATGTCGACCGGGCGGTGCGCGCCGCCCGCAATGCCCAACAAAACGTCTGGGGCCCGATGCGCCCCGCCGAGCGGGCCAAGTACCTGTTTCGTGTCGCCCGCCTCATCCAGGAGCGCTCCCGGGAACTGGCGGTGCTGGAATCGCTGGACAACGGCAAGCCCATCCGGGAATCCCGTGATGTCGACGTGCCGCTGACCGCGGCGCATTTCTTCTATTACGGCGGGTGGGCCGACAAGCTGCCCTATGCGGGACTCGGACCAGACCCGAGGCCCCTGGGAGTGGCCGGCCAGGTCATACCGTGGAATTTTCCCCTGCTCATGGCGGCATGGAAACTGGCCCCTGCACTGGCCGCTGGAAACACCTGTGTCCTGAAGCCGGCCGAGACGACACCACTCACCGCCCTGCATCTGGCCCAGGTGCTCCAGCAGGCCGAACTGCCGCCGGGCGTGGTCAACATCGTCACCGGCGCCGGCGACACCGGGCGGGCGGTCGTGGCCCATCCCGGGGTCGACAAGGTGGCATTCACCGGCTCCACGGAGGTCGGCAAGGAAATTGTCAGGACTTTGGCAGGAACGCGCAAGGGCCTGACCCTCGAGTTGGGCGGCAAGGCGGCCAACATCGTGTTCGACGACGCCCCGATCGACCAGGCGGTCGAGGGCATCGTCAACGGCATCTTCTTCAACCAGGGCCATGTGTGCTGCGCCGGGAGCCGACTGCTGGTGCAGGAGTCGATCGCCGAGGAGGTGCTGGAGCGGCTGAAGCGGCGCCTGGCGACGCTGCGGGTGGGCGACCCGCTCGACAAGAACACCGACGTGGGTGCCATCAACTCGGCCGCCCAGTTGGACAAGATCACGTC
>JAUTXN010000228.1 GCA_030838045.1 Acidimicrobiaceae bacterium
ACCTCGATTCGATCATCGCGAGCCTGTTCTCCGCGTGGCCGGCCTCGCCGCCGGCCAGCTACGCGCAACGTGCCGCCGAGCTGGCGCTGCTCCGGTAACTCCTAGTCGCAGCCGTCGGGGCCGCAGGCGGCGCCCTCGGCGTAGGTCTCGAGCGCGGGCTTGTGGTGATCGGACCACGCCTTGTCGAGCGCGCCGAGCAGGACATCAGCGGGCTGGGCGCCGGACACGCCGATCCGGCCACCGAGCACGAAGAACGGCACGCCCGAGATGCCGAGCTCGCGCGCCGTGGCTTCGTCCTGGCGGACCTCGGCGGTGTAGCGCTCGCTGTCGAGCACGGCACGCGCCTCCTGGGCGTCGAGCCCGGCCTCGGCGGCGAGCGTGACGAGCACGTCGCGATCGCTGATCGGCTGGCCCTCGGTCATGTAGGCGCGCAGCAGGCGCTCCTTGACCGCGTCCTGCACGCCGCGCTCGTGGCCGAGGTGGATCAGGCGGTGGGCGTCGAACGTGTTGCCGGGCTGCACGCGATCGAAGCGAAACTCGAGGCCATCGCGGGCCGCGGTCTGCACCATCTGATCCATGCGCTGCTGCGCGACCTCGGTCGGCGTGCCGTACTTCTTGGCGATCCGCTCGGCGTAGGTCTGCGAGGTGTCGCGCAGCTTGGGCGCGCCGGGGTCGAGCTCGAACGCGCGCCACACGATCTCGACCTCGTCCTTGTGGGCGAACTTGTCGAGCGCCTGCTCGAGGTGGCGCTTGCCGATGTAGCACCACGGACACACCACGTCGGACCAGATTTCCACCTTCACGTTCATTCCAACAACGGCGGTCGCCGGCATCATCCCGCCCCCCGGACGATGAACCGGGCGTCGACCCGCTCGGCGGCGAAGGTCCGCAGCGCGAACTCGGTGACCTGCCGCTCGGAGAACGGGCGGCACGAGAAGACATTCCAGTAGGCGGACCGGCGGTGGGGGGAGAGATGCCCGACGATGCTGGACGTCTCGATGAGCTGCACGACGGAGTACCCCTCGGTGTCGATGTCCTCGGCCCCGAACCAGCAGACCATGCAGTCGCCGTAGCGGCGCATCTCGAGCACGTCGTCGCACAGCGTTTCGACGAATTGCCGCAGCCGGGCCTCGTCGGACAGGGTCGCCTCGTCGCAATCGAACAAGTCGAGCAGGAGCTCCCACCCGAACGGACCCGCCATCGGACCTCGAAGCCTCAGGGTGCGGGCGCAGCCGTGGTCGCGACCGCGGTCGTGCTGGGCAGCGTCGTGCTCGGCAGCGTGATGATCGTGGTGGGCGCCACGGTCGTCGTGGGCGGCAAACTGGTCGTCGAGGTCGGCCGGGTTGACGGCCTGGTCGAGGGCAGCACCCTCGTCGTGGTGGTGGTCGCGCTGGGAATGATGAGCGACACGACGCTGTCGCGGTTCGCCCGCGCCCCGGCGACGGGAATCTGTTCGGCAACCACATTGGGTGCACCCGCCCGGGGCTGTTCGACAACCTGCGATTTGAGGTGTGCCTGGCTCAGTGCGGTCATGGCATCGGGCACGGGTTTTCCGACGACCGGCGGCACCGCCGTGGTGGCAGTGGTGCCGCCGCCACCGCCTTTGAGGAGGGCGATGAGCACGATGGCCGCCAGGAGGAGCACCGCCACGATTCCCACGACGATGTAGCGCCGCCGGCGGTAGACGTCTGGTGGTGTCGCCGTCGGTCCCGGGGCCCGGCCGCCTCGCGCCCCGACACCTCGCGTCCCGCCGCCTCCCGGTCCACGTACGGCGGCGGCCCCGGCGGCTCCCGCTATTCCCGCGGCCGCGGCCGCGCCCACACCGGCACCGGCTGCCGCCCGGCCCGCGGCGGGGGCGGAGAAGATCTGGGTCTCGGCCGGGGGGGCGAAGGCGACGGTCGGTTCGCTCCCGACGCCAGGTTCCTGGCCGATGGCGAGCAGTTCGGCCCGAAACTCCCCCGCTGATCGCTGGCGTTGATTCGGGTCGAGCGACATCGCTCGCCCCACGATGCTGTCCAACTGGGCCGGAACGGCCGGGTTGATCGCCGACGGCGGGGGTGGCACCTCATGCTGCTGCTTGTACGCGATCGCGAGGGGATTGTCGCCCCGAAACGGCGCCTCCCCGGTCAACATCTCGTACATCACCATTCCGAGCGAGTACACATCGCTGCGCTGGTCGACCTCGACGCCCTGGGCCTGCTCGGGCGACAGATAGGTCGCGGTGCCCACGACGGATCCCGGCATGGTCAGGTCGCTCCCGGCGCCCACCGCCCGGGCGATGCCGAAATCTGCGACCTTGGCCGTCCCGTCAGCCGCGATGAGGACGTTGGCCGGCTTCACGTCACGGTGGACGATGTCCTCGGCATGCGCCACCGCCAGTCCGGCGGCAACGTCGGTGGCGATCCTGATCGCCTCGGCGGGAGCCATCGGGCCTCCGGCGCGGACGACGTCGCGCAGTGTTTGGCCTTCGACGTACTCCATGACGATGTACAGGGCGTCCTGGTCCTCGCCGAAGTCGTACACCGACACGATGTTCGGGTGGTTGAGGCGAGCCGCCGATTGGGCTTCCCTGCGGAAGCGTTCGACGAACGAGTCGTCCTGAGCCAGTTCGGGGAACAAGACCTTCACCGCGACCGGGCGGTCCAACAGTTCGTCGTGGGCCAGGTAGACCTCGGCCATCCCGCCGCGCGCCAGGTGGCGAAGGATCCGGTAGCGCCCGCTCAGAACCTGCTCGGCCATGGGCGGCGAGCCTAACGGCGGTCGACCCCACCGCGGCCTTCGGATGGCTCGCGGTCGAGAGTCGCACAGCCGCTATCGTGGATTCTGGGTCAGGGGGCTCCGACCCGGTAGCACCAATCAGATGGGCGGACTTGTGGCCGACGGCCGCAAATGCCTACGCCCACTGGCGTGAAATCAGGAGGAACAAGATGGCAGACGTTGCGAAGTTTTTGGACAAGGCCTTCGAGGGCAAGGACTTTGCCGAACTGGCCGGGGCACCGGTTTCCGCCCTCCAGGGCGTGTCGGATGGTGACGCCGAACACCTGAAGGCTGC
>JAUTXN010000363.1 GCA_030838045.1 Acidimicrobiaceae bacterium
AACTCCTCCGGGCCTCGCTAAAACGAGGGCGGTCCAAACGGCGCTGAAATAGCCGGCGACCGTGGCGGGGCCTGGCTAAGCCCGGAAGGCCCGGATCCGCTAGGTGTGCTGAATTTCCGGTGTGTACACCCCGGAAATTCAGCACACCTGGGTCAAAGAGTCGGTCCAGCCATGCCCGAAGCGCCCGCCGGGCGACTGGTAGCGGCAGAGCGTGCGGGCCAGGCGCGAACTACGCCCGTCGGGCGCGGTCACGAGCAGTGGGGCGGAGGCCAGGGGCTGGGCCACGATGGCCTGCGCCGCCAGCAGGTCGAGCGGCGCCGAGAACGCCGGACCGTCGGCCATGACTCCCGACGCCCACGTCCACGGTGCCGACCACCAGTCCTGCACGCCCCAGCGGTGGGCGCGGATCCCCGCGCCGTCGAATGCCAGCGCCTCGTCCGCCACCAGGATCTCGCCCGTGACGCGGCAGGGCTGCCAGTACCACCCCTCCCCTTGCCACGCCGCGGGTGTGGTCGCCTCCCACTCCAGGTCGTAGCCCAGCCCGATGCGGTCCCCCCGTTCACCGCGGTATGCCTCCTCAGGGTCGTCGAGCGCCACCGCGAACGCCTCCAGGCCCACCGACCAGTGGTCGAGCGGGGTCTCGCAGTTGACCGCCGACCAGATCCCCTCACCGCGCACCTCGAGGTCGCGGCCGCGGGGCAGCTCGACCTCGTGGTCCCGGACCAGCACCAGCCGCCGGCCCTGGCCGACCAGGGCCGCCCAGTACCAGGCGACACCGAGGTTGGGGTAGAGCCCGAGGCGCACGTAACCGCCGAGCGTGCCGTCGGGAGCCGTGAAATCGAAATACCACGACTCGGCCCACAGCGGGTCCGGGCCGCGGGCGTGGCGCCGCTCATCCTCCGCCGCGACGATTGACATGGCATCGCACGGTAGCGACAACCATCCCAGCGCTGATAGACCTAGAGGCGTGGCGCGTTACCTCAGCGACGAGTGGTTCCACCAGCTCGGTGCCCGGGTGGGCGGGCCCGCGGCGCCCGCGGATCTGGTCCTGCAGCATCTCGTGACCGCGGGACCTGAAGGCGACGTCGACTACCACGTCAGGGTCGCCTCGGGCGCAGTCACGATTTGGCGAGGACCGGCATCGGACCCCGATGTCACCTTCGCCGAGGACTACGACACTGCAGCCGCCATCGCCAGTGGCCGGCTGAGCGCCCCCGCGGCCCTGCTCGCGGGGCGTATCCGCGTCGGTGGTGACATGGCGGCACTCATCGCCCACCAGGACCACCTGGCGGTCAACGACCCGATCCCGGCTGCGGTCCGGGCGTCCACCACGTACTGATGCCCGGTTCCCGCCCCAAATCGCCCGGGTGGTATCCCGATCCGGACATCCACCCCGGCTCGTTGAGCCTCCTGCGCTACTGGAACGGCCGTCATTGGACCGACCGGCGCCGGCCCTCGCCGATCCTGGCCGACCTCGACCTGACCCGGCCCACCGGAGTGCCCCCGAGCCGGGCGCTCGAAGGACCGGCGCGCATCGCGGAGTTGCCTGCCCCGGCCGCCGAGATCTCGGCCACCCGGGAGGGACCGGGCCGGGCCGACACGCGGGACCGGCCCGGGGGCGGCGACGGGCACGGCGTCGAACTCCCGACGGCCACCGGAGGTGGACGAGGGGTCCCGCCCCAACCACCCGGGTCGGGCGGAGGAGGCGGCGGAGACCACGGCGGCACGGGCGGCGAGGGCGGGCCCGTGGCGGGCAAGCGCAACCGCAGGCGCCGGAAGGGGTGGCTCCTGGGCGGCCTGGCGGTCCTGGCCGCGGTGGTCGTCACCTTGATGGGCGAGGCCATGCGGCCTCCATCGCCCGGACCGCGGGTGCTGACCGACCGCCAGTTCGTGAAGCTCGCCAACGCCGAATGCGTCAAGACCATGCCGACCCTCCGGCCGCCCGACGGCGGGCCCCTCGGCAGTTTCGTGTCCCCGCCGCAGGCCGCCACCCAGATCGACACGGCGGCGTCGGGGCTCGATGCTCTCGCCGATCGCCTGGCGACACTGCCCGCGGCCGAACCCGACCGACCTCACATCGCGGCGTGGCTGGACACGTGGCACCGTTACGACGCCATCGGCCACCAGTACGCCGACCACCTCCGGGTGCACGGGGCCGGCGGAAAGGCCCCGGCCGTGCTCCAGACGGGGGCTGCCCTGGCCAAGTCAGCCGACAATTTCGCCCGGGCCAACGGGCTGAGCGACTGCCTGTTCGCCTTCGTGTACCGGCCCGACCCGAGCCAGCTCTGAGCCCGGAGGGCACTGCCGATCGCCGACTGGCTGAGGTACAGTCCCTCCATCGTCTCCTACCGCTCGGAGGTACAAGCGTGACCCTTGCCGAGGTGATCGATGACCACTTTCTGATCCGCTATCGAGCCTTGCTCGACGCCGAGGACAAGGCGTTCGATGAGCTTGAACATGCGTTTGAGGACGGGGACCGAGCGCACTTCGAGCAGGATCTGTGCGAGTGGCGAGCGGCCATCCAGCGCAAGCTGGATTACCTGCACCGCTTGGGCGTCGTGCTCCCGCCCGCCGTCGCCATCTAGGCCGACCGGCCGGGGCCCGACGGGCCCATCCTTTCATAGCAATACATCACCGCCACGGTACATGAACTGCTATGAAAGGCCGAGATTGCGCCCGGGCTAGGTGATCAAGCCGAGCGCCCGCACGGCATCTCGCTCGGCCACCAGCTCGGCGACCGACGCGTCGATGCGCGACCGGGAGAACTCGCCGATGTCGAGGCCTTCGACCACCCGGTACTCACCACCCGAGGTCGTGACCGGGAACGACGACACCAGCCCCTCGGGCACGCCGTAGGACCCTTCGGACACCACGGCCATGCTCACCCAGTCACCCTCGGGCGTACCGCAGACCCAGTCCCGGACGTGGTCGATGGCGGCGCTGGCCGCCGAGGCGGCACTGGAGTCGCCGCGCGCCTCGATGACGGCCGCGCCCCGCTGCTGCACGATCGGGATGAACTCCTCGGCCAGCCACGCCTCATCGCCGGCCAGGTCGATCGCCGCCTTGTCGTCCACCCGGGCGTGGAAGATGTCCGGGTACTGGGTGGACGAGTGGTTGCCCCAGATCGTCAGGCGGCGCAACGACGAGACCGGCCGGCCCACCCGGGCGGCCAGCTGGGCCTTGGCCCGGTTGTGGTCCAGGCGGGTCATGGCGGTGAAGCGTTCCGGGGCTACCCCGCTGGCGTTGCTCAGCGCGATGAGGCAGTTGGTATTGGCGGGATTCCCCACGACCAGGACCTTCACGTCCGGGGAGGCATTTTCCCCGATTGCCTTGCCTTGGACGGTGAAGATGGCGCCGTTGGCGGCCAGGAGCTCGGCGCGTTCCATGCCCTTGGTGCGGGGGCGGGAGCCCACGAGGAAGGCCACGTCGGCGTCGGCGAATGCCGTGTTGGCGTCGTCGGTCGCGGTGACGCCGGCCAGCAGGGGGAAGGCGCAGTCCTCGAGTTCCATCACCACGCCGTGCAGGGCGCCGAGCGCCGGGGTGATCTCGAGCAGCTGCACGATGACGGGTTGGCCGGGGCCGAGGAGGTCGCCTGCCGCGATGCGGAACAGCAGGCTGTAGCCGATGTGGCCGGCCGCGCCGGTGATCGCGACCCGTACGGGTCGGGCGGCCATTACAGCCGGTCGATGATGGCGGCCGCGAACTCCGAGGTCTTCACCTGGGTCGCACCTTCCATCTGGCGGGCGAAGTCGTAGGTCACGATGCGGTCGGCAATGGTGGCTTCCAGGGCGGTGACGATGTCGTCCGCCGCCGGCTGCCAGCCGAGGTGCTCGAACATGAGCACGCCCGAGAGCAGGAGCGAGCCCGGGTTGACCTTGTCCTGGCCGGCGTACTTGGGCGCCGTGCCATGGGTCGCCTCGAACACGCCGTGGCCGGTGACGTAGTTGATGTTGGCGCCCGGGGCGATCCCGATGCCGCCGACCTGGGCGGCCAGGGCGTCGGAGAGGTAATCGCCGTTGAGGTTGGTCGTGGCGATGACGTCGAACTCCTCGGGGCGGGTGAGCACCTGTTGCAGCGTGATGTCGGCGATGGCGTCCTTGACGAGGATCTTTCCCGCCGGGTCGCCCCCGCAGTCGTCCCAACCCACGGCGACGTCGGAAAATTCCTCCCGCACCAGCTCGTAGCCCCAGCTGCGGAAGGCACCCTCGGTGTACTTCTGGATGTTGCCCTTGTGCACCATCGTGACGGAACTGCGCTTGCGTTGGACGGCGTAGTTGAGGGCGGCACGGACCAGGCGTTTGCTGCCGGTCTCGGAGACGGGCTTGATGCCGATGCCCGAGTCGGGGCGGATGGTCCAGCCGAACTCGTCGTGCAGGAGCTCGATGAGCCGTTTTGCTTCCGCGGTGCCCTCCTGCAGCTCGAGGCCGGCGTAGACGTCCTCGGTGTTCTCCCGGAAGATGACCATGTCGACTTTCTCCGGGTGCTTGACGGGGCTCGGGACGCCCTCGAACCAGCGCACCGGGCGCAGGCACACGTACAGGTCGAGGATCTTGCGGATGGCCACGTTGAGGGAGCGGATGCCGCCGCCGACGGGGGTGGTGAGGGGTCCTTTGATGCCGATGAGGTAGTGGCGGAAGGCCTCGATCGTCTCGTCGGGCAACCAGTTGCCGGTTTCGTCGAACGCCTTCTGACCGGCCAGCACCTCTTTCCAGGCGATGGTCTTGCCGTATTTGGCCGCCGCTGCGTCGAGCACCGACTGGGCCGCGGGCCAGATGTCAACCCCGGTGCCGTCGCCTTCGATGAAGGGGACGATCGGTTCGTCCGGCACGTGGAGGACGCCCTGGTCGCTGACCGTGATTCGCTCGGCTGCCATAGTGAGCCGAGACTACTGCCGTCACCTGGCGCTCCCGTCCTCACCGGGCGCGGTCGGGGTTGCCCGGCCCCGGGCGACATGCAGACGCCTGCGCGGCGAGAAATGTCGGCCGATGGCGTCGAATCATCACAAAAGGAGTTGTTTTCGTTCAGCAACGGCAGCCCGAGGACGATGACAAGGGTGGATGGGTTCGGGCTGACGCGGTTCAGCAGATTTGGGGAGGGCGACGTGTTCAGCGGCAGGTTCGAAGTGACGTCGAGACCGGCACCGTGCTGACCACAGCCGGCCCGGTCCGCGACGAACAGCTCGATCCGGTTGACCCGCCAGAGGGCGCGGCGCAGGACCGGGAGCAACCCCTCGTGCTCGTCGTGGACGACGACGAGGACATCCGGTTCCTGATCACTCACGTCCTCGAGCGCCGGGGTTGCCGGGTCTTGCAGGCGGCGGACGCATCCACCGCCTTGACCATGTGCGATCCCAATGAGCTCGACCTGGCCCTGGTCGACATCGGCCTTCCGGGAATGGACGGACTCGACCTGCTGCGGACCATCAACGAGCACCTCGTCGACCAGCACGTTCCGGTTGTCCTGGTCACCGCCCGGGCACTGGCCTCCGATGTCGCCACCGGACTGGGCCTCGGTGCCAGTGACTATCTCCGCAAGCCGTTCGAGACCTCCGAACTCATCGCACGCGTGGAGGCGGCGCTGAAGATCAAGCGCCTGCAGGACCAGTTGCGCGAGCAGAACCGCGAACTCGCCCGGCTGACCATGACCGATGCGCTCACCGGTGCGTTCAACCGTCGACATCTCGACGAGGGCATCGAGGCCGTCTGCCGGGCGGCGCAGCGGTACGGCGATCCCGTCGGTGTCCTCATGATCGACATCGACCACTTCAAACAGGTCAACGACCGACATGGACATCAAGCCGGTGACCAGGTGCTCAAGGCCGTGGCCGCGCGACTCAAAGGGTGTCTACGCGTCGGTGACACCGTCGGACGCTGGGGCGGCGACGAGTTCCTGGTCCTCCTCCCGCGCACCGATGGCCCTGGTGCCCTGGCCCTCGCCGAGCGCCTCCGGGCCGTAGTCGCCGGAGAGGCCATCGCGGTGAACGGCGGGGGCGTCGCAGGCGGGGGCGCAGGCGGGGGCGGGGGCGGCACTGCGCAGCTGCGGTCGGTGGAGGGCCTCCCGGTGACCATCAGTGTGGGTGTCGCCTCAGCTCACAGCCCCGCCCCGGCCGAGCTCATCGCCAAGGCCGACCGCGCCCTCTACGAAGCCAAGGCGGCCGGGCGCGGACGTGTTGTCGCCGCCTGACATCTGGACGGCCCTTGTGGGGCGCAACGATACTGGCGGTGCCGTGGACCTTGTCCCAAACCCCGTCGAGACTGTGACCGTTTCGAGCGGAGATGCCTCGACAGGACCGGCTCGGGCAGGACCGCCGGTCCTGGTCGTTGACGACGACGAGGCCGTCGCACTCCTGTGCCGGCTCTTCTTGGAACGTGACGGCTTCTCCGTCTTCTCCGCGGGCGATGGCGCCGAAGGCCTGTCCCTCGCCCGAACCCATGCCCCGGTCGCGATCGTGCTCGACTTCATGCTGCCCGACATGGACGGAATGGAGGTGCTCCACGCGCTGCGCGCCGATCCCGTCACCGACACCATCCCGGTCGTGCTCCTGAGCGCCCGCACTGACCTGCACGACCAGCAAACCGCCTGGGAATGCGGTGTTTCGGACTACCTGACGAAACCCTTCGACGGCTCGCGGCTGGTTGGCGCGGTGCGGGCCGCGATGTCGCCTGGTGGCGACCCGGACCGCGCCACGCGGCGCAAGGGTGCAATCGATCGGCTCCAGGCCCGCAATGTCGAGATCTTGGAGCAGCTGGCTTCCATCGTCGAGAACTCCGACGATGCCATCGTCGCCATCACCTTCGACGGCGAGATCACCAGTTGGAACCGAGGGGCGCGGGAGCTCTACGGCTACGAGGCGGACGAGGTGGTGGGCCGGCCGATCTCCCTTCTGGCCGCCCCCGGCCACGTCGACGAGTTGCCCGACATACTCCGGCGCATCGGTCGCGGTGAACGTGTGGCCCATTTCGAGACACTTCGCCAGGGCAAGGACGGGCGGCTCATCGATGTGTCGCAGTCCATCTCACCGGTCCAGAACGCCCAGGGCGAGATGAGTGGCGCGGCGCTGATCGCCCGCGACGTCACCGAGCGCCGCCGGTCCGAGGACCGGTTCCGGGCCCTGGTCGAGACGGCGCCCGACGCCATGGTCATCGTGAACGAACTGGGCTTCATCGAGTTGGTCAACACCCAGACCGAAACGCTGTTCGGCTACGAGCGGGCCGAGCTGGTCGGCCAACCGGTCGAGACACTGGTCCCGGCACGGTTTCGGTCGCACCACCCTGATCGCCGACTGGGCTATGTCTCTGCGCCCAGATTTCGGGGCATGGGGGCCGGCCTGGACTTGTACGGATTGCGCAAGGACGGAACCGAGTTCCCGGTCGAGATCTCGCTCAGCCCGCTCCAAACCGGCCGGGAGGTCACCGTCTCCGCGGCAATCCGCGACGTCACGGAGCGCAAGCGGGCCGAGGCGATGTTCCGCGGCCTGCTCGAGTCGGCGCCCGACGCCATCGTCGGAGTCGACTCCAACGGTTGCATCCATCTGGTCAACGCCCAGACAGAGCAGCTCTTCGGCTACACCCGCGCCGAACTGTTGGGCCAGCCGGTGGAGATCCTGGTACCTGACCAGCACCGGCGGGCCCATCCCGGCCACCGTCGCCAGTACTTCGCCGAACCCCGGACCCGACCGATGGGCGCCGGATTGGACCTCGTGGCCCGACGCAAGGACGCCACGGAGTTCCCCGTCGAGATCTCGCTGTCGTCCATCGAGACCGAGGAAGGGGTCCTGGTTTCCGCGGCCATCCGCGATGTGACCGACCGCAAACAAGCCGAGGACCGGTTTCGGGGCATGGTGGAGGCGGCCCCCGACGCCATGGTCATCGTCGACGATCGCGGCCGCATCCAGCTCGTCAACGCCCAGACCGAGAAGCTCTTCGGCTACGGGCGTGAGGAGCTCCTGGGGCGCGCCGTCGAGGTCCTGGTCCCGGAGCGATTCCGCGCCGGGCATCCGCACGACCGCCTCAAGTACATGGCGGCGCCGCGGGTTCGCGGCATGGGCGCGGGTCTCGACCTGTACGGGTTGCGCAAGGACGGTTCGGAGTTCCCTGTCGAGATCTCGCTCAGCCCGCTGCAGACACCTCAAGGATTGACGGTCTCCGCCTCGATCCGCGACGTGACCGAGCGCAAGCAGGCGGAGGACGCCCAGACCCACGCCCTTCGCCGTGAGCGCGAAGCGATCCAGCGGCTCCGCCAGGTGGACCGGCTGCGCAGTGACTTCCTCTCCACGGTCTCGCACGAGCTGCGCACCCCCCTGACCGCGATCAAGGGGTTCGCAGACCTGCTCAACCGGGACTGGGAAGGCTACGGAGACCAACAGAAGAAGGATTTCATGCAGCGGATCGGGTTCGCGGGCTCGCGGCTCGACGACCTCATCAGCGACCTATTGGACTTCACCCGCCTCGAAGCCGGCCAGATCAGGTTCACCGTCGAACCCCTCGACATGGCCCGCGTCGTCGCAGACGCAGTCCGGCGGTGCGAGCCCGTGCTGGAGCGCCACTCGGTCGAGATCCTCACTCCCGACGATGTGGTCGTGATCGCCGATCCCAGCGCGCTGGCGCGCATGATCGACAACCTGCTTGGCAACGCGGCCAAGTTCTCGCCGGCCCACTCGACCATTGCCGTGCGCACCAGACGGGCCGGGAGTGACGTGGCGCTCACCGTCGCCGACGAAGGCGTCGGGATCCCGGCGGGTGAGTTCGACCAGATATTCGAGCGGTTCTACCGGGTGGGTGGCCAGAACAACCGTCAGTCCGGCACCGGAATCGGGCTCGCCATCGTCAAGGAGTTCGCCGAAGCTCAAGGCGGCCGCGTCGAACTCAGCTCCACCGTCGGCCAAGGGACGGAGTTCACGATCTTCCTTCCGGGCAACTGATCGACAGTCCGGGCCGGGCTGACTGCGGGCGGAGTTGGCCGCGGGCCGATGCTGGCTGAGCGCGGGCCGCTACGGCAGGCCGAGGCTGGCATAGATCTGGCGGGTCGCCTGGGAGCGGTTGAGGGTGTAGAAGTGCAGTCCCGGCGCCCCCTCAGCCAGCAGCTTCTCGCACAGCTCGGTGGCCGCCTCGATCCCGGCTTGGCGCACCGCTTCGTCGCGGCCGCCTTCAGTGGCCCCCTCAGCCGCGCCTTCCAGCCGTTCGACGAGATCGGGCGGGACAGCCGCGCCCATTTGCGCCATCCGGGGAATGGACGCCAGCGTCGTCACGGGCATGATCCCCGGGAGGATGGGTTTGTCCATTCCACGCGACGAGACCTGTTCGACCAGCGCCAGGTAATGCTCGAACTCGAAAAAGAACTGCGTCACGGCGAAGTCCGCCAAACTGAGTTTGGCGCACAGCTGGTCCCGATCGGTGTCCAGGTCCGGCGAACGTGGGTGGCCGATGGGGTGGGCGGCGACGCCGATGGAGAACCCGCCGATGGCTCGGGCCAGCTCGACGAGTTCGATGGCGTGGCGCAACTCGCCTTCGGTGGCGACGACGTCAGTCGGGGGGTCACCGCCGAGCGCCATGAGGTTCTCGATCCCGGCCTTGCGGAAGTTGACCATGATCTCCGCCAGCTCGAGGCGGGTGTGGGCCACACAGATCAGGTGGGCCATCGGCGTGAGCGATGTCGTCTTGAGCATGCCCGCCACCAGGTCGTGGGTGCGTTCTCGCGACGAACGCCCCCCGCGGTAGGTGACCGACACGAATGAAGGCTGCAGCGGCTGGAGCTCGTACAGCGCCTTGACCAGCGTCGCCTGCTCGGCGTCGGACTTCGGGGGGAAGAACTCGAAAGAGAACGTCCGGCCTTGAGCCAGGAGGTCCGCGATCTTGGCCATCGCGAGAAGGGTAGTGGCAAGTTGGGGCTTTCGCGACCGGGCTTTCACGGCGCACGCGCTACCTTCCGGTCCGTGCGGGCGTTCAAATTCCTCGACGGACAGGGACGCTCGCCGTTCACGCGTACGCCGTGGCGACCCGGCGAATGGGTCGAGGCCGCCGCCACAATCCCGTGCCGGGAAGGAGTCCACGGCTGCCGGGCCGAGGATCTCTCGTGCTGGCTGGCACCGGAGTTGTGGGAAGTGGAGCTGGAAGATCCCGTCGTCGAGACCCGCCACAAGTTGACGGCTCGACGGGGGCGGCTGGTGGAGGCCGTCGCCGGTTACCTGGAAGCGGCCGTGGAACTCGGAGCAGTATGCGCCTGGCGGGCGCGCGACAGGGCCGTGCGGGCGTTGCGAGCGGCGGGCCAAAGCGACCTCGCGGGGCAGTTCGCGGCGGCCGCGACCCTGGACCAGCTCGCGGCCCTCGATGCCCAGGTCGACGACTCGACCTTCGCCCGCGCCGCAGCCGCGCTGGCAGCGGACACGGCGCGATTCGCCATCACCGGACCGATCACCGAGGCACCCTTCATCGGGGCATGTTCCGCCGGCCACACAGCGGCAGGGATGGACGGGGAGCAGATCGTGTTCGACACGGCCTACGCCGACGAGCGAGTCTTCGAGTCGCTGTGGCTGGTCGAGCGCCTCGGGCTCACGGCGCACTAGCGACGCGCGGCGGGCGGCGGGCGGCGGGCGGCTAGCGGCGGCTCTGGCGAAATGCGGTGTGCAGGGCGGCGCGGACCATCGGGGGCGGCCCCTGGCGCAGTTGATCTTCGGCCACTCGACTCAATGCCAATGTCTGGCGGAATTGCACCATGAACCGACCACAGGGACTGCAATACGCCAGGTGCTCCTCGAACAGCAGGCGCTCCTCGTCGGACAGGCCGCCTTCGAGCCATTCGGTGACCTGTTCGACGAACTCCACGCAGCGGACCTCGGGCTGGCGCATCACGGCCTCCCTACCCGCTCGTCGAGATACGACTCGAGCGCGGCGCGCGCCCTGCTCCGGGCGCGGTGCAAAAGGACCCGTTGATTTGCGTCGCTCACCTGCAGCAGGTCACACACCTCGGCCGCCGACAGCCCCTGCACGTCTCGCAAGGTGATCACGAGACGCTGATTCGGGGGGAGCGCGTCGATTGCCGAGAGGAGCCGGGCCCCTGCCTCGGCGGTCACAACGTGATCTTCGGGAAGCGCGATTGCGCTCGGCGGCGACGCCCAGTAGCCGGCCCATCGGCCGTGGGTATTGAACCGGCTCGGGTCCACGGCCGGTTCGACCCCTTGGGGCTCGAGAAGATCGAGGGGTTCGAGGGAGGAGAACGGGCGGCTGCGAGCCTCACGCTCGCCGCGCGTCATTGCCCGGTTGACCAGGATGCGGAAGATCCACGTCTTGAGCGACGACCGTCCCTCGAAGCGGTCGAGACCATTGATCACTCCGAGCCACGTTTCCTGGACAACGTCTTCGGCGGCCTCACGTGTCGCGACGTACGAACGGGCGACGCGCAACATGCTGGCGTGGAAGCGGTCGATGAGGGCGGCGAACGCATCCTCGTCGCCTTGGCGGAGGGCGGCGAGCAGAAACGCGTCTTCGTCCAGCGGGCCGCCTGCGTCCGGGTCGATCAAGCGACGTTAGCCGTGAGCCGTCCGGCCCGGCTGTAACGGACGACTTCCTGAATGGACGGTCACTACTAATGGAGCACTGTGGCGCCGTGCCTCTTCCCGGCACGACCGCGTCGGTCGCCGCGATGCTCAAGCGCGTCCGAAACGGCGAACAAGCTCGGCAACCGAAACACCGGTCCGGGTGATCCGGCCGCCCTTCCGGCGCAGGCGCTGGCAACTCACCTGCCAACAGGCTGTCGAGTTGGTCACCGACTACCTCGACGGAGTCTTGCCTGCTCGAGAGCGGGAGCGTTTCGACGCGCATCTAGCCGACTGCGCGCACTGCACCCGATATCTGAACCAGATGCGCACGACCATCGAGACCCTCGGGCGCCTCGAACCGGAGTCGGTGCCACCCGAGGTGCTCCACGAGCTGGTCACTGTCTACCGGCGTATTCAACAGGACCGTCGAGCCGAGGATTGAGAGCGCCGAGCCCTGACCCGCCTAACCAGACCAGACCCGACCGGACCCGACCGGACCTGGCTGACCGGACCCGGCTGACCCGACCCGGACCCGCCCGACCCGCTGAACCGACCGGCCCGGACCGCATCCGGCTGACCCGACGGGGACCCGCCGGACCCGGCCTACCCGACCGGCTCGGGTTGGCGCTCCCAGTCGTCGCTCGGGGTGCTGTCATCGGCGGCTGCGGCCTTGGGCAGGGCCGGGAGGTCGTTCCCGTCGATGTGGACCTTGGGCAGCCAGCTCAGCCAGCGGGGGAACCACCAGTTGGCGTCGCCCAGCAACTCCATGGCCGAGGGCACGAGGATCATGCGGACGATGCTGGCGTCGATCAGCACCGCGACCGCCAGTCCGAGCCCGAACTCCTTGATGATCCGCTGGTCGCCGAACACGAAGCTGGAGAAGACGCAGACCATGATGGCGGCGGCGGCGGTGATGACCCGGGCCGTGACGGCCAAGCCGTCGGCGACGGCCTCCCGGTTGTCGTGCCCGTTGGTGTCGTACTCCTCCCGCATGCGGCTGAGGAGGAACACCTCGTAGTCCATGGACAGGCCGAAGAGGATGGCGAAGAGCATCATGGGCAGGAAGCTCTCGATGGGGCCGGTGTTGCCCACTCCGATCAAGTTCTTTCCCCAGCCCCACTGGAACACGGCGACGAGCACGCCGTAGGCCGCGCCGATGGACAGCAGGTTCATGATGACCGCCTTGGCGGGCACGACCAGCGAGCGGAACACGACCAGCAGCAAGAGGAAGCTGAGCGCCAGGACGACCCCGATGAACAGTGGCAGGCGGCTCTGGAGCTTGGTGGCAATGTCGTCGAACGACGCCGTCACCCCACCAACATGGACCTTGACGTCGGTCCCGTTGGTCACCGATGGGATCACCTGTTGGCGCAGGTGCGAGATCAGGTCGACGGTTGCCTGATTCTGCGACGAGGTCGTGGGGATCACCTGGATCACGGCGGTGTTGCCGGCTGGGTTGAGCCGGGCCGGCGCGGCCTGGGCGACGCCGGGGGTTGCGCTCAGTGCGTCGGTCAGTTTCTGGAGCGTGGGGAGGTCGCCCGAGCCGCTGATCTCGGCGGCCAGGATCAACGGTCCGCTGGCCCCGGCGCCGAAACCCTGGGCTTTCAGGTCGTAGGCCCGGCGGGTGGTCTGGGTGGTCGGGGTGTTGCTCTCGTCGGAGGAACCGAGCCGTATCGACAGGACCGGCAGGGCCAGGGCGAGGAGGGTCACCAGGCCCACGACGACAAAGGGCCACGGGTGGCGCTGCAAGAAGCGGCCCCAGCGGTAGCCCACGGTGAGACGGTGGTCGCGCTGGCGCCCCACGCCGGGGATGCGGAGCTTGTCGATGGTGTGCCCGACGAAGCCCAACAGGGCGGGCAGCAGCGTGACCGAGGCCAGCATGGTGACCGCCACCACCGCGGCCGCCCCGACGCCGAGCCCTCCGATGAACGCGATGCCGATGAGGAGCATGCCGAGCAGCGAGATGACCACCGTGGAGCCCGCGAAGACGACCGCCCGGCCCGCGGTGTCGAGCGCCGTGACGACCGCAGTCTCGGGGTCCAGTCCCGCGTGAAGTCCCTGCCGGTAGCGGGTGACGATGAAGAGGGCGTAGTCGATACCGACCCCGAGGCCGATCATGGCGGCCAACTGGGTGGCGAAGCTGGGCACCGATGTGAGATGGGAGAGCAGACCCACCACGGCGAAGCCCGTGCCGATGCCGAACAGGGCCGTGAGAATCGGTAGGCCCATCGCCAACAGCGACCCGAACGCGATCAGGAGGATGACCACCGCGGCCAGGAGGCCGATGAGTTCGGTGCTCCCGACGGCGGGGTTGCCGGTGAAGGGGTCACCCCCGCCCTCGACCTGGAGCCCGGGGCCGTTGGCCGAGCGGACCAACGATTGGAGCTGGTTTTTCGTGGACTGGCTGACCGCGGCCCGGTCGACCCGGAGGTTGACGGTGGCGTAGCCGATGGTGCCGTCGGCACTGATCTGGCCGGCCCCGCCCGCGGCGAAGGGGCTCAGCACCTCGCCCACCTGCGGCAGCTTGCCGACGTCGCCGAACAGGGTATTGAGGCGCGCCTGGATGACCGGGTCCTTGATCCCGGCCCCCGCCGCCCCGGTCGCCCCCGCCGCACCGGCGGTCGCCTTGAACACGATGTCGGCCGAGCTGCCCGCTTGTGACGGGAAGCGAGTTTGGAGAAGGTCGGTGGCCGCCTGGGAGTCGGTGCCGCTCAGGCGGAAGATCTGGCTGTACGCGGAGCCGGCGCTGCTGGCGACGAACGTGAGCAGCACCAGGCCGACCAGCCACCCCAAGACGACGAGACGGCGGTGGCGGTACGAGCTTCGGGCGAGGCGAGCGAGCAAGGCGGTCTCCCGGGAATCATTGGATCTTGACAACCATTACTCTAGCCAGATAGTTGGTAAAGTCAAGTTTCGAGTTGGTAAACAAATCTCGAGAGTCCGCGCGCTACTGTGAGCCACGGGGAGGGTCCCATGACAGCCGAAGTCACCGAAGTCGCCCACGTCACCGACGCCACCGAGGCCACGGATCGGGAGATCGTCGATCTGCTGATCGCGTTCATGGAGTCGTTCAAGGGACACTTCGTGGTGGCGCTGGAAAAGCTCGACCTGCCCCTGTCGCAGGGCCACGTACTGATGCGCCTCGACGAGCCCACCCCGATGAGCGCCATCGCCAAGCGCATGGGATTCGACGCATCGCACGTCACGGCGCTGATCGACGGCCTCGAGGGACGAGGGCTGATCGAGCGCCGGCCCGACCCGCACGACCGTCGGATCAAGCGCATCACCCTCACCGAGGAGGGGGCGGCCATCCAGGACCAGATCAGAAACTGTGTCTACGAGGGCCTGCCGCCTCTGGCTCGCCTCATGCCGGCCGAGCGCATCCAGCTCCGGAATCTGCTCGCCACCGCCATCGATCGACCGGTGGGCGAAGGCCGCTGCGGGGCGACCCGAGACCCCGATCGGCACCTGGCGACCAAGAGCTGAGTCACCTCCCGGACGAGGGCAGTCGGTTCAGGCCCGATGGGCCTGAATGCGCGGGGGCGGCGCCGGAACAATTCTGTAACGCCGCGGACCGATCCCGGACTCGATCAGGAAAGGACCGAGAGATCGAGGAGTGATGGAGCTCACATCGAAGATGGAGGAGTTGTCGACCCAGAGCCAATGGGACTTCAGCGATCTCCGGGCGCTGTACGTCAACTGCACCCTGAAGCGCTCGCCTGAGGTATCGCACACCCAGGGCCTGGCCGACCGCTCGATGGAGATCATGCGCCGCCAAGGCGTCACCGTCGACGTGGTGCGGGCCATCGACCACGACATCGCCACCGGGGTGTGGCCCGACATGACCGAGCACGGCTGGGACCGCGACGAGTGGCCGACCATTTTCGAGCTGGTCAACCAGGCCGACATCCTCGTGCTGTGCACCGCCATCTGGCTCGGGGAGAAGTCCTCGGTGTGCACCAAGATCATCGAGCGCCTGTACGGCAACTCGCACCTCCTCAATGACGCCGGCCAGTACGCGTTCTACGGCCGGGTGGGCGGCTGCCTCGTGACCGGCAACGAGGACGGCGTGAAGCACTGCGCCATGAACATTCTCTACTCCCTCCAGCACTTGGGCTATGTCATCCCACCCCAGGCCGATGCCGGCTGGATCGGGGAGGCGGGTCCCGGGCCGTCCTACCTGGACCCAGGTTCGGGTGGCCCGGACAACGACTTCACCAATCGCAACACGACCTTCATGACCTGGAATCTCCTGCACCTGGCTCGCATGCTCAAGGACGCAGGCGGCATTCCGGTCCACGGCAACCAACGCTCGGCGTGGGACGCGGGCTGCCGCTTCGACTACCCCAACCCCGACTACCGCTGATGGCCACCACCGAGATCCGCGCCGTGCCCGAACCGTCGCTCGAGCCGCCCGCGCAAGCACCCGAGGCGGCCTACGACTGGTACAAGGCGCTGGCGCCCGACGAGCTACCCGAGGGCCGGGTCAAAACCGTCACCATCGGGCACCGGTCACTGGCCCTGACGCACTACCGGGGCGGTTACGGCGCCCTCGACAACCGCTGCCCCCACCAGGGCGGGCCCCTCGGCGAGGGGTCCATCGAAAAAGGGTGGCTGCGCTGCCCGTGGCACGGCTACGACTACTCGCCCTGCAACGGCACCCCTCCCCCGGGGTTCAAAGATGCCCCCGCCGGCTACCGCACCGACGTCCGCGACGACGGGGTCTACGTCGCCCTGCCGCCCGAGATCGCCCGGGCCCGCACCGTCTCGGACGTGATGGTCGAGACGATGATCAACTGGGGTGTCACCCACGTCTTCGGCATGGTCGGCCATTCCAATCTCGGTCTGGCCGACGCCTTCCGGGCGGCCGAGGAGCGCGGCGAGCTCACCTTCATCGGCATCCGCCACGAGGGCGCGGCCTCCTTCGCGGCCAGCGCCTACGGGAAGCTGACCGGGGGCCTGGCGGCCTGCTTCGGCATCGCGGGACCCGGCTCCACCAACCTGCTCACCGGTCTCTACGACGCCAAGGTCGACCGGGCGCCGGTGCTGGCGCTGTCGGGCCAGGTCCCGTCCAAGGTGATCGGGCGCGGGGCGTTCCAGGACGTGGACCTGAGCGCCGCCTTCGCCGCCGTGGCCCGCTCGACGCACAGCGTCCTGGCCAGTTCCGACCACGCCGAGCTGGTCAACCTGGCCTGCAAGACGGCGCTGCTCGAGCGCGACGTGGCCCACCTCGTCTTCCCCGACGAAGTGCAGAACCTCCCGGCGAACGGCCAGCGCCCCGGCGGCCCCGCGGGGAGGGTCCCCAACCGGGAGATCGCCCCACCCGCCGAGGCACTCCAGGCGGCGGTCGAGCGCGTCGCCCAGGCCAAGCGCCCACTGTTCATCGTCGGCAACGGCGCCCGCCACCACATGGACTCCGTCATCGCCCTGGCGGAGCAGGTCGGGGCACCGGTGGCGACCACGTTCAAGGCCAAGGGCCAGATCTCCGACCACCACCCCCTCGGCTGCGGCGTCCTCGGGCGCAGCGGCACGCCGATCGCCTCGTGGTTCATGAACGAATGCGACCTGGTGGTGGCGTTCGGCGCCTCGTTCTCCAACCACACCGGGATCGCGGCCTACAAGCCGATCGTCCAGATCGATTTCGACCCCATGGCGCTCGGTCGCTTCCACGCCGTCGAGGTACCGGTCCTCGGCCACGTCGGAGTCACGGCCCGGCTGCTGGCGGCGGCCCTGCCCACCGACGCCCATTTTCCCAACCCTCGCCCCGAAGTCGCCGAACGCTGGGCCATTTGGCGCGACGAAAAGGCGCGCCGCCGGGCCGACGATTTCGGCCGGGGCATGAACTCCGCCACGGTGTTCGACGCCATGAGCGCCCTCGTGCCCGACGACGCCGTGCTGTGCGTCGACGTGGGCAACAATGCGTACTCATTCGGCCGCTACTTCGAGGTCTCGGGCGGCCAGGACGTGCTGATGTCGGGGTACCTGGGCTCTATCGGCTTCGCGCTCCCGGCGGCGCTGGGCGCCTGGGCAGCGGTGGGGAAAAGCCGCCCCGTGGTGAGCGTGAGCGGCGATGGGGGCTTCGGCCAGTACGCCATGGAGTTGACGACCGCGGTGAAGTACGGGATGAACCTCACGCACGTCCTGCTCAACAACGGCGAACTGGGCAAGATCAGCAAGGAGCAGCGCGCCGGTGAGTGGCAGGTGTGGCAGACCAGCCTGCACAA
>JAUTXN010000299.1 GCA_030838045.1 Acidimicrobiaceae bacterium
TTGCTGATGCCGTCGGAGTCGGCTCACTTCTGGCGCCACCTCGTCTTCGACGATCGGCGCATCGGCAGTGCCGGCTCAGTCTGGAACCAATCCCTTCGGGGCGCCGTGGCCCGACTCTCGGGTTCGCCTGACCGAGCGCACCTGTTGTGGCTGGGCCTGGCGCTGGTCGTCGTCGTGGCGGGCCTGGCCCTGGCCGCCCGTCTGTCCGGCCCCGGCCCCCGCGCCGCCTCCGCCTCTGCTACCGCCTCGGGCTCCTCTTCTGGCGCCGGGCGGCCGCTGCTCGGCCTCGGCGTCGCCGCCCTGACGGGCTTGCTCGTGTCGCCGATCTCGTGGAACCACCATTGGGTGTGGTTTCTCCCGCTCGCGATCGCCTTGGCCGTCCGGGCGGTGGAGACGGGCCGCCGCTTCGACCGCCTGATCGCGGGTGGGTGGGTCGCCACCTTCTGCCTGGCGTCGATCTCGTGGTGGCCGTTCGCCGGCCAGGACGACTACCGGCTGGGGCCGCTGAACACCGTGTTCGCCGACTGCTACGTCCTCGCGGCCCTGCTCGTCGCCGGCCTCATCGCCTGGGCTGAGCTAGGCCTGATGAATTTCCGGTGTGTACACACCGGAAATTCATCAGGCCAGTCGATCACGCGATCCCCACCGGGCCTACCGTGAGGCTGGTGGAAGCGGTCAACCCGCCGGAACTGAGCTTGATCGTTGTCGCTCCGCTCTTCAGCGCCATTGCCGAGCCGGTATGGAGACCGATGGTCGCCACCTTCTTGTTCGACGAGACCCAACTGCCCTTGGTGGTGAGGTCGGTGGTCCGGCCATCGCTGTAGGTGCCGGTGGCCGTGTACTGCTGAACCGCGCCGACCGAGACATTGACGTTGAGCGGGCTGATGACGATCGAAACGAGCTTCGGTGACCCCACCGTGGCACTGGTCGAGCCGGACACCGAACCTTCGAGGGCGGTCACCGAAACGGTGCCCTGCCGGAGTGTGGAGAGGAGGCCCGAGGAGCTGATGGTCGCCACATTGGTCTTGGACGACAACCAGCTGACCGAACCGGTCAGGTCGGCGCTGGATCCGTCGCTGTAGGTGCCGGTGGCCGTGAACTGCTGACTGGCGCCCTTGGGGATGGTCGGCGTGGCCGGCGTAACGGCGATCGACGTCAGCGTCTTGGCTACCACCGGCGTCAGCCGGAAGGCGTGGACCAGCCCATTGTGGCCGCCGTAGCCCGCGATCTGGCCGCTGTCGTTGATGCCCGCGGCTACCTGGAGGTTCCAACCGAGAGCCGGGTCGATGAGATTGTTGAGCAGCGTCGTCCCATTGATCCAGGCCTGCGGTGGGCAGAGCTGACAGGCGTACGCCGCGCCGACGACGGTGCCGCCGGTGTTGATGGCCAGCGCCTGGCTGAATGCGCCGGCGCCGTCGGGCAATCCCAGATCATGGATGGTGCCGTCCCATTTGAAGGCGTGCGTACCCTTGGAGCCGACGACCACGCCTGAGTCGTTGATGGCCGTGCCCACACCGCTGCAGTCGAGGCCGACCAGCTCCTGGATGGTGCCCCCGGAGAAGAGGAAGGGGGCGTCGTGGCCGCCGCAGGTCTGGTCGAAGAAGAAGGCGAACCCGGCCACGTCGCCCGCCGAGTTGACTCCGTGCCCCTCGAGGGCCTGCGCTCCGGGCGGCTCGGTCGCCAGGTTGTCGATCTGTTGGAGGCCGGCGCCGCCGGGTCCGGAGACGAAGGCCCTCGTGGTGCCGTGCTCGGTGACACTCGATCCGACGATCTGGCCGCTGGCGTTGATGCCATACGCGATCACTGGCTGGCTCCCATTGGCGAGGGTTCCGATGTCCAGAAGAGTGTTCTGGGGCGCTTGGAAGCCGGCCTTGTATGACTCGGCGCAACTCACGTTGGAGTAGCCGACGACGGTGCCGGTGTCGTTGATGGCGTTGCCGTGGGCGCCGCAGCCGAAGTCCCCGAGGTCGGTCAGCGTCCCGTTGCTCCAGCGAAAGGCGGTGTATCCCGCCGTACTGTGGTTGGCGTAGCCGCTCACATCCCCGGCGGAGTTGATGCCGGTGGCGAGAGAAGCGCCGCCGCCGTCAGGGAAGACTCCGAGGTCCTCGACGGTGTAGGTCGGCGACGCCACCAGCGCCGACGCCCGAGCCGCCGGCCGGACGACGAGCTGGATGGCCACGATGGCCATCGCCAGCACTGCCATGGTTAGCGCCCGCCGCCGGGCGGGCGCGTTGATCAACGTCCACATCGTCATTCGCCCCTTCATTCACCGCCGGACCACGCCCGGTTACGTGTCCTTCGCCCCCCGGGGGCGCCCGGATCACTTCAAATGTGGGGGCCTCGGGTGCCCCGGTCAGTTCGTGTGGGTTACCAGACCGAACTGGGGAGGGAAGATTGGTGCGTTGACCGCAGGTTCGCTGCCCTGGGGCCCAGGGTTACGTCGGCTACGGCCGCTTCTTCCGCCCTACGACTAGTGGGGGACTTGGGCTTCCACGGCGTAGCCGATGATCGCCCCGACGAAGAAGATGGCGGCGATCACGATGAACCAGGTCCCAAAGACCAGGCCGAGGGCGGTAAGGACGGCGCCCATGGCGAGGGCGGCTGGCCACACACTGGCAGCGGGGAAGTACCCGACCTCAACCTCCCCCGACGCAGGCACCGATCCGTCCTCTTCGTCCTCTGGTCGGGGCGGACCCTGGCTCAACCGCCGGACTTGGAGGTACAAGAAGCCGCACAGCATGGCGTACGCCGCCGCGGCTAGGGCCAACATCGTCGCTCCGGCGTCCTCGTAGCTGGTGAACCAGTAGATGACGGCGAGGCCGCCGACGAATACCGCCGAGAACAGCACGACCCGCA
>JAUTXN010000307.1 GCA_030838045.1 Acidimicrobiaceae bacterium
CCATCCGCAACCCGGCGCCGGTCGTGACCGCGGCGGGCGGCGCCACCGCAGCGGGGCCGGGCGGGGGACGCCTTCCCGCGGTGACGGTATCGGCGTGCGCCATCGACGGCCCGCCGCTGCGAGGGCAACCCAGCCCATCGGCGTCGCCGCACACGTAGCACGGGGTAGCCGGCCCGTGGCCCGCGGCTGGGGTGCGGGCCCAGCGTCCCGGGGCCGCGGCCTTGGGGGGCCGGAGTACAAACCGTTGTGTACACGACGGTTTGTACTCCCACCGGGGGGCGTCCGCTGGTCGCCCGGGCTCGTGGCCTACCGGGTGCCGAGGAGGCTTTCGATTGTCAGCGGACCGGCGATCCTGAGGCCTGCCCGCACCAGCACCCCGGCCATCCTGATGCGCAGCCCGTTCGCCTGACGCGCTTGCTTGCGGGCCCGGCGCAGTTCGGCTCGGTACTGGGCCTGCATTTGCGTCGCCCGGCTTACGGCCGTCCATGTCGTGTCGTTGTCAAGCATCGCTGACCATTCTCCTCATCGTGCCATGGTGAAGCAAAGGCCAGTCTGGCATGATTGGCCCGTGGATCTCCAGGCCATTTCCCGACCACCTGAACGCGCCGACCAAATGGCGGACCTGTTGCGGGGGTGGCCCGAGTCGGCCCACGGCACGATGGCGCAGCGTCTTGCCAACGCGATTCGGGCCGCCGTGGCCTCGGGGCTCCTCGGCGACGGTGTCCGGTTACCCCCCGAGCGAGCCCTGGCGAGCGCGTTGGCGGTGAGCCGGTCGACGGTGACGGCTGCCCTCGACGAACTGCGTGCCGAAGGCGTCGTGGAGTCACGCCAGGGCAGCGGCACCGTGGTCCACGGCGGCCATCGTTCGATCACGAGCACCCGCATCGCCGAGCACTTCTCGGAATGGCCCGGCATCGATCTGGCAAGCGGCAATCCACCCGACCCCTCCCACTGGCCGCCGCTGAGCATCGACGTCGCCGATCTCATCGCCGACGGCGGCGGGCCGGGCGTCCAGCCACTCGGACTGGTCACCCTGCGCGCCGCCATCGCCGACCGCCACAGCGCTGACGGCCGTCTCACCGATCTCGCCCAGGTGCATGTGACGGCCGGGGCCCACCAAGCCGTGGCCCTCGTCGTCGGTGCCTGCGTGGCGCCGGGCGAGTCCATCGCGGTCGAGGACACGAGTTACCCGGGGATCTTCGACATCATCGAACGCCTCGGCGCGCGCGCCATCGCGGTCGAGACCGACCGGGGCGGCCTGGTGCCGGCCGCGCTGGAGCGGGTGCTTCACGAGCACCGGCCGAAGGTGCTCTACGTCCAGGCGGGACCCCACAACCCGACCGGCCGGGCGCCGTCGCCCGGGCGACTGCGCGCCCTGGCGCCGATACTCGACGATCACGACACCGTCGTGTTGGAGGACTGCGCTCTCGGCGACCTCACCTTCGCCGGGCGGGTCCGCCCCGAACTGGCCGACCTCTGCCGCCGGGCGGTTGTCGCCAGCGTCGGCTCGTTCAGCAAGGTGGCTTGGGGCGGCCTGCGAATCGGCTGGCTCCGGGCGCCCGCACCGCTGATCGAACGCACCATGCACTTGCGCTTGGCCAACGACCTCGGCGCCTCGGCGCCCAGCCAGATCCTGGCCCTGCGGCTCCTGCCCCATATGGCCGACCTGGCGGAGCGCCGTCGGCGGACGTTGCAGTTCGCGACCGAGCATGCGGCCGAGCGGATCACGGCCGAATTTCCCTCGTGGCGGTTCATCCAACCGCAGGGCGGGTCGGTCCTATGGGTGGCCCTGCCAGTGGCGGACAGCGGTCCGTTCGTGCAGCTGGCGCGTCGCCATGGCGTACATGTGGCACCGGGCTCGGTGGCGCGCCTCGACCGGGCCGCGGATCCACACATTCGGATCTGCATCGACCGTCCGATCGAGACGGTCGACATTGGACTGCAGCGACTTGGGCTGGCGTGGCGTGAGATCGACCGAGCGCCCGAACCGGTCCTCGGCTAGGGCCGAGGGGCCGAGGGGCCGAGGGGCCGAGGGGCCACGGGGCGGCCTCGCAGCCTGCGGGTATAGCTCTGATCATGGTCGACCTTCCCTGTCCCGTCGAGGTCGGTTGGACGATCAATCGGACGCTGCCGTTGTCGACGGAGGACATCGTGACGGGCGCCGCCTTCCTCGGTGACCGCAACCCGTTGCACACCGACGCCGCGGTCGCCTCGGCTTCTCGCTTCGGCGAACTGATCGCGTCAGGGCCGCATATCGCCGGCCTGCACGCCTCGATGCTGCCGACCGAGCTATCGGCCTTCGGGGCGCCGCTGGGGCTTGAGTTCACGGTCCGCTACGTCGCTCCGGTCAAGGCGGGGAACATCACCATGACCTGGTCCGTGGTGTCAGTCGACGCCAAACCGAGCCTCGGCGGCCATTTCCTCGCTGTCCGGGGCGAGGTGCGGTCCGAGCGCGACGGGTTGCTGATCTCCTCGGACGGCTTGGTCCTACTCGCCCGATCACTCTGAGGGCGCTGGCCGGGCCTGGGGCGATCCTTCGGAGGCGACGGCCCTGCCCCTGCCTTTGGCTCGAGGTCAGCCCCGTTCGAGGTCAGGTCTGCTCGAGGTCGAGATCGACGTCGAGCCACTTGTCGACGAAGGGGACCTCGTACGACTGCAGGGTCGGGATGACGTCGTCAACGCGTTCGACGTTGACGATCAAACGGCGATTGTCCTGCTTCATGAAGCCACCGTTGGCCGCGGCATGCAGAAGGGCATGAAAGGGTTTCCAGTAGCCGTTGACGTCGAGCGTCAGCATGGGCTTGTTGTGGATGCCGAGCTGCGCCCATGTCGCCATCTCGGTCAGTTCTTCGAATGTCCCGAGGCCTCCCGGCAAGGCGACGAAGGCGTCCGCCAGCTCGAACATCGTCTGCTTGCGCTCGTGCATGGACGCCACCTCGATCAGTTCCGTGAGCCGCTGGTGTGCGATCTCGCGGCGGAACAGCCCTCGCGGTATGACGCCGATGACCCTGCCGCCCGCATCGAGGGTCGCGTCGGCAACTGCTGCCATGAGACCGATGGCCCCACCGCCGTAGATCAGGGTCAGCTCGTGCTTGGCCAAGCGGAGACCCAGCTCTTGGGCGGCCTGCTCGAATGCGGGGTCGCGGCCGACCGAAGACCCGGCATACACGCAAACACTCGTGAGTGGGCGAGCGGTCAGTGCCGTCTACTGGCGATAGCGCTCGACCACACTGGCGTCTCGGACCTCGACGTCGTCAGGATCCAGTCCGAACTCGCGCTTCGCCCGTCGCTGGCGGAGGAGGTCCCAGCACTGGTCCAACGATTCCTCCAGGTGGCGGAGGCGGGCCGCGCCGGTCTCGGCGAGCGGCTCGAGCTGATGTTGGGCCCGGAGTTCGCGTTCCTCGGCCACCAGTTGGTCGATGGCGCTTCTGATCTCGTTGTCGTCCATCAGGGCCAAGACTACGGCGGGCTGAGAGGATGACGGAGTGGGCAGCTTTGTCGGGGTTGGTTCGGGCGATGCCGCGGAGATGGAAGCATGATCGTGCGTCCGGTCGGTCGCGACGACGCGGAGGCTGCGGGGCGCGTCGTTCTGGCTGCGTTCGGGGCGATGCCTGGCACCCACATGAATGGTGGCTACGCCGCCGAGCTGGCCGATGTGGAGGGCCGGGCCAAGGTGTCGGAGGTCTTGATCGCGCTCGACGGCGCCGAAGTGGTCGGCTGCGTCACCTTCGCCCCAGACCTACGCTCACCAATGGCGGAGCAGTTGGAGGAAGGGGAATGCCAGATTCGGATGATGGCCGTTGCCCCATCCCACCAGGGACGAGGGATCGGTCAGCTCCTGCTGGACGCCGTGCTCGACCGGGCCCGCGCCCGAAAGCGCCGGGCGGTGTTCCTTCATTCGACACCAGTGATGAGCGCCGCCCACGCGCTCTATCAGCGCAACGGGTTCGTCCGCGTGCCCGAGCGCGACTGGCTGCCCGAGCCCGATCTGTTGCTGATCGCCTTCCGCTTGGACCTGAGTCCGCCCGCCTAGCGCCGGCCGAAATGCCGGAGCCGGGAGGTGATACCCACGGTCAACACCACGCCGAGGATCATTCCGGCGAAGAAGATGCCGGCGATGACACCCAGGCCCTTGGCGATGATGCCGGCCAGCACGAAGGCGTACATGGCAACTCCTTCCAGGTTTTGTCACCGCTGTACCCGCCACCCACACGGGATACACCACCGGTGGTGGGGCGCATTTTCGTAGCTCGACGACACCGCTACCATGAGTAGCTCCGAGCCAGACTCGATTGAGGGCATGTGGCATGACCGTCGCCGAAGCCGGCCAATTCGTAGTCGTCATGTTGGCCCCGACACTGCTGGTGGGAGGCGGACTCTTGGTACCTCGCGTCTTCCGGTCAGCGCGGCGACTGATGAAGCGGCGACGGGTCGAAGTGGTTCTCGAGCCTCAACGCCCGCCGATTGAGCGTTTGGCGGCCGACCTGCGGCGCCTGCTGCAGCGCCACGACACTCTCAAGCAGTCCACAGATGTGGCGATGCGAGCCCGCCACCTGAAGGCCCTCGAGGGGGCGATCGGCGATTGCGCGACCGAGGCGGCGCATGCCTTGGGTGTGCCCTGCCCGGAGCTCCATGAGCGCGCGCCCATGCCGATACCCGAGCTTCGCCGGCTGCTGCGGGCGCTGGCGGACGCTGGACTGGT
>JAUTXN010000332.1 GCA_030838045.1 Acidimicrobiaceae bacterium
TAATCATGTCTTGACTCCGGTGGTGGATTCGGCTCTCCCAGCAGATCCCCGAGCCCCTCGCGAATGCTCGCCAGGTCACGACGCAGGTTAGCAGTCTCGGCCTCCAGCGCCATGATTCGTTCAATCACGGAGGAGTTCCGGCCTGACGATCGCACGGAGCCGTCCGGCCCGTCCGATCCATCACGCCCTTCACGGATCGCCGTGGGACCGAGAAGGTGGGTGTAGCGATCCTCCCGCTGCCCGGGCATCCGTTCGACCAGGCGAGCCAAAGGTTCGGGTCGCCGGGCCAACCGATCCAAGATGCCGGGGATGCCCCCGAGGTCGTTCAGGTCGTTGACGTCGCCGTACCGTTCTGTGCGCGCCGCCAATTCGTTCTGGGTCTGACCGCCGCGCAGGAGCAGGACCGCCAGCACGGCCAGTTCCTGGGGCGACAACGCCCAGACCTCGTCGAGGACGTGGCGATATTTGGTCACCCGGGCGTGCGCCGGGTAGACGATGCGGATCAGCTTGGCCTCCCGCAACGAGGTCAAGGCGGCATTGACTGTGTCCTCGCGGTAGCTGACGACCGGCTCCCGGTTGCTGGTCTGGTTGCAGGCCGCGATCAGGGCGTTCATCGTCAACGGATAACTCTCAGGCGTGGTGGCGCCCTTTTCGATCAGGCAGCCGAGGACCCGTTGCTCTTCGGCCGTCAGCTGTGCGGTTTGCTCCACGGCGGGAAGCCTACGGGGGGCGTCGAGATGGTCGGAACGGTCGGTGCCCGGCCGTATGATGCAACGCCTCGGACGATCGACCAGAAGGGAGGGATCGGTGCCCGGCATCACGCGCGACAGCTTCAGTGTTCGTGCCGAACTCGTCGCGCCAGACGGCCGTTCGCTCACCGCATACCGGCTGGATCGGCTCCCACCGACGTTTGATATCGGCAGGTTGCCCTTTTCCCTGAAGATCCTTTTGGAAAATCTTCTGCGCCACGAGGACGGGGTGACGGTGACCGCGGCCGACATCGAGGCGCTCACCGGCTGGGAGCCCGGCGCCGAACCACGCCAGGAGATCAGCTACGCCCCGGCCCGGGTTTTGCTGCAGGACTTCACCGGCGTGCCGGCCGTCGTGGACCTGGCTGCCATGCGTGACGCCATGGCCGCCATGGGCGGCGACCCCGACCGGGTGAACCCGCTGATCCCAGCTGAGCTGGTGATCGACCACTCCGTGGTGGCCGACGTGGCCGGCGTTCCCGACGCCTTCGCCCGCAACGCGGCATTGGAGTTCGACCGCAACCGGGAGCGCTACCAGTTCCTGCGCTGGGGCCAGACGGCGTTCGACAACTTCAAGGTGGTCCCGCCCGATACTGGCATCTGCCACCAGGTCAACCTGGAGTACCTGGCCCGGGTGGTGTTCGTGGACGACGTCCTGGGCCTCGTGTACCCCGACACCCTGGTGGGGACCGACTCCCACACGACGATGGTCAACGGTCTCGGGGTCCTCGGCTGGGGTGTGGGCGGGATCGAGGCCGAGGCCGCGCTGTTGGGCCAGCCGGTGTCCATGCTCGTGCCCAAGGTGGTGGGCTTCAGACTCACCGGGGCGTTGCCCGAGGGTTCGACGGCCACCGACTTGGTTCTCACGGTCACCGAGCTGTTGCGGCGCCATGGCGTGGTCGGCAAGTTCGTCGAGTTCTACGGCGAGGGTGTGGCGGCGGTCCCGCTGGAAAACCGGGCCACCATCGGCAACATGTCGCCCGAGTACGGATCGACCTGTGCCATTTTCCCGATCGATGACGAGACGCTGCGATACCTCTCATTTACCGGCCGCCCGGCAGCGCACGTCGCCCTGGTCGAGGCGTACGCCAAGGAACAAGGCCTGTGGCACGACCCGACCCACGAGGCGCAGTACTCCGAGCGCCTCGAACTCGACTTGTCCACCGTCGAGCCCAGCCTGGCCGGGCCGTCGCGGCCCCAGGACCGGGTGCCCGTGACCGCCGCCAAGGCCATGTTCCGGGTCGCCCTGGCGACGTCGGTTCCGACCGACGCCCGCCCGGCCACCCCACCGGCGGCCACCCCACCGGCGGCTACCCCGGCCCATGACGCCGCCGAGGGCACGGAGGCCGATTCGTGGCCATCCGGGGTCATCAACGGCACGCCCGACGAGGCGCTGGTCGAAACCTTTCCGGCCAGCGACCCGACTGCCCCTGGGCGCGGCGATGGTTCCCGCGAACGGGCCGGACCGAGCGCCCCCGACGTCATGGGGGACCGGCTGAGCAACCCCATCCCGGTGACGCTCGCCGACGGCACCTCCTTCGAGATCGACCACGGCTTCGTCGTGATCGCGGCCATCACCAGTTGCACCAACACCTCCAACCCCTCGGTCATGATCGCGGCCGGCCTGCTGGCCAAGAACGCCGTCGAGCGCGGGCTGGTCGCCCAACCCTGGGTCAAGACATCCCTCGCCCCCGGGTCGAAGGTCGTCATCGACTACTACGAACGCTCGGGGCTGCTGCCCTACATGGAGAAGTTGGGCTTCGGCCTGGTCGGCTACGGCTGCACCACTTGCATCGGCAACTCCGGCCCCCTCCAACCCCAGCTCAGCGCCGCCATCGACCAGGGCAACTTGGCCGTGGTGGCGGTCCTCTCCGGCAACCGCAACTTCGAGGGCCGTATCAACGCCGACGTGCGGATGAACTACCTGGCGTCGCCCCCGCTCGTCGTCGCCTACGCCTTGGCCGGGACGATGGATGTCGACCTGCGCCAGGAACCCCTCGGCCTCGACAGCGACGGCCATCCGGTGTTCCTGCGTGACCTCTGGCCGAGCGCCCACGAGGTGAGCCGGGTGGTCGCCGAGGCCATCGCCTCGGACATGTTCCGCAAGAGCTACGCCTCGGTGTTCGACGGCGACGCCAACTGGAACACCCTCGACATCCCGACCGGGCAGCGGTTCGGGTGGGACGGCGCCTCGACGTACGTCCGCAATCCCCCGTACTTCGAGGCCATGTCGGCCGAGCCGACGGGCATCGGCGACCTTCACGGCGCCCGGGTCCTGGCCAAGCTGGGCGACAGCGTCACCACCGACCACATCTCGCCTGCCGGCAGCATCCGCCGCAGCAGTCCCGCGGGCCGCTGGCTGGAGGAGCAGGGCGTGTCGGCCGCCGACTTCAACTCCTACGGCTCCCGGCGGGGCAACCACGAAGTCATGATCCGCGGCACCTTCGCCAACATCCGGCTGCGCAACCAGCTCGCCCCGGGCACCGAGGGCGGCGTGACCCGCCACTTGCCCGACGGCCAGGAGATGGCGATCTACGACGCGGCCATGGCCTATCAGGGCGAGCACACCCCGCTGCTCGTACTGGCCGGCAAGGACTACGGGTCCGGGTCGTCACGGGACTGGGCGGCCAAGGGCACCCGCCTGCTCGGCGTCCGGGCAGTGCTGGCCGAGAGCTTCGAACGGATCCACCGCTCCAACCTGGTCGGCATGGGCGTGCTGCCCCTGCAGTTCAAGGGCGAGACGGTGGCGTCGCTCGGCCTCACGGGCGAGGAGGTCTTCGACATCACGGGGCTGGCGGGCCTGGCCGACGACGACCGGCTGCCCGACGAGTTGGTGGTACGCGCCGACAACCGGGAGTTCCGGGTCCAGCTGCGAATAGACACCCCGAAAGAAGAGGAGTACTACCGCCACGGCGGCATCCTCCCCTACGTGCTCCGCCAGCTGCGGGACCGCCCCTAAAGGCTGCCTGGGGAAAAGCCTCGCCGGCGACCGGCAGGCGGATGCCTGGGGTAGTGAGCCCAATGCGGCGGTAGGCGGGCGCCGACCACAGGAGCGGGGAAGCGGCAGTAGCGTTGCCGAGCGGTGGGCACCGCGGCCGCATTCTTCGACCTCGACCGGACGCTGCTGCGAGGCGCCAGCGGACCCGTCCTGGCGGAAGCCCTGGGACGGGCCGGGGTCGTGCCCAACCGCACCCTTCCCGGTCAGGGCTTGCTCTACAAGGCGTACGACCGCTTTGGTGAATCCCTGCCCGGCATCGCACTGGCCCGCATGGCGGCCGCCGCGGTTCGAGGCCGGCGCCGCTCGGCGTTGGTGGCGGCGGCCGAGTCGGCCACCGACGCCCTGGTGGAAATGGTCGCGCCCTACGCCATGGCCCTGATCGAGGAGCACCATCAGGCCGGGCGACCGGTCGTGCTGGCCACCACCTCACCGAGGGACCTGGTCGAACCATTGGCGCGGCGGCTCGGGCTCGACGACGTCATCGCCACCCGCTATCAGGTGACCGTCGACCGCAAGGGCGCGGAACGGTATACCGGCCGGTTGGACGGTGCCTTCATATGGGCCGCCGGGAAGCTGACCGCGGTCCGGTGGTGGGCATCGGAGCACGACATCGAGCTGGCGGACAGCTGGGCCTACTCCGACAGCGTGTACGACCTTCCCCTCCTCTCGGCGGTCGGCCATCCCGTGGCGGTCAATGCCGACCCCCGCCTGGCGGTGGTGGCCGCCGTTCGACGCTGGCCCCAGGTGCATCTCGACGCGCCACCGGGCGTGCCGAAGCTCATCGGCATCGAGCCGTTCGAAGTGCTGCGGATGCTGGTGCGGCCCGAGTCGTTCCCCTACGCCCGTTTCGACATCGCGGGCACGGACAACATCCCCCGCCGGGGCCCCGCCATCGTGGTCGCCAACCACCGGAGCTACTTCGACGCCATCGCCCTGGGGCTCACCGTGATGCGAGCGGGCCGCTTGCCTCGAGCGCTGGCCAAGAAGGAGATCTTCGACGCACCGGTGGTCGGCCAGCTGGCCAAGGTGCTGGGTCAGATCGTGGTCGACCGCGACGCCGGAGGCGGCAACGCCTTGACCAGTGCCATCGCGGCCCTGAAGGGGGGCGAGGTGGTGGTCGTGCTCCCCCAGGGGACGATCCCTCGGGGCGACGCCTTTTTCTCGCCCAAGCTGGAGGGCAAGACCGGAGCCGCCCGGCTGGCCGCGGCGACCGGTGCGCCTGTCATCCCGGTCGGCATGTGGGGCACCGAGAAGGTATGGCCCCGGTCGGCCCGGATGCCCAACATGACCAATGTGCTCAATCCTCCGCAGGTCCGGGTCCGGGTCGGTCCTCCGATAAAGGGACTGACGGGCGACCCTCGGGCGGACACGGTCAAGATCATGAAGGCGATCTCGGCCCAGCTGCCTCCCGAGGCTGGCCGGGCCCGCAAACCGTCCGGCGACGAGCTCCGCCAGGCTCAACCACCCTCTCGGGAGGCGTGAAGGCCCGTTCGCGTTCCTTTCTGTTCACTACGCGATGAAATAGATACATGTAGTGAACACAATGGTTCGTCGAGGCGTCAGGCGCCGCCGACGCGGCCGACGGTCTGGGCCTCGAGGCGCTTGACCCGGCCCAACGGGACCACATGCCAGAACTCGGCGACCGCGTCCGTCCAGTTCTCGAGCAACTGCGCCGCCCGGGGGGAACCGGTGAGCTCGTAGTGCTGCTCGATCAGCCACCGCAGTTCCTGTTCGTCGCCTGAGTCGAGCCGGGTGGGCTCGACCAGCGCCGGGTTGACCTGTCCGGTCGCCCGGTGGTCCGGATCCCACAGGTACACGCCGCCGCCGGTCATACCGGCGCCCACGTTGTAGCCGATCGGGCCCAGCACGACGATCGTCCCGCCGGTCATGTACTCGCAGCAGTGGTCGCCCGCCCCTTCGACGACCGCCGTCGCCCCGGAGTTGCGGACCGCGAACCGCTCGCCGACCGAGCCCGCGATGAACACCGTGCCGCCGGTGGCGCCGTACAGGCAGGTGTTTCCCGCCAGTACCGGATAGCCGGCATCGTCGGGCGGTGGCTGGATCACGATGCGGCCGCCGCCCATGCCCTTGCCGACGTAGTCATTGGCCTCCCCCGACAGGTCGAGCCAGATGCCGTCGGTGATGAAGGCGCCGAAGCTCTGTCCGGCCGAGCCGTGGAGGCGTACCCGAACGCGGCCGCGCGGGGTCGACGTGCCGAACTCCAGGGCCAGGGCCCCGCCGAGCGCTGCGCCGAACGTCCGATCGCCATTGGTGATCCGGTAGGAAAGCTCGAAGCGCTCGCCGTCCCACACCGGCCGGTAGGCGTCGGCCAGCAACCGATCGCCGAGGGCCGACCTGGACCGCTGCATGGCGACACCGGAAATGTAACGCCGAGGACTGTCGGGATCGACGGGGGGCACCAGCAGAGGCGACAGGTCCAGGCTGTCGGCCCGGGCGTTGCCGACCGTCTTCTGCCGAAGGCATTCGACCTGGCCGACCGCCTCGTCCATGGAGCGCAATCCGAGCGATGCCAGCCCCTGGCGGACTTCCTCGGCCACGAACAGGAGGTACTTGGCCACACCCTCGGCAGTGCCTGCGAACTTGGCACGCAGATGGGGGCGCTGGGTGGCGATCCCGGTGGTGCAGGTGTCCTTGTGGCACGCCCGGAGCATGACACAGCCCTCGGCGATCATCGCGCCCGTGCCGAAGGAGAACTCGTCGGCACCGAGAAGGGCGGCGATCAGCACGTCGCGGCCAGTGAGAAGGCCGCCATCGATGCGCAGCCGGACCCGGGCCCGCAGCCCGTTGTCGACCAGGGCCGACTGAGTGTCGGCCAGGCCCAGTTCCCAGGGCATCCCGGCGTGCTTGATCGACGACAGGGGAGAGGCGCCCGTCCCGCCGTTGGCGCCGCTGATGTGGACCACCTCGGCCAGCGCCTTGACCACGCCCGCCGCGATCGTGCCGACCCCGTCCTCGGCGACCAGCTTCACCGACACGTCGGCGAATGCGTTGATCTGCTTGAGATCGAAGATGAGCTGAGCCAGGTCCTCGATGGAGTAGATGTCGTGATGGGGAGGTGGCGAGATCAGCGTCACTCCGGGTTGGGTGTGGCGCAGGCGAGCGATCTCGTCGCTCACCTTGTGGCCCGGCAACTGGCCGCCTTCGCCCGGCTTGGAACCCTGGGCCACCTTGATCTGGAGCTCGTCGGCGAACGCCAGGTATTGCGGGGTGACGCCGAAGCGGCCGGACGCGATCTGCTTGATCTTGCTGTTCTTGTCACCTGTCGGCTGGCCTCGGGTCCGGAACCGGTGGGGGTCCTCGCCTCCTTCGCCGCAGTTGGACCGCCCGCCGATGAGGTTCATGGCCTCGGCCAGGGTCTCGTGGGCCTCGGCCGACAGGGAGCCGTGGCTCATGGCGCCGGTCGAGAATCGCTGGGCGATGGCCGTCGCCGGCTCCACCTCCTCGATGTCCACCGGGGGGCCGGCAGGCACCAGTTCGAATAGATCCCGGACCTCGGTCGTGGGCCGGCTGTTGACCAGCTTGCAGAACGCGTCGTACAACGCCGTGTTGCCTTCGGCGATGGCCCGTTGCAGCAACTTGGCAGCGATCGGACCGCCCTCACCGCTCAGGCCGCCGTTGCCATTGGCGCCGGGGCTCATGCTGTGGGCCTGGAGGGCGTCGACGACCGACTTGTTGTGGGTGTGGTACTCCCCGCCTCGCTTGAGGTCGCGGTAGTAGCCAGGATTTTCCAGGGTGGGCGCCTTCTCGGCTTCCCAGCTGGCGGCGGCGTGGCGGGCGATGGCGTCGGCGCCCAACTCGTCCCAGCCGATTCCGGCGATGACCGTCGGCATGCCGGCGAAGCAACAGTCGACGACCTCGTGGCCGAGACCGATGGCCTCGAAGATCTGCGCGCCTCTATATGAGTCGACGGTCGCGATTCCCATCTTGGAGAGGATCTTCAGCACTCCGTCTTCGGCCGCCGCCTGGAACCGCTCCTGAGCCTCGGGAGCCGACAAGTCGGAGTCCTCGGATGCGTCGGCGTCCGCGGCAACCGTTTCGAGGGCCAGCTGGGGGCAGACGGCGTCGGCACCACAGCCGAGCAGGCAGGCGATGCCGTGGACATCCCGGGTGTCGTCGGCCACCACGATGAGGCTGGCCTGGGTGCGCAGCCCCGAGTCGATCAGGTGATGGTGGACGGCGCCGGTCGCTAGCAAGGACGGTACCGGCACCCTGGTGGCGGACACCCCGGAGTCGTCGATCAGCAACAAGCCCGCACCGAGGGCCACGGCGCGCTCTGCTTCTACCCGCAAGCGATCGATCGCGGTCGCCAGCCCGGCCGGGCCTTCACTGGCCGGGAACGTGGCGTCGAGGCGGACGGCAGGGAAGGGGGCGGTGGCGGCGTTGGTCAGGGCGACGACCGCGGAGGGGAACAGGAAGAACGTGTCCATCTCCACCAGCTGGGCGGCCGCCGGGACCTCCGACAACAGGGGGTGACGAGGTCCGATGAGGGTGCGCAGGCTCATGACCAGGCGCTCCCGGAGATGGTCGATGGCCGGGTTGGTGACCTGGGCGAAGCGCTGCCGCAGGTAGTGGTGGATGGGGCGGGGCCGCCCGGCCAGTGGCGGGAGGGGCGTGTCGTCGCCCATCGAGAACGTCGGCTCCTTGGCGTCGCTGGCCATGGGCTTCACCATCATCCGAAGCTCCTCGACGGTGTAGCCGTGGGTGGCCTGGCGCCGGGCCAGGCTGATCGGGTCGGGGGTTTCCTGCACCGGCTCGCCATTGTTCATCTGGCGCAGACCTTCGGCCGTCCAATGGCCGTAGGGTGCCGCCGCCGTGATGCGGACCTTGCAGTCGCGGTCCTCGAGGATGCCCCGGCTCGGATCGACGAACAGCATCTGGCCGGGCCCGAGCCGTCCCCGGCGAACCGTGCCGTGGCCCGAGACGTCGACCGCGCCGGCCTCTGAGCACGCCGCCACCAGCCCGTCTTCGCAGATGGCGTAGCGCATCGGGCGCAGTCCGTTGCGGTCGAGGGCGGCACCGACTCCGACACCGTCGGAGAAGATCAGGCCAGCCGGGCCGTCCCACGGCTCGACGAGCGAAGAGTGGTACCGGTAGAAGCATCGCACTTCAGGGTCGAGGTCCCGCGAGCCCTCCCAGGCCTCGGGGATCAGCATGGCGATGGCGTGGCGGATGTCCCGGCCTCCCCGGACCAGCAGCTCGACCGCGCTGTCCAGTTGGCCGCTGTCGGAATCGGCTGGATGGAGCACCGGATGGAAGAGGTCTTCCTCCCCCAAGCCAGCATCGACGGTGCCGAGCACGGCCCGGCCTTGCATCCGACCGACGTTGCCCGCGATGGCGTTGATCTCGCCGTTGTGGCAGAGCGTTCTGAACGGCTGGGCCCGTTCCCACGTGGGCAATGTGTTGGTCGAGAACCGCTGGTGGAAGATGGCGAAATGGCCAACGACTTCGGGGTTGGCCAGGTCGACGTAGTAGGAGGGGAGGGCATTTGCCGCCACCAAGCCCTTGTACACGATCGTCAGGAACGAGCAGCTGGCCACATAGACCTGGGACAGGTCGGGAGCAGTGGCGATACGGCGGCGCAACCGGAACGCCGAGCGTTCCCGACCGCTGGTTGCGCCCGTCGAGAGAATCGCCTGGAGGAAGCGAGGGCGGCTGTCCCGGGCGCGGTCGCCGAGCTGGCCCTCGTCGGTCGGCGGATCCCGCCATCCTTCGACGGTGAGCCCTTCGAGACGGGCCAGCTCCTCGATCCGAACCCGGGGGTCGTTGTCGCCTCGGACAAACAGGTTTGCCACGCCACGGTCAGCGCCAAAGATGGCCGCCGGAATCGGAAACAACAGACCGGCTCCGTCGCCGGTCTTGGCGTCGGCTGCCACGGCTCCGCGATGTATGACACACGCCAGGCCGCCCAGTGCGGCTTCGATGATGTGGCGGGAAGCCCGGCCGTGGGCATCGGCGACGAAGCCGATGCCACAGGCGTCGCGCTCGCGCGTAGGTCGCGGCAGGGTATGAGTCGAAGGGCGCATTGGATGGGCTCCTGCTCGTGGGGACGTATCGCCCGACCGGGGCCTTCCCCGTTGAAGGGGAGGCCGCGCTGCCACCCATCCCGGTCTTGGGAGTAAGCCGCGAATGTATCGCGTCAGGACCATGGGTCTGCGACGGCAGCCACCCGGTAGCGTTCGGTGATCGGGTCCGACTTTCGGTAGGGAAGGGATCGATGGCAGACAGCGGGAACATCACTCCATCGCCGGATTCGCCCGAAGAACCGGACCACGCGGGGCAGGCTCCGCCCGGCTACCCGCCGACTGTTCCGTCGCCCGCCGCACCGTCGCCGACCGAGATCCTGCCCGCGTCCGAGGTGCCGGCCGAGCCGGTGGCAGAGCCGCGTTGGGTCCCGCCCGCACCGCCACCGCCACCGCCACCGCCACCGCCGGCCTACGGGCCGCCGCCCTCGTCGCAGCCGGGTTCGGGATACGAGCAGTCCCGGCGTTACGAGCAGCCCCCGGTGCCCGGACAAGCGCAGTCGCCTCCGGGGTACGGGCCGCCCCAGGCACCCCGGCAGGGACCGGGATACGAGCAGCCCTCGGGCCAAGAGCAGCCCCCTCGGTATGAGCAGGCGCCGGGGTCGCAGGGGCCCCGCTACGAAGAGGCGCCCCGGTACGGCCAGGGGCCGGGCTCCCAGCAGGGGCCGGGCTCCCAGCAGGGGCCGGGCTCCCAACAGGGGCCGGGCTCCCAACAGGGGCCGGCGTATCAGCAGCCGCCTGCCTACCAACAAGGGCCGGCCTACCAGCAAGGGCCGGGTTACCAGCAGGCTCCGGGTTACCAGCAGCCGCCGGGCGGTTGGGGACCGGCCGCGCCGGGACCGGCCGCGCCTCGACGGCGCAGCCTGTCCGAACTGGCGGACACCCCGCCGCAGCTGGTCGCAAGCCTGGCGATCAGCGTCGGCGTGGTCGTGCTGTTCGTCGCCAACCTCTTCATCGCCCTGGGCCAGCCGACGGGCACGGCGGGCAATGTCCGGATGCTCCAGTTCCTGTCCGCCGCCGACCTGGCGGTCGGGGCGATCCTGATCCTGGCGGTGGCCCTGGTGGTGCTCGCCCCGCCGCCGGCGCTCGCACCCATCGAACCAACCATCCAGGGCCCTGCCGCCGCTGGCTCGGCCGCGCTGCCGGACAAGTTCCGCCTCGTCGTCGGTTTCGTTTCGGTGGCGGTGGCCGCGGCGGGTTTGGTCCGGGCCATCGTCGTGCTCACCATCGCCCACCAGCGCGGCGTCGTGAAACTGGGGAACATGATCGACGCCCTGGCGGCGGTCGCAGTGGCGGCGGCCGCCGCCTACTGGGCGCTGCGGCCCCGGTAAGGCGTTACAGGTCGGGCCAGCGCGGCTCGCTGCGCCGGCGGCTCCGCTCGCGCGGTCCGGCATGGTCACCGAGCGCCCACGACCGGCGCCAGGTGCTCGCCGTCGGTCCGGTGAGCGCCGGCGTCGAGCCTCCGGCGGCCCGGCGCCGGGCGCTCCACCAGTCGCTCTGCTGCTCGTCCGCCAACACCTCCAACGCCGCTTCGATCTGGGTCGCCAAGTCTCGGGCGTCCACCCCAGCGGTGGGCCGTAGGGGTTTGCCGAAGGTGACCCGGGTGGTGGCCAGCCGGATCCGGCTGGCGTGGCGGGGCAGCACCCGGCGGGTCCCCTCGACGTAGATCGGGACGACCGGGCGCTGGGTCCGCACCGACAGCCAGGCGGCGCCGGGTCGGTGGGTCTGTCCCCACCCGTCAGGGGACCGCCCGCCTTCGGGGAAGATCAGCAGGCTCCAGCCGTCGTCAAGCAGCGATGCCGCCAGGTTGGCGGAACGCCGGTTGACCCGGAGGCGTTCGATGGGGATGGCGTTGATGCTGAAGGCGAAGAACGCCGCCTTCCATCGCCGGTCGAAGAAGTAGTCGGCGCCCGCCGCCACGACTGTCCGGTGTCGCCACCGCTCAGGCAGGACGCTGAGCAGCAGCGGGGTGTCAATGTGGCTGGCGTGGTTGGCCGTGAATATCACCGGCTCGTCGAGCTGCTCCAGGCGGTCCAGGCCGTCCACCCGGGGTGCGGCCAGCAGGTGGGCCAGGGGACGGGTCAGTCCTTCGGTCACCACGACCCGGGCCAAGCGGGCGCCGTAGCTGCGGGCCCACTCGGTCTCGTAGTCGACGCCGAGGGTGCTCGGGACCGGGGGCCGTTCCACGGCACCGGGCCACGTCGGCGTGGTCCACGGAAATGTCGCCCGGGACAGCGCCCGGGCGCCCGGGGCGTTCCTAATGGACATCGGCGATCATCATTGGCGGGCAATGGAAATGGGTGATGCTGGGGTCGCGGCCCACGATGTCCTCGGCCATCTCCAGGGCGTCGCGCATGGTGGAGGCCCGCTTGAAGCCCATCCGGTGCACTGCCTTGGTATCGCCCCCGACGATGATCACACCGGCCACGTGGTCGAGGGCGTGGGCACACCAGTACCACATGTAGAACGGGTGAACCCCGTGGTAGGCGTAGCTGGTGCGGTACAGGTGGCGGTACCAATCGTCGGTCGCGAAGCGTTCCTCGTAGGTCTTCTCGATCTCGACGGGGTCGGTGGTGTCGGCCAGGACCTCCTCGAAGAAGTCGATGTAGGAGGGATGGTGGACCGGGTTGAACGCCCACGGAGTCGGGTGGCTCAGGATCAGGACTCCGCCTGGGCGGACCAGCGGCTTGCCCCGGTACAAGTTGAAGAAGTAGCCGAGACCGAGGCACGCCACCAGAATCGGGTTCATGATCGAGTTGACGTTGTACGGGCAGATATAGGGCAGTCCGAAGATGACGACGTCGGTCTGGCCATCGACGTCGACCAGCTGCTGGCGGTAGACGTTGTCGGTCGTGATGGCATGTACCGCTTCCACCTCGCCGGCCTGCACGCTGCTCATCTTGTGGGGCGATTTGATCGACTGGAAGATCGAGCGGGCCAGTCGGTCGGGTGTCCGTTCCAGGGTCTTGCTCACCGCCAGGAAGCTGGCCCGGTCGCGCGACCCCCACTCCCACTCCCGCTTCTGGAGGAACCCGAACGCGGAAGGGAAGGTGTCGGTGTTGAGCGTGGTCTCGATCTGGAACACCTTCACCCCGCTGGCTGCGATCAGCCGCCCCATACGCCAATTGGAGGTGTGCAACTCCGAGCGGGTCTGGTCCATGAAGCTGCGGCTGTGCTGCATGGTCTTCACGTTGTGGTGATGGCGCAGGCTGTTGTACGACGCCAGCCCGGTGGCCACGCTCTTGTGGCCCCCGTCCATGGCGACCAGGTTGATGTTCACGTAGACGAGGAGGTCCGATTCCGCGGCCCGGCGGTTGATCTCGACGTCCTCGCCGTGGTCGGTCTGGCCCAGGTGCACCAGGGCGGCGGGGTCCTCGGCGTCGTGCTGGAGCAGCAGCCCGTGGGGGGCGAAGGCGTCGTAGATCCGGTCGCCCAGGGCGTGGCGCAACTCGGCCGGGGTCATGCGCCGGTGCAGCGCCAGGGCGCAGATGAGCACGACGTCGTCGACCCCGGCTTCGGCGGCCAGGTCGAGCACCGCTTCGATGACCCGCTGGCGGTTGTCGGGGCGTTCCATCGGCGGCAGTGGCAAGGAGATGTCGTCGAAGGCGATGGTGAGGCGCATGCCTGCCCTGAGTAGCGCCGGAAGGGGCGCCATGTCGCCTTCGGGGTTGAGCAAGGCCTGACGGATGGCTTCGTCGGGGTCCTTCAAGGCCTCGACCGGCTCGGGCGGGTACAGGATGCGGCTGCCCTCCGGGAGCCGGAGGAGCCGGAACCCCTCGCCGTGCCAGCAGAGCGTCGGCGGGGTGGACCGGTCGACCTCGAGGACAAACCCGGGGCGAGACATCAGGCGTGCAACTCCTTGGTGCGAGACATCAGGAGTGGATCTCCTTGGTGCGGAACTTCTTGGTGGATCGGAGGTCAAAGGCGACCTTGATGGCCCCGCGGCGGCCGGCGGCGGCGGCGTGCTGAATCGCCTCGCGGTAGCGGCTGAGGGGATAGAGAGCCGAGACCAGCCGTTCGAGCCCGGCGTCGGCGACCAGATCGAAGGAGAGGTCGAAGGTGCGGCGCGGCAACGCCGCCGCGTCGGTGCCGGTCCCGGGGCCCACCATGAGTTCGGTGCCGTAGGCGTAGGCGCCGGTGATCGAAACCTCACGCTGCCACAGACCGGTCAGATCGACCTTGACCTCGCCGGGCATGCCGAGCAGGACAACGGTCCCGCCCGGTTCCACAACCGCCAGGGCCGAGGCCAGCGACTGACTGGTGCCCACGCAGTCGAAGACCAAACTGGCGCCGCCGGTCAACTGGCCGGAGTCCAGCACCAGCGAGCCGGTGCGCCGGCGCACCGCCCGGGCCAGTTCGCCCGGTTCGACCACGGTGCAATCGGCCAGGTCATGGGCCAGGCGGCGTTGCTCTGCGTGCTTGGCCACGACCACCAGGCTGGCGATGTCGGGCCGCCACCGGCTGAGGGCGGCCACGGTGCACAGCCCGAGGGTCCCGGCGCCGATGACCACCGCGGTGTCGTGGCCAGCAGTGCCCCGGCCGATGAGCGCCCCGTGCAGGGCGCACGCCGCGGGCTCGACCATGACGGCGGCCCGGTCGCTGAACGAGTCGGGCACAGTGTGAAGCTGGCTGTCATGCGCCACGAGTGCCGTCCCCCACCCGCCGCCGGTGAGTGAGCAATAGCCCGTCTGCAGCCCCGGCTTCAGATGACCGAACGCCAGATTGCGGCAGCGATTGGTCTGGCCTTGGGCGCATGCCGGGCAGGGTGGGTCGATCCCCCGGGCGGCGCAGCGCAGTACCGGCTCGAGCACCACCCGAGCGCCGTCGTCCAGCTCACCCACCACTTCGTGGCCGGGCACGAACGGGAAGCTCACAAGGGGTTCGAAGTATCTCGACGCTCGCCCGTCGATGGTGGCCAGATCGCTGCCGCAGATGCCGGACAGCCGGGGGCGGACCCGTCGCCAGCCGGGTGCGGGCAGGCCGGGTTCGTCGACGTCGGTGAGCCGCAGCGGTCCCACCCGGGCACCGCTTCCGCTGCGCCACTCCGACGCCACGCGGGCGGCCGCGAACTTGGGCAGGGACCGTTCGAACAGCAGTGCCTTCACCGGGCCGCCGCACTCATGAGTTGGCTCCGGCTCGGGCGATGGGCAGCAGCGGTCGGGGGCCACCGGCGGCACGGGGCCACTGCTCGACGTGCCAGCCCCGCTTGCGGGCGATGGCGGCCAGCTTGGTCTCGGGGTTGACAGCCACCGGATGGCCGACCGCTTCGAGCATGGGCAGGTCGCTGGCCGAGTCGGCGTAGGCGACCGACTCCTGCAGATCGAGTCCTCGGGCGGCGGCGTAGTCGGCCATCAGCAGGGCTCGTGCCTCGCCCGTGGGCGGACCGGCCAGCAGTTCGCCGGTGTAACGGCCGTTCTCGATGCCGAGTGAGGCGCACATCACGTCGTCGAACAGCGGCCGCAGCGGCTCGATGGCGACGTCGAGGGCCCCGGTGATGAGCAGCGTGCGATGGCCCAGGCGGCGGTGCGCCCGGACCCGGCGGATACCCGCGGGGAACGCCTTGGTCAGCAACAGCTCGCTCCACAGCTCCCAGGAGTCGTGTTCGAGGCGAGCGACCGGGGCGCCCTCGTAGCGGCGGTAGAAGTGGCGGAGAAAGTCCCCGCGGTCCTGGCGATCGAGGGCGAGGAGGCGGGGAGCCTCGCGCACGGTACGAAGGACCAGTCGGAGGCGATCGTTGTCATCGATCCGTCGGGTTGCCAACCAGGCATAGGAATCGACGACGTTGGAGGCGATGAGGGTGTTCTCCAGGTCGAACACCGCCAACTGGCGTTCCGGCGCCAGTACCGCCCGGCGCCCACGTTGCTCGCGGGTCGGGGTAGGGACGCTGCGCCGGGGCGCACCCGCGACGCGGACGCGGGCGTGCGCCACGACCGACGGCATGTGGGTGTCGCGCACGTACATCGGCCATTCGACGCCCGCGGGGTCGAAGAGGAAGTCGGCCTGGTCGGCTGGGGGCAGCGTGGCCCACAGTTCCAGGAGGCGGTCGACCCGGAACACCGCTTCGGTCTCGGTGTAGGCGCCGTACAGCTCGACGTAGCCCAAGGCCCGTTCGGCTTCCGAGCGCTTCTCCTCCAGCCGGGCTGACAGCTCGGCCTGGCGGCCCCGCAAGGGCAGCGTCTGCAGCCCCTTCTCGGCGACCGACAACACCTTCGCCGCCTGGGCCAGCTGGCGGCGGACGCGACCGCGTCCGGGGTACGACCACTCGGGGACCACGATGGGCTGGCCGTTGCTGTCCGCCAACGGGTGCTCGCCGAACCAGCCCCGGACCAGCTCGACCAGCTGGCGGTAGCGCAGCGGGTTGCGCGAGCCCGATGCCACCTGGAACACCGCCGGTTTCGCTCCGGGGGGCGGACCGCCGTCGGCCGCGACGGCAATGATGGCCGCCACGACGAGGTCGACCGGAATGACGTCCACCACTCCCTCGGGCAGGCCCGGGAACTCCTTCAGCAGGCCCCGTCCCAGGCTGATGATGACCGGTTCCGCCATACGGAAGCCCCGGATCCATCCCGCATGGGGCTCGGCAAGGGCCGACTCGATGATCGAAGGGCGCACGATGGACAGCCGGACGCCATGATGTGACTCGAGCAGCGCCCGTTCGCCCAGCGCCTTGGTGTAGGCGTAGGCGTCGGGCCATCCGAGCGCCTGGGCCCGGGCCTTGCCGGCCTTGACGAGGTGATCCTTGACCCACTCTTCGCGGAGCTTCTCCGCTTTGGCGGCCAGCACCGGTGTGCCCGCGGCCCCGAGTTCGGCGCGCGCCGCTTTGGTGAACTTGGACAGGCGCTCGGGCGTGCGGCTCTGGGCGTCGGCGTCAGCCCCGACCCGGCGAGCGGCGGCGACCTCAGGGCGCCACTGGACCTCGGTCGCGAAGGGGGTGTCGGGAAGGATGGCCTCGGGCGCATCTCCCCGGCGGGACCCCGCGACGTATGCCGTCGAGACCGTGATGAGATGCGGCAGGGCCGTCCCGGCTGCGGTGCCGCCCTGCGCCACCCGGGCCGCGGTCATGGCCGCCGCCACCCGGCTCGGACCCAGCAGGTTCACCTCGACCGCGCTGTCGAGCGGTGAGTCGAAGCTGACCGATGCCGCAGCATGGATCACGATGTCGCATCCCGCCAGCACGCCTTGTCCAGCGGCGTCGAGCCCGAGGCCGTCGGAGCCGACGTCGCCCGCCACGGCGATGATGCGCCGGCCCATCTCCTCGTCGAACGCCGGGCCGAGCTCGCGTCGGAGCCGGTCGAAACAGTCGTTGCGCAAAATCTCGCGCCGGACTCGCTCGGCGGCGCCCCGCCGTCCCGGACGGACCAGAAGGGCGACTTCGCAGTCCGGGACCTGGCGCATCAGGCGCTCCACCAGCGCCGTGCCAAGAAAACCGGTCGCACCGGTGATGGCGATGCGCTGGCCGGCCAGTGCCTCACGGAGCATGCGCCATTATCTACCATCTGGTAGATGACAGGCGCCAACACCCGAGAGCGTGTCGTGGACGCGGCGGTGGCGGCGTTCGGTTCACGGGGCTACGACGGCACCAGCCTCGACGCCCTGGCCGGAGAGTTGGGCGTCCGTAAACAGACCATCTTGTATTACTGCCCGTCCAAGGAGGCGCTGCTCGACGCGGCTATCGACCGGGCCTCGGGCGAGCTGTCGGCCGCCCTCGAGGAGGCACTCGACGGCGCCGGGACCGGGTGGAGCCGGGTCGAAGCGGTGGTCCGCTCGGTGTTCCGCCTGGCGGCCCGGCGTCCCGAACTGCTGGGCCTGCTGCGCGAGGTGAGCCGGCTCGGGCCTCCCGCGGCCACCCGGTTGACATCGGCTCTCGAGCCGTTGATCGGCCGGGCGACGGTGTTCCTCGAAGACGAGATGGACTGCGGGACCATGCGCCGCCATGACCCGAAACTCCTCCTGCTGGCCGCCTACTCCGCCGTCATCGGCGTGGCCACCGAGGTCGAGGTGCTGAAGGCGCTGGGCTACGAGCCCACGGCCCGGTCGCTGGTGCGCCGCCGGCGGGAGCTTCTCTCGTTCCTGCGCTCGGCCCTGGTTCCAGGTTGACCCCGAACTGACCGGCCCCGGGTGGTCAGCTGCGGCGGGTGGGCTTCGACTTCGGTGGCGTGTATCGGCGGTTGGGGGCCGGGGTCTTGGACACGGCCGCCGCGCCCGGGGCGGCGCGTCCCTTGCGACTGGCCTTGGCGGCCGCCCGGGCCTGGGCCGCCACCCGTCGCTCCGCCGCGGTCAGGACGGGCTGTGCCCGCCGGGCCTTGTTCTGGGCGTTGCTGGTGCGCATCACCAGGTAGCCGCTGTAGGCCACGCACGCCAACTCGAGGGGTAGGAGTTGCGAAAGCGCGATCCCAACGAGGAATCCCGCCAGGGCCGTGAAGACGCGTTGTCCGTGGCGTACCGCGACCACCAACAAGGCGGTGGCCAGGGCACCGATGGTGCCCAGCAGCACGTCGTGGGGGCCGGTCAGGGCCACGCCAGCCGCAGCGGCCGCCGCGAAACCGGCCAGGATGTAGCCGATCCGCTGTTCGCGGGGGTCCATCAGGGTGGGCTTGGGCACTGGTGCCGGACGTCCGATCTCCGGCACCGAGTCGGATCCGACCGGTTCGACCTCGTCGGATCCGTTCATTCGGCCGGATCAGGATCGGCACCGGGCGGTGCCAGGAGCCAGGGCCGGATCTTCACCACTTTGTCGCTCGGAAGGATGCCGCCCAGATCCGCTTCGACCGAAAGGTCGGTCGGAGGCTCTCCCGATGCCTCCATCACGACCGCCGCTTCCTCACGGGGCGCCTCAAAGACTTCCTTGAGACCCAAGCCGAAACCGGTCAGCAGTACACCGGCCACACTCCGCCGCCGCCACGACTCCATTCGGGGAGGGAGGGCGGTATGAAGCTCCCCGTCGGCATCGGGCCCCGCGTCGAGATGAAACTCCATCCCGTCCACGTCTACCGCTCGCGGCTGGTCGGCCTCCTCCACACTCCCACCGTACTCAACCTCGAAGGTGCAGCGTCCTAGTCGAGTGCGTCCTTGACCTTGTCTTTCACGTCGTCAACCTTGTCCTTGACCGAACCCGTGGCCCGGTCGATCTTGCCTTCGCGCTTCATGTCGTCATCGTCGGTCAGGTCGCCCACGGCTTCCTTGGCGCGACCCTTGAGATCGTCTGTGTTGGTCATACCTGGATTGTTCCCCGCCGGTCAGGGCGGAAACGTCAGCTCTGGGCGAGCAGCTCGTCGAAAAGGGCCAAGTGCTCGTCGACCATACGACGGGTAGAGAAGTAGTCCTCGACCGCCGCCCGGCAGGCTGAACGCTCGAGTTGGTCGACCTGCCCGATCCGCTCGGCCATGTCGGTGACGTCATTGCACAGGAATCCGGTCTTGCCATCTTCGACGATCTCAGGGGCGGCGCCCTCGGGAAATGAGAGGACAGGAGTTCCGCAGGCCAGCGCTTCGACCATGACCAGTCCGAACGGCTCGGCCCACCTGATCGGGTTCAGCAGCGCTCGGGCACCGGCGAGGAGACTCAGCTTCTGGGCATGGGGCACCTCACCGAGGTAGCGGATGTCGTCGTTGAGGTACGGCTTGACGTAGGTGTCGAAGTACTCGAACTCCCATGGTTCGCGCATCTTGGCGGCCAGGAGCAGGGGCACTCCGGCCTTCCATGCCGCTTCAACCGCTCGATGGGCCCCTTTCTCAGGCGCCATCCGACCGAGGAACAGGAAGTAGCCGCCGTCTCCATGGCCCACCGGGAACGAGTCGGGGTTGATCCCATGGTGGATGACGCGGGCGATCGGGATGTCCGGAACCTGGCGCCGCTGGTCGTGGGAGATGGCGATGATGGGCACGCGATGCGCGATCCGGCGGTAGATGTCGGCCAGCTCTTCATTGAAGGGACCGTGGATGGTGGTCACGACATTCATGTCGGGAAATCGTTCGGAGTAGACGGGACCGAAGACCGTGTGGTCGTGGACGATGTCGTACCCCTGGACGGCCTCGTAGGCGTGCATGACGTGGCGCAGCTCGGGGACGGCGATTCCGATGCGATGACCTTCGGCGTGCGGGAGGACCCACTTGGTGGGCACCTGCGAGGTGGAGTCGCCGGTGGCGAAGAGGACCACCTCGTGGCCCGCGGTTTGAAAACCCCGCGCCAGTTCGTCGACGATCAGCTCGATCCCGCCGTACAGGTTCGGGGGGATGGGCGCCCAGGGAGGGGCGATAACAGCGATGCGCATGAGTCGATTGAATCACGCAACGGGAACCTCGCCCGACAGCCCCGGGGGACGGCCGAGTTCCTTCCACCTCGGCTTCACCATCGCGGGGGAGGTATTTTCCCCAGGTCTTCTCCTAGGTTGAGTCGATGCTCAGCACTACTGACGCGTCCTGGCCCGACCGCATGGCCTCCCTTGCACTGCCGCTGCTGGACGCCGCCACCGTCGCCGCGGCCCGCTGCCATGCCTGGATCGGCCGGGGTGACAAGCACGCCGCCGACCACGCCGCGGTCGAGGCGATGCGAGCCCACCTCTCGACTGTTCCCGGCCACGGGGTGGTCGTGATCGGCGAGGGGGAGAAGGACAACGCTCCGATGCTCTTCGCGGGCGAGGAGATCGGCAGTGGGCACGGGCCCGACTTCGATCTCGCAGTCGACCCGCTGGAGGGGACCAACCTGTGCGCCCGGGGATGGCCGGGGGCCATCACCGTCCTGGCGGCGGCGCCCCGCCACACCTTCGCCCCGATCGTCGGGTTCTACATGGACAAGTTGGTGGTCGGGCCGGCCGCCCGGGGCGCGATCGACATCGAGGCGCCGATCGAGGAGAACCTGTCGACGGTGGCCGCGGCCATCGGCGTGAAGGTGTCCAGCCTGCAGGTCGCCGTGCTGGCCAAGCCCCGCCACGTGGAGTTGATCGCCCGCATCCGGGCGACTGGCGCCGGCGTCGTCGAGATACCCGATGGGGACGTCATGGCGGGCTTGGCGGCGCTGGTGCCGGGCGGCGGCATCGACCTGTCGGCCGGCATCGGGGGGGCGCCCGAAGGGGTGATCACGGCCTGCGCGGTGCGGCTGTTGGGTGGCGACATGCAAGGCAAGGCGGCTCCCCAGAGTGACGAGGAGCGCCAGATGGTCGCCGACGCGGGTGAGCTGGGCAAGGTCTACAACCGCGACGACCTGTCCGAGTCCGACGACGGCATCTTCGTTGCCAGCGGGGTCACGGGCAGCACGGCCCTGCCTGGGGTGACGATCGCCTCAGACGGCTTTCACGTCCAAAGCGTGCTGATCACCCGCGACCAGGGCCTGCTGCGCATCGGCTGCACCGTCCCCGACTGAGCACAGCGGCCGCCCCCAGCGGCGGCGGCCGGACGGTCAGAACTGGTTCGGTGAGGCGGAGGTGCTGACCGGCGGCGCAGGCGTCTTCTTCATGGGCGGCGGGCGGTTGACACCCCAGCGGATGCCGCCGGGTCCCATGGCCTTGCCGCCGAAGCGGTCGGGGCTCGACTCGAAGTCGGTGCCGCCTTCTTCGCTTTCGTAGGGCTCGTCGATGATGGTGCGCAGCGAGGTCCAGTCGACCGCCACACGGACCCTGCGGCCCATGTCATCGATCTCGGCAACCTGGCCGTCAGCGACGTCGCCGGTGTAGCCCTCGATGACCATTGCTTCGGCGCCGACGCTGATGGGGCCCACGAGTTGGTCGAGCGGGACCCACGACGGCTCCTCGGGGTTGTCGACGTTTCGGGTAATCGTGACAACTGTGATCATGGCTCCAGCTTAGCTTTCGGACTCGGGTGTGTGGCTACCGGACATGACGCGATCCCAGATCAGTTTCTCGATCTTGGCCCGGTCGTTGGGTCGGAAGTGGCGCCGGCAGCCGTACGGCAGCCGCTTCAGCGGCAGGCACAGGATGTCGCAGGCAACTTCCAGAACTCCGTCGTACTCGTCGAGGACAGCCGACCACTCGGCGGTCTTGGTCTGCCAGGTCTCGTCCTCGTCTTCGTAGGCCTGGACGATCTCCTTGAGGCGACCGAGCTCGGCCATGACGACCGCGACCTTCAGCTCCTCGCACGGGAAGGCGAGCAGTTCGGCGTCGATCTCGTAGCGCTCGGCCAGCGACATCGCCTTGGAATAGAAGGCCTGGGTCTCGCCCTCGAACTCGCTCGACTCGGCGGTGGCGAGCAGGGCCCGCACCTTGAGCAGGACTTCAAGCTCCTCTTTCTCCTCCATGGCCTGCGCCAGGATCTCGGCCCTGAGCACCTCTTCTTGTACCGTGCCGCTGCGCGTTGTGATGGCTGCTCACCTCTTCAGAGTTGATTCTTGGAACCTCGGCGGTTGCCGCCTTGCAACCGCGCGACGCGCTCCTCCTACGAAAATAGCAAACAGCCCGGCCAAGGCACGGCCAGACTTCGCCCGGATTTGATCCGAGCGCCGGGCGAGCGTCAGGCCAGCCCCGGGCCAGCGCCGGGCGAGCGCCAGGCCTACGGCGGGCTGGGCTGGGTCGAGGTGATCTTGCCCGACGACCACAGCTTGGCGGCGGCCGTCCCCCCGAGCTTGCGGTAGGCGTAGCGCTCGACGCGCTCACGGGAGTCGGCGTCGATCGAGGTGAAGGCCAGGCGTATCGTTGCCGGACCTTCGGGGTCGACCGTCACCTGCACCACCCGCCCGAGGACCAGGATGGGATCGCTTCCGGGAAGGAAGAAGGCCAAGGCCAGCTTGGACCCTTCGACGAGAGAAGGGTGGGCGGCGATGACCATCTTGAGTCCGCCGCCCCCCAGGTTGCTGACCTCACCCGGGGCGCTCAGGAACGCCTGGTTCTTGCTGTCGAGCAGGGCGCAGGGGATCGTCATGTCGACGTCGGCGCGGACGAATCGGCGCCGCTGCGTCGTGGAGATCTGCTTGGGTGGCTGCAGGCGGATGATGCCGGGGGCGTCGGGGGAATCCGACGCCTGGGTCTCGACGACCTCGGTGACGAACTGGCAGAAACCCGAGTGGTCGCCGTAGCTCCCGCGAACCTTGGTCCCGGTCGGGAAGCTCTCGATGGCCCCGGCGTCGGCGACGGTGAGGATGAGGCCCCGGTCGGTGAAGGCCGCCATGGCCCCCATCGTCGTCACCCGCGGCTCGCTGTCCACGACCTCGAGCTCGACGCGTTCGGGGAAGACTTCCGCCAAGAGGTCGCTCATGGCGCCATTGTTACGCCTCAGCCGCCCGCGGGCGACTCGACCCGGTGGATTCTTCGGCTGCGGCCAGCCCCGGCGGCCCAGCCTCCCCCGAATGGGGGATCACCCCTGGTGAATCTTGACGAAACTGATCGCAGATAGGGCTGAACAGGCCCCCGGTGGGAGGGCGGGGGCTGTGTGAAGACTGTGTATATGGGTGTGAAAGACACCCATTTACAGGCTTGCCTCGATCCCGTAGACATTCCCCCTGGCGCACCATGCGCCGTCCACTAGGACCGCGGGAGGCAAAGCAGTATGGCATCTGCGCTGGACGAGACAGTGATCCATGTCTTGTGGATCAATGCTGGGCTCAGCTGTGACGGCGACTCGGTCGCCCTCACCTCAGCGACCCAGCCCAGCATCGAGGAAATTGCTCTTGGGGCATTGCCCGGACTGCCGAAGATTGCAGTTCACTGGCCGCTCATCGACTTTGAGTGCGGCCCGGTAGGCGGGGCGGATGACTTCATCGAGTGGTTCTTCATGGCTGAGCGAGGTGAACTAGAGCCGTTCGTGCTGGTGGTTGAGGGGTCCATCCCCAACGAGGCCATCAAGCGTGAGGGTTACTGGTGCGGGTTCGGCAACAACCCGGCCACCGACCAGCCCATGACGACGAGTGAGTGGCTTGACCGGTTGGCACCGAAGGCGACGGCGATCCTCGCCGTTGGCACCTGTGCAACCTACGGTGGCATTCACGCCATGTCCGGCAACCCCACTGGGGCCATGGGTGTGGCTGACTACCTCGGCTGGGGCTGGAAGTCAAAGGCCGGCCTGCCGATTGTCAACGTGCCGGGCTGCCCGATCCATCCCGACAACCTGTCGGAGACCATTCTTTACCTGCTGTACCAGGCCACTGGCCAGGCCCCGATGATCCCCCTGGATGACGCCCTTCGGCCCCTGTGGCTGTTCGGCAACACCGTCCATGAGGGTTGCGACCGGGCCGGCTACTACGAGCAGGGCGACTTCGCCGACGAGTACGGCTCGCCCAAGTGCATCGTGAAGCTGGGCTGCTGGGGCCCCGTGGTCAAGTGCAATGTCCCCAAGCGGGGCTGGACCAACGGCGTGGGCGGTTGCCCGAACGTCGGCGGCATCTGCATCGGATGCACGATGCCGGGCTTCCCGGACAAGTTCATGCCCTTCATGGACGAGCCCCCGGGTGCTAGGGTCTCGACCGCAGCTTCGGGGGTTTATGGCGGCGCGATTCGTGGATTGCGGCGTATTACAGGCAAGACCGTGGACGAGGAGCCGAAGTGGCGTACGCCAGGCAAGAAGCTCCTGACCGGATACAAGGGCGAGTGGAGGTAGTCGATGCCTAGTAGGACACAACAGGCCAGCGGGCTTGTCGAGATGGCGTGGGATCCGGTTACACGCATCGTCGGCAGCCTCGGGATCTACACGAAGATCGACTTTGGTCGCGGCAGGGTCGTTGACTGCCACTCCACCTCCTCGATCTTCCGTGGCTACAGCATCTTCATGAAGGGCAAGGACCCTCGGGACGCGCACTTCATCACCAGCCGTATCTGCGGTATCTGCGGCGACAACCACTGCGAAGTTTCGACCTGGACGCAGAACATGGCGTTCGGCGTGGTACCTCCGCACCTGGGTGAGTGGATCTCGAACCTCGGCGAAGCCGCCGAGTACATGTTCGACCACAACATCTTCCAGGAGAACCTGGTTGGCGTCGACTTCTGCGAGAAGATGGTCAGCGAGACGAACCCGGGCGTGCTGGATCTGGCCAACCGGACCGCGTCCCCGCACGCAGAAGACCATGGTTACGCCTACATCGGCGACATCATGCGGTCCCTCAACCCGTTCTCGGGTGAGTTCTACCGTGAGGCTCTGGCGGTCAGCCGCTGGACCCGTGAGATGTTCTGCCTCATGGAGGGCCGCCACGTTCACCCGTCCACCCTGTACCCGGGCGGCAACGGCACCACGGCGACCATCCAGCTGTTCACCGACTACTACGCCCGGCTGATGCGTTATGCGGAGTTCATGAAGCGGGTCGTGCCGTTGCACGATGACCTCTTCAACTTCTTCTATGACGCCATGCCCGGATACGAAGAAGTCGGCCGTCGTCGCATCCTGACCGGTTGCTGGGGCTCGTTCCAGGACCCGGACGTCTGCGACTTCAACTACCGCAACATGACCGAGTGGGGCCGTGCCATGTTCGTCACCCCCGGCGTCGTCGTCGACGGCAAGCTGGTGACCAACGACTTGGTCGACATCAACCTCGGTATCCGGATCCTCCTCGGTCACTCGTTCTACGACGACTGGGAAGGTCAGGAGATGTTCGTGACCAAGGACCCCCTGGGCAACCCGGTCGATCGCCGGCACCCGTGGAACCAGCACACCATCCCGCAGCCCCAGAAGCGTGACTTCGACGGCAAGTACAGCTGGGTCATGGCGCCTCGTTGGTTCGACGGTCGGGATCACCTGGCCCTGGACACCGGCGGCGGCCCGCTGGCCCGTCTGTTCGCCATCGCCCTTTCGGGCCTGGTGGACATCGGCTACATCAAGGCCACCGGTCACAGCATCGAGTTCCATCTGCCCCGTACCGCGCTGAAGCCCGAGAAGGACTTCGTGTGGGAGGTACCGAAGTGGTCGAACGCCATCGAGCGTGACATCGCCCGTACCTACTTCCAGCTGTACGCCTGCTGCTGCGCCCTGCACTTCATGGACAAGGCGCTGGCGGAAGTGCGAGCTGGACACACCAAGACCTGGTCGCCGTTCACGGTTCCCGACGAAGCCATCGGTTGCGGCTTCATCGAGGCGGTCCGCGGTGTTCTCTCCCACCACCTGGTTATCCGCGGTGGGAAGATCGCCAACTACCATCCGTACCCGCCGACCCCTTGGAACGCCAACCCGCGTGACAGCTACGGCACTCCCGGACCGTATGAAGATGCGGTCATGAACACGCCTATCTTCGAGGAGAACAGCCTCGAGAACTTCAAGGGCATCGACATCATGCGTGCGGTCCGGTCGTTCGACCCGTGCCTGCCGTGTGGCGTCCACATGTACCTTGGCAAGGGCAAGGTCCTCAAGCGCACGCATTCGCCTTCCGCGTCCGCCGAGGATTGCACCCTGCAGGTAGGCTAAAACCATTGGTAGGTCCCGGCCGCCCGGCCCAAAAACCGGGCGGCCGGTAGTATGTGCTTCAGGTAACTAACTTGACCCCGGAGGGGGGGCCCATGGCCGAGAAGAAAAACCTCCGGGCCGTTGGTGATCGGATCGAGCAGCTGCTCGACGAGCTGCGAGCAGCTGCTGATCCGCGCTTATACGGCCAGGCTGAAGAGATGTTGGGCCTGGTCACCGAGTTGTACGGCGGTGGCTTGGCGAGAATCGTCGAGGTAGTGGGGGAGAGCGATCCGGCAACATTGGAACGCCTGTCTCACGACGAGCTCATTTCGAGCTTGCTCCTCGTTCATGGCTTGCACCCAGACGACCTGGAAACTCGGGTCATCCGGGCGCTGGAAGGCGTCAGGCCGATGCTGGCCGGCCATGGAGGCGACGTCGAGTTGCTGGACATCGATGCGGCCGCGGGAGCGGTGCACCTGAACTTGCTGGGTAGCTGCCATGGCTGCCCGTCGTCGACGGTGACCCTCCGGATGGCAGTTGAAACCGCTATCGCCGAGGCCGCGCCTGAGATCGTCATCATCGACGTCGAGCAGCCGACCGAGGAAGCTCCGCCCGTCGGAGAGCCGGTCCCAATCACGCTCGGGGCCAAAAAGACTGTCTTTGAGGAGTGTCCGGCGGAGCTGGTGCAGCGATAATGAGTACATATGACAGATTCAATTAGCGATCCCGTGAGCGCCCCCCGGGAGCCGCTCAAAGTTCTCGAGCGCATCCGTGACCGGAGCATGGCCCGCCGGCCGCGGCCGGGCGAGGTGTGCGAGTTGTGTGGGGAGCCCATCCCCGACGAGCACAACCACTTGGTCGACCTGAAGGCCCGCAACCTGATGTGCTCGTGCCGGCCGTGCTACTTGCTGTTCACCCCGGACGGGGCGGGCGGCCAGCACTACCTGGCGGTGCCCGACCGCTACTTGATGTTCGAGGATTTCTCCTTGACGCAGTCGCAGTGGGACGCCCTGCAGATCCCGGTGAGCGTGGCCTTCTTCCTGGTCAACTCCGAGTTGAAGCGCGTCGCCGCCTTCTACCCGAGCCCGGCCGGGGCGACTGAGTCGCTCCTGTCGCTCGAGATCTGGGACGAAGTCGTGGCGGCCAACCCGACCCTGGGCAGCATCCTGCCCGACGTCGAGGCGTTCCTCGTGCAGAAGGACAAGACGGGCAACAACCCCGAGTGCTATCTGGTGCCGATCGACGCCTGTTACGAGCTGGTCGGCGAGATGCGCAAGCTGTGGCGAGGATTCGACGGCGGCAAGGAAGCCCGAGAAGCTCTCGAGGCGTTCTTCGACCGGGTCAAGTCGAGAGCCACGAAAGTCTGATGAGCTCTCTCGATTTCGAGGTCCTCGGCGCCCGGGCACAGCCCTACGCCGCGGTCCCTACGATCATGTTCAAGATCCGGATCACCGAGGCGTCGGGCTACTACGTCCACGCCGTCGCCCTCCGGGCCCAGATCATGATCGAGCCCCAGCGGCGGTCCTACAACAGCGAGGACCACGATCGGCTCTACGAGCTGTTCGACGACCCCAAGCGGTGGGGGACGACGCTCAAGCCGTTCCTGTGGACCCACACCGGGATCGTGGTTCCCCGCTTCGACGGGACGATCGAAGTCGACCTGCCCATGACATGCACCTATGACTTCGAGGTGGCGGGCAACAAGTACCTCCACAGCCTGCGCGACGGCGAGGTCCCGCTCCAGTTCCTCTTCGCCGGGACCTTCTTCACCAACGGCGACAACGACTCGGGATTCGCCGCCGAACCGGTGGGCTGGAACAAGGATCGTTCGTTCAAGATGCCCGTCCAGGTGTGGCGCGAGTGCATGGACATGTACTTCCCCAACAGCGGCTGGATCCGGGCCCGCAAGGAAACCATCGACCTGTTGACGAAATATAAGGTCAGCAAGGCGCTCCCGACATGGGAAGACACCATCGAGGCCCTCCTGAAGCAAGCGGGCGAGGACGTATGACCGGCACTGGCACTGGCACCACGGCAACGGGCACCACGGCAACGGAGAAGATGCTGATCGACAAGATGGACACCCGCTTCGCAACCGCCGGTGGCGTGGCCGACGCCGTCTTGTACGAGGGCTACATCCTGTACCCCTACCACGCGACCCACGGCAAGAACCGCGGGGGCGTCCGATTCCAGTGGGGTGTCCTGGTCCCGCCATCGTGGCGCGAGGTCGACTCCTCCGAGCGCTCCGTCATGCGCACCGAGCTCATCGTCGATCCCGGCACCGAGCCCATGATCGCCGTCCGGCTCCGCTTCCTGCAGCTGCAGCACCGGGGCCTGGAAGAGGCTGACCCCAGCGCCGAGAGCGGCTACCGCCCCACCTCGAAGTTGGAGATCGGCGACGAGGTCTGGATGGAGTGGGACGAGGCCATCGAGCAGACGTTCGACCTCGGGGTCATGGCGCTGCTCCCATTGGCGCAGGCGTCGCGCACGGTGCCGATCGACTTCCCGGCATCGAGCCTCATCGCCATTGTTGGCGAGGACGGTGTGGAGGCCGAAGTCGGCGCCGCGGCCGGGCCGCCGGCGGGGCGGATCGTTCGTTCGACCGAGCCGATCACCGGTGAAGTGCGTGTGACCGTCGGCTGGGCCGATGGGCCGGGCGTGTTGCTCAAGGTGACGATCGAGGTGGAGAACACCACCGACTGGAAGGTGAAGGGAGCCGGTCGCGAAGACGTGATGCGGCGGTCGCTCATCGCCGTCCATACCCTGGCGGCAGTCGAGGATGCGGCGTTCTGCTCCCTGTTCGATCCCCCTGAGGGGGCGGAAGAAGCGGTGGCCGGTTGCCAGAGCATCGGTTCCTACGCCGTGCTCGTGGGCAAGCAGGGTGCGACGGACCTGGTGCTGGCTTCGCCCATCATTCTGTACGACTACCCCGCCATTGCTCCCGAGAGCGACGGTGATTTCCATGACGGTTGCGAGATCGACGAGATCCTGGCGCTTCGGGTCTTGACCTTGACCGACGACGAAAAGGCCGAGGCCCGGGGCACTGACCCGCGCTCGCGCGCCATTATTGACCGCTGCGACAACATGGTCGACGCATCCTGGGACAAGCTTCACGGCATCATGCGCGATGTGCGCACCCTCGATGACCCCGGTGACAACCGGATCGATCCCAACGAGCCCGAGCCTGTTCCCTGGCTCGACCCGGTGATCGACGCTTCGTTTGACCCGTGGAGCGACATCGTCGTGATCCGCGATGTCGAGATCAGCAAGGGTTCGCGGGTCCGGTTGGCGCCCAACCATCGCGCCGACGTGCACGACATGTTCCTCGCCGGGCTGACGGCCACGGTGGCCGGCGTGTTCCACGACGTCGACGGTGGCTTCCACGTGGCCGTGACGGTCGACGGCGACCCGGCCACGGAGCTGTACGAGGTGCAGGGCCGCTTCTACTACTTCCATCCCGACGAGATCGAGCCTCTGAGCGCGGCCGAGGCCGATGCCTTCGGCCAGGCCGAGACGATGCGCCAAGCCGGTCGCGACGTCGACGCCGCCCGCAGCGCCCAGGTGGGCTGGGCCGGTGGGTTCGACTTCCCGACCATCGTCGGTGACGGCACTGAATCGGCGAAAACTGAATCTGGGGAAAACGCCGCCGGGTCCGGCGAGCGTGCCGTGGGCGCGGACGGGGACTCGGCTCAGTGAGCCCCCGCATCCTGTGCGCCGGAATCGGCAATGTCTTTTTCAGCGATGATGGCTTTGGCGTCGCAGTGGCCAACCGTTTGGCCCGCATGCCCGTGCCGGATTGCGTTCAAGTCGAGGACTACGGCATCCGTGGGGTGCACCTGGCGTACGAGCTGTGCGAAGGCTACGACGCGTTGGTGCTCATCGATGCCATGCCGATGGGCGATGAGCCCCCGGGCACACTAGTGATCCTCGAACCCGATGCGCCGCCGCCCGCTGCACATGGCGATGACGACGACGTCGTACCGGTGATGGATGCCCACACCATGAGCCCACTTGTGGTGTTGACAACTTTGGCTAATCTCGGTGGTTCCGTCGACCGGATCCTGGTAGTTGGATGCCAGCCGGCGACAATCGAGGAAGGGATGGGACTCTCGGAACCGGTGGCTGCGGCTGTCGACCGAGCAATAGAGATGGTGAGCGAGCTGCTCACTGAGCTGGTGGGCGACCTGCTCACCGATGCGTGCCAACCTGCTGGAAGGGAGACCAGAACATGATTCGACGTTTGATGATGTCATTGGTGTTTGCGCTACTCGCGGCTGTGGTCGTGAAGTCGCTGCCCGACATCGCTCGGTACCTGAAGATCCGGGAGATGTGACATGAACATCCTCGGCCTGATTTTCCTTGTTGTCCTCGCTCTAGTTGTCCTCTTCGTGATCGGGCTGCTTGTGGCCTCGCTCTCCAGCATCTCCCGGTACAGCCGCATCCGGAAGATGTGACAATCAAAAAAGAAAGGCGACTTCTATGTGCCTAGGAATCCCCGGTCAAGTCATCGAGATGCTTGACCATGAGCATCTCGCCCGGGTTGACGTCGCCGGCGTAGGCCGGATCATCAACATCGGGTTGCTGGAGGAAGAGCCGGTGACTGTTGGTGACTGGGTTCTCATCCACGTCGGCTTCGCCATGTCCAAGATTGACGAGGAAGAAGCACAGCAGGCGATGGAAGGGCTTCAAATGATGGGCGAGGCATACACCGACGAGATGACGGCGATGTCGTCATCGAGTGTCACGACCAGTACAGGAGGAGAAGCATGGCAGCGATAGTGGGGCTGATCATCGGCTACCTGCTAGGTACTCGCGCTGGGGACAAGGGTCACGAAGAGCTCCAAGAGTCGTGGCGCACCATCACCACGTCCCAGGGCTTCCGGGACATGCTCGGCGGTTTCTTTGCCCTCATGGGTGAGTTCCTGAACCGGGGCCGGGGAGCACTGGCGCAGAAGCTTCAGACGCCGGAAATCGAAGCTCGTTCGCGCGAGCTCGAGCAAGCAGCGTAGGGCCAGGGTCCAGATGCGCTTCGTCGACGAGTACCGTGATCCCGCCGCCGCGCGGGCCTTGGTGGCACGGATCACCGAGCTGGCCGGCGACGATCATTTCAAGTTCATGGAGGTGTGCGGGGGACACACCCATACCATCTACCGTCACGGCATCGAGCACGTCCTGCCGTCCAGCGTCGAGCTGGTCCACGGCCCGGGCTGTCCGGTGTGTGTCATCCCGATGGGCCGTGTCGATGACGCCATCGCGGTTTCGGAGAACCCTGGCGTCATCTTCACGTCCTTCGGGGACATGATGCGAGTCCCCGGAAGCAACGGCAACCTGCTCGAGGCGAAGGCCCGCGGCGCGGACATCCGGTTCGTGTACTCGCCGCTCGACTCCCTCCGGATTGCCATGGAGAATCCCGACCGAGAGGTTGTCTTCTTCGCGGTCGGATTCGAGACCACCGCTCCCTCGACAGCTCTCACATTGCTGAAGGCTCGCGAGCACGGAGTCACGAACTTCAGCGTGTTCTGCAATCACGTGACCATCGTCCCCCCCATCAAGGCCATCCTCGAATCCCCGGACCTGAGGCTTGATGGGTTCTTGGGACCAGGTCACGTGTCGACGGTGATCGGACAACGTCCGTACCGTTTCGTCACGGCTCAATATGGCAAGCCGTTGGTCACAGCCGGGTTCGAACCACTGGACATCCTCCAGGCGATCGCCATGCTCCTCCTGCAGATCCGGGAGGGCCGCTGCGAGATCGAGAACCAGTACACCCGAGTGGTCCGTGATGAAGGCAACCCGCGGGCGCTGGCAGTGCTGGGCGAGGTGTTCGAGCTTCGGCCCCACTTCGAGTGGCGGGGACTCGGGTTCATCTCTCAGAGTGCGTTGAAGCTGCGTCCCGAGTTCGCCGAGTTCGATGCCGAGCTCAAGTACCACGTGCCTGGTGTCCGGGTCGCTGACCCCAAGGCGTGCCAGTGTGGCGAGGTGCTCAAGGGCGTCATCAAGCCCTGGGAATGCAAGGTCTTCGGTACCGCCTGCACACCCGAGACTCCGATCGGCACCTGCATGGTGTCCTCGGAAGGGGCGTGCGCGGCGTACTACAACTTCGGTCGCCTGCACCGTGAAGCGGCCGTGACGCTGGGTCGCCGGGCGTAGTCGCTCCGGCCAAGTCGGGGCGGGACTACTCGAACTCGCATTCTGTACAGAGATGGACAAGACTGCGGACTGCCGCGAACGCGGTGGCCTGCTGAGGGACCTACTCGGACGATGAGAGGAGCAGGGACGTGGAAGTTCTGGCAGGTTTTGTGCTGGGGTATCTCCTAGGTAGCGAGGCCGGAGGCGACAGCGTGTCGGTCATAAAAGACGCTGTGGGATCCGTCGTCGGGTCTGGAGATGTCCAGTCCGTATTCACCGGTGGTATGGCCACGGCCCAAGGGCTGATGGGTGGCCTGTTCAGTGGTGGGGGGTCGGCCAAGGGCGCCATCACCGACATGGCTTCCTCCGACGAAGTGAAGGGCATGGTTACAGCGGGGTTTTCGACCGCGCAGGGGCTGGTCATGGACCTGTTCGGGCGCGGCCAGGAGATGGTTTCACAGCAACGGGGCAAAGGGCTCCGGCTGGTTATCTGAACGAAAGGCGAGGGAGAGCGGGAAATGGCCGACATCTTCGAGACTGTCATTGGAATGGCCGAGCCGGCACTGAAGGTGGTCGGTGGCTTCGTAGGAGGGGTACAGCAGTCTGTCCAGAAGGTCATCAACAATGCCGTAGCTGAGGCCCTGAAGGCCTCGGGTGCCGGTGCGGCTGCGGCCGCCCCGGAGGCTCCTCCGGCTCCGGCTCCGGCCGCCGCAGGTCGGGTCCGTCCCCTTCGAGCGCCCGGCCGATAACACCGGCGGTTCGAGGCAGTTCCTCGCCTCGCACCTGCCTCGAAGCGAGAGCAGATCCGCCGGCGCCACGAGTGGCGACGGCGTTCGGGGGCTTCACGTTCCCGTGAAACCAGTGCCCATAGCAAGCGACACGGCCTGATCGGCGGTACCCGCTGATCAGGCCGGTTCGCGTCATGACGCCTTCTGCTGCGTGCGATCGATAGGCGTATAGCTATCGATAGGTGGAGAATTGGTATTGGACGGGTTAACCCCCGTGCGGCACTATGGATTCAGGTGCAGTACAGCCATTCGACCTAGGAGGCTTCATGGCAGATGGTGGCGGTAACGGAAAGCAGGGCCAGCAGCAACTCGAAGGCGAGAAGCGCTGGGGTGCCGGCGTTATTCCCTATGCCAAGATGGGCTA
>JAUTXN010000343.1 GCA_030838045.1 Acidimicrobiaceae bacterium
GGTCTGATCGATTGGCTCGGCCCAACCATCATTTCTTAGAAAGATGGCCTTCCCGAACGCCTTTTACGCTCAGTACCAGGCAGCCAGCGGGACGGTATTCGTCTCGTGCGGCATTCGTTCCGACGGGTCAATTGTTGGTTGCGGCCCGTCTCGCCGGTTCAGGTGCCGACGTAGATCTGGTCCAGGTAGAGGGCATCTCCGGAAACGCCCGTCGTACCGGTGAAGGTGACCGTGGCCGTGGCGGTCCCGACCGGGGCCGTGGCGGCGGCGGTGGCCTGCTGCCACGCCGCGCTCAGGACGGGTATGGAGGCGCTGCTCGTGCCCAAGACGTTGCCCGCAGTGTCGCGCCACTGGACCTGCATGGTGGCTCCGAGGGTCCCGCTCCCCGCCAGACCCCAGAAACTGATGGTGCGCGGACCCGGGCCTGAGGCGAAACCCGGCCAGTTGTTGAGCTGCGCACCCCAGCCGTAGGGCGCCGTGATGTTGACCTGGAGGCTGTGGGTGCCCGCCTCGGCCCGGGCGGTCGTCTGGGTGATGGCGCTGGAGAACCACGGGATCCAATGGCCGACCGACCCTTCCAGCGACGAGGTGTCGGCGTCGAGGGTGTTCACACCGCCGGTCGGCGTGGAGCCGACGAACATCTGGTCGAGGTAGAAGCTGTTGCCGGCCACACCGGTGGTGCCCGAGAAGGTGACCGAGACGTTGCTGGTCCCCGCCGGGGCCAACGCGGTCGTGCTCGCCTGTTGCCAGGTCGAGGTGAGGGTGGCAAGGGACACGGTGCTCGTTCCGAGCACGTTGCCACTGCCGTCGCGCCATTGCGCCTGCATGGTGGCGCCGAGCGACCCGGACCCCGCCAGGGCCAAGAAACTGAGGGTTTTCGGACCGGCGGTGGCGGGGAATCCCGGCCAGTTGCTCGTCTGGATGCCCCACCCGTAGGGCGCGGTGACGTTCACCTGCAGGCTGTGCGTGCCGCTTTGGGCCTGAACGGTGCTCTGGGCGACGCTGGCGGAGAACCACGGAGCCCAGCGGCCGACGGAGGCTTCGATCGAGGCCGTGTCCGCGTCGAGCAGGTTGGTGCCGACCGTGGGCGTGGAGCCGACGAAGATCTGATCGAGAAAGACGACGTTTCCCGCGACCCCGGCTCGTCCCGATGGTGCCGAGAACGTAATGCTCGCCGAGACGGTGCCGGGGGGCGCGGTCACGTCGGCGGAGGCCTGCTGCCAGGAGGACGTCAAGGTGTTGATGGCGACGTCACTGCTGGCCAGCAGGGACCCGCCGGCGCCGCGCCATTGGACCTGCATGTCGGCCCCGACCGTGCCGCTGCCAGCCAGGCCCCAGAAGCTCATGGTCTGGGGCCCCGGAGTGGCGGAGAAGCCGGGCCAGTTGTCGAGCTGGGCCCCCCAGCCGTAGGGAGCGGTGATGTTCACCTGGAGGGAGTGCGAACCCGCTTGCGCCTGGGCGGTGGACTGGGCCACGGTGGCCGAGAACCAGGGGACCCAGTGCCCGGCCGATCCCTCCAGCGATGCCGTGTCGGCGTCCACCAGGTTGCCCGGAGCGGGGGGCGTGACGCTCAGGCCATTCAGGGTGCTCCCCGTGTCCTGGTTGTAGGGGCCGCCCTGCCACTGGGTGAAGGTCAGTGGCGTCGTATTGGACCAGGCGAATTGCCAGTCGCCGACGTAGGCGTTATTGGCGAAATGGTTGTTTTGCTGGGTCGTGATCGAGGCATCGATGCCGTTGCCCAAATAGGGGGACCAGGCTGGCGAGGTTCCCAGATCGGCCAGTATGGCCTGCTCGCCACAGCCCGTGGTTGTGCAGGCCGTGTTCGTCCGACTGAAGCTGAATTGGTTGTCGTGGACCGAGATGTTCTGGGTCTTCCAACGGCAGTCGGAAACGTACGGTGGAAGATTGATGACGACAGGAACGCAGGTGGCGACGTTCGCCGTGGGGTTTCCCATGGTGCAGAAGGTCGAGGTCAGGTCCGACCCACAGAACCTATTGGCGTCCTCCCACAGCGTCACGCCGCCCCAGTTGTCGACCAAGTTGTTGTTGGCAATGGAGAACGTCGAATACAGGCCATTATTCACCCGGTTGTCTCCCCCCGAGTTCGAAATATAGATGGCGGGGACGGGGAACGTGGAGTGTTGCGCGGCGAAGGCTCGGCCCTCCACATACCCATTGCGGAGGATGTTGTTATTGGTGATCTGAGCGTTGTAGCTGATCTCGTAAATGATGGCTTCGGCGTCATTGTCCGCGATGTAGTTGCTGTCAATGAGCAAACCGGCGTTGTCTGTGTCCACCCAGATGCCGGGACCCACATTGTTGTGGATCCAGTTGTTGGTGATTGCCCCGGTCGCGGTGTTCCACACTTTGCCGCCGCCGGTGCAGCCGCAGCCCGGGATGACGGCTTCCCAGTTGCCCGTGTCATTGCCGGTGATTTCGTTGTGGTCGAGCGTGATGTTGGAGTCCCCGCCCGTCCGGAAGGCGTTGAAACCGTACTGGCCATTGGACTTGAGGCAGTTGTAGGACACCACATCGCCCGGACCGACCATCACGCCTGCGCCGGCGTTGTTCGTGATCGTGTTGTACTGGATCGTCCAGTTGGTGCCGCTGTCGTGGTTGACCACGCCGTTGTCCAGGGCGGGCACGAAGTTCTGGACCGTCAGGTAGCGGATGGTGACATTGGGGGCTGTCTGGGTGAAGGCGTACCGGTTGATCCCCTGACCGTCGATGACCGCCCCGGGCGCCCCGAGGAAGGTGGAGTTGGCCGGGGCCTCGATCTGGCTGAACACTCCGTTGCCAAGTGTGTGGGTGCCCGATGCGAACCAAAACGTGACTCCTGGCTGACGCCAGTTGACGGCGCTGTTGTCCCCTGCGGGAATCACGATCGAGTTGAGGGGTGCGCCGGACGGCTCCGCCAGCACGACGCTGTTGCCGCAGACCTGCGCCGGTGGCGACGTCGGATAGCTGACGAGCGACGCCCGTGCCAGGGTCGCGGGCCGGGCCACGGCCGCACCCGCGGGTGCTGCGAACGCCACCGTCCACGTCGATGACCCGACAAGCGCGAGTCCTCCGATGATCGCGCCCGTACGGAGGGCACCCGAGCGCGAATGAAGAGTCAGAAACCGTGCAAACTTGCGCAATTTTGTCCCCAGCCGTTTTTGATTGATTCCGGGTGTCGACCGCGTCGAAAGGAGCGCCCCCGCGATTCGTCCACCCGAAGAAGTCGGGTCGTGCCTTCATGCCTGCCAGCGGCCGAAAACCTATCGGCATGGTCATGACATGTCAATGTGGTGAACATCGGAGTTCACCACGTATTGTTTGAGCGCCAAGCGTGTGGATTGCGCTCGTCCCGAGGGCGGAATGCCCGCCCCACCATGGGGCGGATATCATCATGTGTCAACCCCGAATCGGCCCGGAGGCGCAATTATGGACTTGGAAGCCGCTCCCCGGCGTTCGGCGCGGGCCCTGGCCCAAGGCCTCAACGGGGAATTGGTGCTCGTCCACGTGGATACGGGCATGTATTACACACTGAACGAGGTGGGGAGCCTTGTTTGGGAGCTCTGCGACGGCTCGCTCACCGTGGCCGAGGTGGTGGCCCGGGTGTGCGACGAGTTCGACGCGCCGGCGGCGGAGGTCAAGTCCGATGTCCTTGAGCTGGTCGAGCACCTGGCGGACGAGAAGCTGCTGACCGCGGCCTCCTGAGTGGGGTCGTTGCCGTCGCCGCGCCAGGTGCGGGCTCGGCTGCGGCGCCTGCGCCAACTGCAGGGGCCGTCCGAGGTGCTCCTCTTCGTACGGGTGGTCGCGGTCGCGCTCGCCGTACCGTTGTTCGTCCGCCTGCCGCTCCCACGCCAGGCCGCCCTGCTGGCGCCGCGCCCCCGCCCTGGTCGCGCCAAGACGCCCGGGCCGGGAGCCGGGCGTCGCGACCCTGAGGCGATCGACCGGTTGACCCGCTGCGTCGCACTGGCACAAGACGTGGGCCGGCCGCTCGTACGGCCCGGCTGCCTGACCCGAGGCATCACCTTGTACTGGTTCCTCGGGCGCCAGGACGACGAGATCGAGCTGTGTTTCGGACTGGGCCATCCCGACGAAAGCCCCACGTTCGCCGGGCACTGCTGGCTCAGCCGCTCGGGCGTGCCGTTCCTCGAACGGACCGACCCGACCGAATCCTTCGGCGTCGTGTACCGGATCCCCGCCGCCGCACCGTGACCCTGCGGGCGGAGTACGACGTCGACGGTGTCCCCCTGGCCGTCGACGTGGCGGACCGGCTGGGGCCCGACGCACTCGACGCCATCGACCGGCGGCTGCGGTCCTTTCGCGCCACCGCCCCCGCCACCTTGGACCCGTCCGCAGTGGTTCGCATTCACCTCGGCGCCGAACCCCTCACCCCACCCGCAGGCGCGAGCCGGGCGGTCTACGACAGCGCTGCGGGGACGGTGCAGTATTGCGACGACGAGGCGACGCTCTTCGCCGAGATCGACGGCGGGGCCCAGATGCGATGTCGCCCCCATGACCGACTGGCGCTGCTCGCCTGCCGGCCCTCCTCGGTGGAAAGCCTGTGGCGAGCCACCCATCCGCTCCTCACGCTCGCCCTGATCGAACTCCTCAAACACCAGGGCCGCTTCAGCCTCCATGCCGCGGGCGTGGTGTCGGACGGGCGGGCGATACTCATCGCCGGACCGAGCGGTGCCGGCAAGTCGACGCTCGCGGTGGGGCTGGCCCGATCGGGCCTGGCGTTCATGGCCGACGACACGGTCTTCCTCCACACCCGACCCGATCGACTGGACGTGGTCGGTTTCGCCGACGAGGTCGACGTGACCCAACAGACGCTGTCGATGTTCGAGGAGCTCGCTCCGGCGGCTCGCCGCCAGCCCGTGGGAGGGGGGAAATGGTCGCTTCGCCTGGAGGAGGCCCTCGCGACCACACAGGTGCGCTGCTGCCCTCCCGGCCTCGTCGTGCTGGCCAGGGTGTCCGACCGGGAAACGAGTCGGATCAGCCCCGTGGCCGCCTCGGAGGCGCTGGTCGAACTGGCCCCCAACGTGCTGCTCACCGACGCACCGACGGCCCAGGCGCACCTGGCGGCGCTGGCCCAGCTGGTCGCGACCACGCCGTGCGTCCGCCTCGACACCGGCCGGGACTTCGACCGGCTGCCGGCGCGGCTGGCCGGCGCCCGCGCCGCTCGGGTCTCCTAGGCTCAGAACCGTGGTGGACAAGGGCGGGCGCTGGGACGGGCGCACGACCACCGAACTGGCGGCCCGCTCGCTGGTCATGGAGATGGCCGCCGGTGAGGCCTTCGGCTGCCTGATCGGCGCCGGCGTGCCCGCCATCTTGTTGAAGGGCCCGGCGGTGGCGTCGTGGCTCTACCGGCCCGAAGAGGTCCGCCAGTCGGTCGACATCGACCTGCTGGTGGCCCCCGATCGTTTCGGCGATGCCGAGCGGGCCCTGGAGGATCTCGGGTACCGGCATCGCCTGGCGGGCACCGCGGCCTGCGAGATCGCGACCAATGCCCGGGAGCTGCTGGCCGCCAGTGGGGTGTGCATCGATCTGCACCGCCAGCTCATCGGGGTGCCGTCCCCCGAGGAGGCCTGGCCGGTGCTGTCGGGCCGCACCGTGGCGTTGACCTTGGCATCGGGGGTGGAGGTCGCGGTACTGGACCTCGAGGCCCGGGCCATGCACCTGGCGTTGCACGCCGCCCAGGACGGACCCCAGGATCGCAAGGCTTCCGACGACCTGGCTCGGGGTCTGGCTCAGCTGCCGGTCGACACCTGGCGCGCCGCCGCCGACCTGGCGGGCCGGCTCGGCGCCACCGCGGCGTTGGCGGCCGGCCTGCGGCTGTCGCCCGCCGGTCAGGCGCTGGCGACGGAGTTGGGGCTCCCCGATCGGGTCGGCGTCGAGCTTTCCCTGCGGGTGCAATCCGCGCCCCACGAGTCGCTCTTCTTCGAACAGCTCGCGGCGGCGCCGGGGATGGCGGCCAAGGCCAAGCTGGTCGGGCGGAAGCTCTGGCCGACCGAGGCCTACCTGCGCGCCGCCGTCCCCGCCGTCCGCGACCGCCGATGGGGGCTGGCGGCGGCCCGGCTGGGCCGATTGGAGTCACTCGCCCGCCGGGCGCCGCCTGCCCTTCGGGCGTGGCTCCGGGCACGCCGAAAATTCGGACAGGCCGGACACCGATAGGCTCCCGGCCGGTCGGGGGTGCCAGCCCTGTACGACCATGCCCCGGAACTGGAGCGACCCGATGGAAGACCTGGAAGTGTCCCCGGCCTGGCTGCAAGGCCTGCACGACCTGAACTCGGTCATCGCCGCGACCGGCCAACCGCTCTACGGCAACTTGTTCTACGACGACCAGCAACCGGACTTCGCCGACCGGCCTCCCAACGCCCACACCCGGCCCAAGCGGGATCGGTTTCGGGCGGCGGTTGCCGGCCGCACCCGCATGCTCGAAGTGGGGGTCAACGGCGGTCACTCGGCGTACCTGGCCTTGACCTCGACTCCCGACCTGGAGTTCCACGGTGTGGACATCTGCGAACACGCCTACGTGCGCCCGGCCATGGCACGGCTGACCCAGGCCTTTCCCGGCCGGGTCTTCTTCTACGGCGGTGATTGCCGCACGGTCCTCCCGGATCTGGCGGCCCGGGGGCTGCGCTTCGACGCCTTCCACATCGACGGGGCCAAGCATCTCTATTTCACCGATGTCTTGAACAGCGCCCGGATGATCGCCGGCGACGAGGCCGTCGTCGTGGTCGACGACACCCAACTGAAGAGCGTGGCGTGGGTCTGGCGTACGTGCGAGCGGTATGGCCTGATCGAAACCGATCCCGCCTTCGCGCCCATTCCCGGGTCGTTCCACGACCAGAACAAGGTGGGCCGGATGCGGCCCATCCCCCGCTGGAAATGGGAACTGCTGTTCCGCCTCCACGCCCGGGTGCCTCCCGTGGCGTCGCCCGCGGTCGCGGGGCTGCGCCAGGGCGTGAGCGCCATCCGGGAGCGAGTTCGAGCTTGACCTCTCGAACGGGCGGCGCAGCGATCGCGGCGCTCCTGGCCGCCGCGATCGTCACCGCCGCGGTGGCAAGTGGCTGCTCCGGCGACTCGGCGCGCTCAGGCAGCCCGTCGCGCACGACCGGGCCGGGCACATCCGGGGCACCGGGCACTTCGGGTCCGCCGCTCGCCGCCGCCTACCCCACGTCGCCCCCCGCCCGGATCTGCGGTGACCACGCCGTGCTCGACGGCCCGGCCACTGCGCCCGCCGGGGCCGTGACCATCCCGACCACGACCAACCTCAACGACGCCACCCAGTCCCAGCCACCGGGCACCACGTTCTGGCTGGCCCCGGGAACGCACACCCTCGGAACGGGCGAGTTCGGCCAGGTGGTGCCCAAGGACCGCGACACCTACATCGGCGCGCCGGGCGCCATCCTCGACGGGCAGAAGCTCAACCGCTATGCCTTCACCCAGCACGCGGTGGGCGTCACCATCGCCACGCTCACGGTCCAGAACTTCGGCGTGGTGGGCGGCAACCACGACGAGGGGGTCGTCAACCACGACGCGGGCGCCGGCTGGACCGTCCACGGGCTGACCATCCAGGGCAGCTCCGGAGCCGGGCTGTTCGTCGGCAGTCACGACGTGATCGAGGACAACTGCCTGCAGGGCAACGGGCAGTACGGGTTCAGCATGTTCGACCCCCAAGGGATCACCGACATCACGATCCGCCACAACGAGGTCGTGGGCAACAACGCCGACGACTGGGAGAAACGTATTGCGCAGTGCGGATGCTCCGGAGGCGGCAAGTTCTGGGACGTGCGGGGCGCCAAGATCGTCGACAACTGGATCCACGACAACAAGGGTGTGGGACTGTGGGCCGACACCAATGATGTCGCCTTCGACATCGAAGGCAACTACATAGATAACAACGCTTCCGAAGGGATCATCTACGAAATCAGTTACAACGCCTTGATCCGCAACAACACGATCACCCGAAATGCGCTGGTCAAGGGTCGGGAGTTCGAAGCGAGGGGCGACAACTTCCCGGTCGCGGCGCTGTACATCTCCGAGAGCGGCGGCGACGCCCGGGTCGACCCCCGGTACCCGACGCTGGAGATCTCGGGCAACAACTTCGCCGACAACTGGGGCGGTGTCACACTGTGGGAGAACGCCGACCGGTTCTGCGGGTCCCCGAACAATACCAGCGGCCGGTACTGCACCCTCGGCGGTATCGCCAGCGCCGCCGTGTGTACCCAGGCGACGATTACCGAGCCGGCGCGCTACGCCGACTGCCGATGGCATACCCAGAATGTCAAGGTCACGGGCAATCGATTCACGATGAACAAGTCAGCGATCGGGTGTCATTCCGGATGTGGTCGCCAGGCGATACTGTCCAACTTCGGGACCTCTCCGACGTGGTCGCCGTACCAGGGAAGGGTCATCCAGGATGCCATCACGTTCAAGAACAACAACCGCTTCGTGGGCAACCATTACGTCGGTGACTGGCAATTCATGGCTCGCGATACCGACGGAATCCTGACGTTTGCCCAGTGGCAGGCCAGCCCGTATGGACAAGACGAGGGCAGTTCGATAGGTCAGTGAAAATGTCCGAGAACGGGCCTGTGTCGTAGTTGATCGACTGAGGTGCTTCGGCTACGGTGGGAACTATGACCATTGTGACCGAATCTGCCAGTGGCGGGCCGGCCCCGAAAGGCTCACTGGGTCTCCCGCAGAGCATGAAGGTGGCAGTATTCGGGTTGGGCTACGTGGGGACGGTCACCTCGGCGTGCCTGGCGAGCAATGGGCACCAGGTGTGGGGCGTCGATCCTGACCGGAGCAAGGTGGCGCTGGTCTCGTCGGGGCGCAGCCCCGTGGTCGAGCCCGGCCTCGAGGAGCTGGTCGCGGCCGCAGTGGCCGGCGGCACCCTGCATGCCACCTGCGACCCCATCGAGGCGCTGTGCGGAGCCGACGTCTCCCTCATCTGCGTGGGCACGCCGTCGGCCCCCGACGGCAGCACCGACTTGTCCTACCTCGAGCGGGTGGTGCAGGACATCGGCCAGGCGCTGATCACGTCCCGTCGCGCGGCCGTGGATGGGCCCGGCGGCCGCGGGGTCGGCTTCCACAGCGTCGTGGTGCGAAGCACGGTGCCCCCCGGCACGGTCGAGTCCGTTGTCGTGCCCGCCCTCGAGGCCGAGCTCGGGACCCCGGCGGGAGAGGAGTTCGGGGTCGCCATGTGCCCCGAGTTCCTTCGTGAGGGCACGAGCGTGTCCGACTTCTTCGATCCTCCGTTCACCGTGGCCGGGACGGCTCACGACGCGGTGGCCGAGGCGGTCGGTCGGTTGTTCGGGTTCTTGGACCGCCCGCTGCGGGTGGTGCCGGTCCGCACCGCCGAAGGCCTGAAGTACGCCTGCAACGCCTTTCATGCCACCAAGGTGGCGTTCAGCAACGAGGTGGCCCGGTTGTTCCGCAACCTCGGCGTCGACGCCCGGGAGGTCATGGACCTGTTCTGCGAGGACAGCTACCTGAACATCTCGCCCCGGTATCTCCGCCCGGGTTTCGCGTTCGGCGGGTCGTGCCTGCCCAAGGACCTTCGCTCGTTGCTGTACCTGGGCCGGATCAACAGCGTCGATCTGCCACTTTTGAGTGGAGCGCTCTTCTCCAACGAGCTCACCGTGCGCCACGTCGTGGACCGGGTGGTGACCAGCCCCGGGCGCAAGGTTGCGCTTCTCGGCCTGGGTTTCAAGGCCGAGACCGACGACCTGCGGGAGAGCCCGTCGGTGGAACTGGCGGAACGCCTGACCGGGAAGGGGTACGAGCTGTCGATCTACGACCCGGTGATCCAGCCCGCCCGGCTGGTGGGCGCCAACCGCGGTTATGTCGAATCGAAGTTGCCCCACCTGCGGCGATTGTTGACCGACTCGGCGGGCGAGGCGTTGGCGGGCTGCGACGTGGCCGTCGTCTCGGTGCACTCCCGTTGCATCGTCGAAGCCCTCCTTGCCAGTCACCCCCCGATGGTGATCGACCTGTGCGGGGACCTCGGTCCCGCCGTGGAGTCGATCGCCGGCTACGAGGGGATCGGGTGGTGAACCTCGGGCGCCGCCGCCGGGGACGCCGTCGCAACGGTGCCTCACCGTGCGTTCTCATCATCGTGCAGAACCTGCCGGTTCCCTTCGACCGCCGGGTGTGGCTGGAGTGCCAGGCGCTGCGCGACGACGGCTACCGCGTCGCCGTCGTCTGCCCGAAGGCACCGGGCGACCCCCGCCACGAGGTGGTGGAGGGTGTCGACTTGTTCAAGTACCGCCCCTACGGTGCCTGTCGCTCGAAGATCAGCTTCGTCGCCGAGTACGCCTACTCCTTCGCCATGACCCTCTGGCTCACCTTGGGCGCTTGGCGGAAGGTGCGTTTCGATCTGATCCAGACGTGCAACCCGCCCGACATCTTCTGGCCCATCGGCCTGGCCTTCCGGCTCCTCGGCGGCACGCATTTCGTCTACGACCAGCACGACCTGTGCCCGGAGCTGTACGAATCCCGCTTCCCGGGCCACGAGGGGGCCACGTACCGGGGCCTGCGGTTCCTGGAGTGGTGCACCTACCACACCGCCGATCACGTGATCGCGACCAACAACTCCTACCGGGCCAAGGCCATGGACCGGGGCGGCAAGCAGGACGACCAGATCACGGTGGTCCGCACCGGCCCCGATCCCGACCGGCTCCGCCGGGGGGACGCCGACCCGGCACTGCGGCGCGGCCGGCCGTTTTTGGCCGCCTATCTTGGGGTGATGGGACCCCAGGACGGTGTGGACATCGTGCTGCGCGCGGCGGCTGTCATCGTGCACCAGTTGGGGCGTGACGATGTCAGCTTCACGCTCATGGGTAGCGGCGACTCTTTCCCCGACCTCATGGCGTTGCGGTCCCAGCTGCGCCTCGAGGACTACGTCGAGTTCACCGGCCGTGCGCCCGACGACCTGGTGTTCCAGGTGCTGTCGACCGCCGACGTGGGCCTGAGCCCCGATCCATGGAATCCTCTCAACGACGTGTCGACCATGAACAAGACGATGGAGTACATGGCCTTCGAGCTCCCGGTGGTCGCCTTCGACCTGCGCGAGACCCGGGTGTCGGCCGCCGGGGCGGCGGTGTACGCCGAGCCCAACGACGTCACCAAGTACGCCCGGTCGATCCTGGAACTGCTCGACGACGAGCCCCGGCGCCGGGCGATGGGCCAGCTCGGTCGCTCCCGGGTCGAGGAACAGCTGGCCTGGCGTCACCAGAAGGATCGCTACGTCGGCGTGTACGACAGCCTCCTGGCGGTAGGCGCCTGATCCCATGTGCGGGATAGCCGGTTGCTACCAACAGGCAAACGGCCGGCAACTGGCAAGCAGGATGATTGCCGAGCTGGCCCACCGTGGACCCGACGGCGACGGGGTCGAGTCCTTCACCGACGACCGGATCGACGCCCACTTGGCGCACCGGCGGCTGTCGATCATCGACCTCTCGTCGGCCGCGGCCCAGCCGTTCCGGAGCCACGGGCTGACGGTCTCCTATAACGGCGAGCTGTACAACTACCGCGAGCTGCGGGCCGAACTGGCCGCGCTCGGGGTCCGCTTCCGTTCGTCGTCGGACACCGAAGTGGTCCTGGAGTGCTGGCGGTGCTGGGGTGCGCAGGCCCTCGAGCGCTTCCGGGGCATGTTCGCCTTCGCCTTGTTGGACGAGCGCAGCGGCAGCTTGTTCCTCGCCCGTGACCAGCTCGGCGTCAAGCCGTTGTTCTACATGCGGCGGGGCCGGGGCGTGGCCTTCGCCTCGGAGCTCAAGGCCCTGGCCCGGGTGTTCGGCACCGAGTTGGAGATCGATCCCGGCGCCCTGGTGGCGTCCATGCTGTACTACTGGGTTCCCGAGAGCCGCTGCGCCCTGCGGGGGGTGGAGAAGCTCCCGCCCGGCACCTGGGCCGAGTGCCGCCCCGACGGCACCATGGACGTGCATCGCTACTGGGAGCTGGCGGCGGTTGCAGCATCGTCGGCAGCCGGGCCCCCGGCCGATCTGGCGCGGGTGGTGCAGGAGTCCGTCGCGGCCCATCTGGTCGCCGACGTGCCCGTGTCCACCTTCCTGAGCGGGGGTCTCGACTCCAGCCTGGTGACGGTGCTGGCCAAGGCCGCCAACCCCGACATCGACGCCTACACCATCACCTTCCGGCCCGAGGACCAGCGCCTCGAGGCCATGCCCGACGACGCCCACTATGCCCGGATCGTGGCCCAGAAGTATGGGATTGCCCTGCACGAGATCGAGATCTCCCCCGACGTGGTGGACCTGCTGCCCCGGATGGTCGGCGTCCTCGACGAGCCCATCGGCGATCCGGCGGCCATCAACACCTTCCTCATCTGTGAGGCGGCCCGCACGGCCGGCGTCAAGGTGCTGCTGTCAGGCATGGGCGCCGACGAGCTGTTCGGCGGGTACCGCAAGCACCTGGCCTGCGTGCTGGCGGCCCGCTATCGCCGCGTCCCTCGGTCCCTCCGATCGCACGTCATCGCCCCCACCCTGGACCGCCTGCCGGTGGCGGTGGGGACCCACGGCCTGCGGCGGGTCCGCTGGGCCAAGCGCTTCGTCTCCTTCGCCGATCTGGCCGAGGAGCCGGCATTCCGGCGCAGCTACACCCTCTACGGCGAGCACGAGCTGCCCGACCTGCTCGACCCGAGCCTGGCGCCGTGCGTGACCAGCGTGCTGGACGAACACGCCGACGTGTACCACGACAGCACCCTGACCGACCACGTCAACCGGATGTGTCTGACCGATGCCCGGATGTTCCTGCCCGGTCTCAACCTGGCCTATACCGATCGGGCGAGCATGGCGGCCTCCACCGAGGTGCGGGTGCCGTTCGTCGACGTCGAAGTGGTGCGGGCGGCATTCTCGTTTCCCGGCCGGGACAAGATCGTGGGCAACAAGGGCAAGATGCCCCTGAAGGCGGCCGCGGAGGCGTTCCTCCCCCGGGAGATCGTCCACCGGCCGAAAGGGCTGTTCAGCGCCCCGCTGCGGGCGTGGATGGCGCGCGATCTGCGTCCCTTGGTCGATGACGTGCTGCTCTCGGGCGAGCTGGTCGGCTCGGGATTCCTGCGCCGGGAACCGCTGCAGCGACTGGTCGACGACGACCGCAGCGGCAAGAAGGATCATTCGAAGCAGATCTGGCAGCTGCTCAGTATGGAACTGTGGTGCCGACAGACCCGGGCCGCAGGGGTCCGGGGATGAGCACCGCCCGATGAGCGGCCGATGAGCGGCCGATGAGCAATGGCAACCGAGACGAGCAGCGTATGAAACAAGTCGTCCAGAACTACCGCTCCGGGGAACTGGCGGTGCTCGACGTCCCCCCGCCGGCGTGCAAACCGGGGGGAGTCCTGGTGGCTTCCCGGTACTCGCTCATTTCGGTCGGCACCGAGCTCATGAAGGTGAGCGAAGCCAAGCTGTCGCTGCTCGGCAAGGCCCGAGCCCGTCCCGACCAGGTCCGCAAAGTGGTCGAAACCGTGGCCCAGGTCGGCCCGACCGCGGCTTACCAGAAGGCCATGAACCGGTTGGACTCCTACACCCCCCTCGGCTACTCCCTGTCGGGGGTCGTCACCGAGGTGGGACGGTCGGCGACGGAGTTCCGGGTGGGCCAGCTGGTCGCCTGCGCGGGCAACGAACATGCCCTCCACGCCGGTGTCAACTGGGTCCCGACCAACCTCTGCGTCCCGGTCCCGCCGGGGGTGGATCCGCAGCTGGCCGCCTTCGCCACCGTCGGCGCCATCGCCATGCAGGGGGTGCGCCGGGGCGAGATGCAACTGGGCGAGACGGCCTGTGTCATCGGATTGGGCCTCATCGGCCAGCTGGTGGTCCAGCTGCTCATCGCGGCCGGGGTGACCGTCGTCGGCCTCGATCCGGTTGCGGAACGTTGCGCCCTCGCCGAAGCGGCGGGCGCCTCAGCCTGCGGGGCGCCGACCGACGAGGGCGTCGAGCGGGTGGAGCAGCGCTTGGCGGCGCTCAGCGGGGGGCTGGGCGCCGACTGCGTCATCCTTTCGAGCGGTGGGGCGTCGCCAGACCCCGTGCGACTGGCCGCCCGGCTGGCGCGCGACCGCGGCCGGGTGGTCGACATCGGCAAGTGCAGCCTCGACCTGCCCTGGAACGACTACTACATGAAGGAGCTCGACGTCCGCTTCTCGCGTTCCTACGGGCCGGGGCGCTACGACGATCGCTACGAACTCGAGGGCATCGACTATCCCGCGGGGTACGTCCGCTGGACCGAGCGCCGCAACCTGGCCTGTTTCCTCGACCTGGTCCACCGGGGCCGGGTGTCGCTGGAGCCGCTGGTCTCCGCCGTGTTCCCCGTGGCCGAGGCGGTCGAGGTCTACCAGCGACTCAACGCGGGCGAGCTGCACGGAATCGGATTCCTGTTCGCCTACCCCGACGCAACCCAGGGCCCGCAGGGCCCCCACGGCCCTGAAGCGCTCGAGGGACTCGCCGTGGACGACGCGGGCGCCGTCGCGCGGGGCCTACCCGGGGGCCACGACCGCACGGCGCCCGTATCCTCGCCCGGCGAGACTCCCCGCAGCGCCCCGGCCACGATCTCCACGCTGCAGCCCCGAGGCTCCGGCCGCCGCCGGCGGCCGGCCGACGGCACGGTGCGCCTGGGCTTCATCGGCGCCGGCAACTACGCCTCCTCGATGTTGCTGCCCCACCTGAGTGGCATGGATGGCGTGAGACTGGTGCGGGTCGCCACCACCACCTCGCTGTCGGCGGTGAACGCCCAACGGCGGTTCAACTTCGCCGACGCCACGACCGAGCTCGACGCCGTCCTCGATGACGACGCCATTGACGCCCTGTTCGTCGTGACCCGCCACCGCAGCCACGCCTCGCTCACCTGCCAGGCGCTGGCCCGGGGCAAGGCGGTCTTCGTGGAGAAGCCCCTGGCCTTGACCGGCGACGATCTCGACCACGTGCTCGACACGGTTCGCGCCACTGGCAACGACCGGTTGATGGTCGGCTTCAACCGCCGCTTCGCCCCCCTCCTCGTGGACCTGCGGGCCCGGTTCGGTCAGCCCGCCGGGGCCTGCGTTGCGCGCTACCTGGTCAATGCCGGGCCACTCGATTCCGGGAGCTGGTACCGAGACGCCGACGAGGGATCGAGATTCGAAGGCGAGGGCGGACACTTCATCGACACCCTCAGCTGGTGGCTCGGCGCCCGCCCCGTCGAGGTGCAGGCGCAGAGCACCGGTGATCCCGACGATCTCATCGCCAACATCCGCTTCGACGACGACTCGGTCGCCAGCTTGGTGTACGCCACCAACGGCAACCGGCGCTACCCGAAAGAGATCTTCGAGGTGGTCGGCGGCGGGCGGGTGGCCCGGCTGGACAACTTCCGTCAGGCGTCGTTGTGGCAGGGCCGGCACCGGACGCGCCGCATCGCGACCACGATCGACAAGGGCCAGAAGCAGCAACTGGCGGCGTTCGTCGAGGCGGTCCGTAGTGGCGGCCCGATGCCCATCGAGCTGGACTCACTGGCCGCCACGACCCGGGCGACCCTCGCCGTTTCGAGCAGCCGGGCCAGCCGCCGTCCTCTGACAGTGTGAACGCCGCCAGCGTCAGCTGGTACGGGCGCCGCCTCCGCCAGATGACCACGCGCGAGGTGGTTTGGCGAGTCACCGACCAGGCCCGACACCAGGCGTGGCGCCGCCGTCAGGTGCGCCCCGGCCAGGTGCCGCCCGACCCGGTGCACCTCGGCCAGGTGCCGCCCGGCCTGGTGCCGGCCGCGCCGCCCCGGTTGCCGCCGGGACTGGCAGCGACGGTCCCCGCTGGGGCGGCCCGGGCGTTGCGGATGGCGGCCGACGAGATCCTCGACGGACGGTGGACGGTCCTTGGCGTCGCCCGTCCCGACATCGCCCGGCCCGACTGGTTCCTCGACCCGCTCAGTGGCCGCCACGCGCCCGGGGACCGCTATGCGTTCGCGGTGAACACCCGCTCCGAGGAAGAGACGGGAAACATCAAGCAGGTGTGGGAGCTGTCCCGCCACCATCACCTCACCGTGGTCGCGGCGGCATGGTGGTTGACCGGCGACGACCGATATGCCGGGATGGTGGGCGAACAGCTCCGCTCCTGGTGGGATGCCAACCCGTTCCTCTCAGGGGTCCACTGGACCAGCGGCATCGAACTTGGGATCCGGCTCATCGCCTGGACCTGGATCCGGCGCCTCCTCGACGGCTGGCCGGGGGCCGAGGACCTGTTCGACCGCAACCCGGTGTTCCACCGCCAGTTGCACTGGCACCAGGAGTACCTCGACCACTTCGTGAGCCGCGGGTCATCGGCCAACAACCATGTCGTCGCCGAGGCGGCCGGACAGCTGACGGCCAGCTGTGCCTTCCCGTGGTTCGACGAGAGTGACCGTTGGCGGCGCGCGTCGGCGGTGCTGCTCGAAGACCAGCTCGAACGCAACACCTTTCCGAGCGGGGTCAACCGGGAGCTGGCCTCGGAGTACCACTGCCTCGTGGCCGAGCTGGGGCTGGTCGCGGCGGTGGAGGCAGCCGCGTCGGGTCACCCCCTCGGCCTGCAGACCGGCGTGCGGCTGTGCCGGATGGTCGATGCGGCTGCGGCTTTGGTCGACGTCCGGCTGGGCGGACCTCGCCAGGGTGACGGCGACGACGGCCACACGCTGGTGGTGGACGGCCCGGAAACCGACCGCTGGGCGTCCCTGCTCACACTCGGCGCGGCGGTGATGTCTCCCCTGCCGTGGTGGCCCACACCGCCCGGCGCCGACGTGCGCAGCATCGTCCTGGCGGGGTTGCTCCGCTCGGCGCCGGGCGCAGCCCCCGCCGGCAACGCACCTGGGGCGACAGGTGAGGGAGTGGCGGCGGTCGACGGGCGCCCAGCTCGGGCCCTGATGGGAGCTGCGCTCGAAGCCCCCACCGGACGCCCCGACCAACGACCGTGGCATTTTCCCGACGCCGGCATCACCATCCTGCGTACAACCGTGGGGGCGCCCGGAGACCAACCCGAGATCTGGTGCCGTTGCGACGGTGGCCCGCACGGCTACCTCACCATCGCGGCGCACGGCCACGCCGACGCCCTGGCGATCGAGGTGCGCCACGGCGGGACCGAGGTGTTCGCCGATCCGGGAACATACTGCTATCACGGCGAGGCGAAATGGCGCTCCTACTTTCGCTCCACCCTGGCCCACAACACGATCGAACTCGGGGGACGGGACCAGTCGATCTCCGGTGGCCCGTTCCTCTGGGTCGAGACGGCCGAGACCGAGGAGTTGGCGGCGGCGCCGGGTCGGTGGTCGGCCGAACACGACGGGTACCGGTCCCTCACTCCGCCTGCGGTCCACCGGCGCACGGTCGAACTGGACGCCGCCAGCCGCCAACTCACCGTCACCGACCGCGTGGTCTGCGACCGCCGCCATCCGGCCCGGATGGCCTGGCACCTCGGCCCGTCGGTCGACGCCGAGTTCCCGGCGGACGGCCCACTGCGCCTGTGCTGGCCGGGCGGATCGGCGACGGTCGAGCTTCCCGGCGTGCTGCGGTGGAGCCTGCACCGGGGCGAGACCGACCCGATCGCCGGGTGGTACTCGCAATCGTTCGGCCAGAAGCAACCGGCCGTCACCCTGATCGGCACCGGCGTCCTCGGATCGGCCGACGGTGAGGTGATGACCGTGGTCTCCTTCAGCGGGTAATCGTCGGGATGAACCCGCCGACTGACGGTGGTTGGAAGAAGCGCTGTTGCTGCTCCGACATCTTCGCCACCACCGCCGGTGGGGCGGCGGGCGACGACCCCCAGGCCGTGCTACCGGGGGAGTACTTGTACAGCACCGCCCATCGGGTGTCGGCGCCCTGCCAGGGCACGGTGCGATGCATGAGCGCCTCGGTGAAGACCAGCAGCGACCCGGCGGGCTGGGGCACCTCCACCACCAGCGACTCGGCCCCGGCGGGCAACGGCTCCGACGTCGCATGACTGCCGGGGATGCACCCGAAACCCCCGTCGCCGGGGCCACCGTCGGACAACGACCAGGTCAGTGTCAGCAACCCGCTGCGCAGCACCCCCATCCGGTGCAGGTAGTACTGCGACGAGTCGAACGGCTCGGCCGGCCCGTGCAGGCCGAGCCCCGACGTGCCGGGCCGCATCGTGATGCCATAGGCGTGGTCGAGCCGGACGTAGGGCCCGATGAGTTCCATCAGCACCGCCAGCACGAGGGGGTGATCGATCAGGTCACAGAACACCTGATCCCACTCGAACAGATCCCCGTTGTGGCCGAAGCGCTGCCGCTCGATCGTCTCGTCAGCGGGAGGCAGGCGCTGGTCGTCGATGACCGTCCGCATCCGGGCGACCGTCGCCTCATCGAGCACGCCCTCGAACAGCAGGTAGCCCCGCAGGTCGAACGTGTAGCGCTGGAGCGGGGTCAGGGCGATGCTCGTCTCGGACCGCTTGTCGGCCTTCCACCAGCGGCCGCCGTCCCGGCTCACCGGCCGCCGTCCCGGCTCACCGGCCGCCGTCCCGGCTCACCGGCCGCATCGTCTCAGTGGCTGGGTGCGCCGAGGAGGGCCCGGTCGATGCTCTCGCGGAGGTGCTCGGCGACGACGCGGATGTACGGCTCGGTGAACAGCGACTCGTGGCTGCATCCCGCCACGTCGACCAGGACGATGTTGGGTCCCGAGAGCGATTCCCACGCCAGCGCCCGATCCTCCTCGTCGTGGGTCGCCAGACCCTCCGAGCGGTACAGCACGATCGGACCTGGGTAGGCCGGCGGCGTGTACGCCAAGGTGGCCTTGATGTTGACCGCCTCCATGGC
>JAUTXN010000346.1 GCA_030838045.1 Acidimicrobiaceae bacterium
GCTGCGGGAGCCAAGGGTGGGGGCCGTCGCCGTCGCGGTCGGGGGTCTCCGGACTGAACCCGAATGGCGAGGCGTCGCCTGACCACGGGATGGGGACGCGGCACCCGTCGCGACCGCGCTGGGTGTGACCAGATCGCTCCCAGGTCGGGTCGGCGAGGAGGTTGTCGGGAAGATCCTCGACCTCGGGCAGTCCCAGTTCCTCACCTTGGTAGACGTATGCCCCGCCCGGCAGGGCCAGCATGAGCAGGGCCGCGGCCCGGGCCCGACGGGCGCCGGTGACCAAGTCGGCCGGCATGCCGATGAGGTCGTCGAGGGAGCGCAGGGTCCCGGTCTGGGGCCGGGCGTAGCGCGAGACGTGACGGGCCACGTCATGGTTGGACAACACCCAGGTCGGGGGGGCGCCGACCGCCGCGTGCTCGGCCAGGGTCGAATCGATCGTCGCCCGCAAATCCCGGGCATTCCAGGGTGCCTGCAGAAAGTCGAAGTTGAACGCCGTATGCAGTTCGTCGTTGCGGACATAGCGTGCCAGACGCTCCGGGGAATCCACCCAGGCCTCGGCCACGAACACCCGCGGTTCGGGGTATCCGTCGGCGATCCGTCGCCACATCCGGTAAATGTCGTGGACTTCGCTGCGGTCCCAATGCGGGTGTTCCACCCAGTCTTCTGCGGCCATCTCCGAACGATCCGGAATGCCGCGGCCGTCAAGGTCGGGTAATCCTGCTTGCTTGACGAGCGAGTTGGCTACGTCGATCCGGAAGCCGTCCACCCCGCAGTCGAACCAGAACCGGAGCGTTGCCTCAAAGTCATCCTGCACCTCAGGATCGGTCCAGTTGACGTCCGGCTGCTCGGGCGCGAACAAATGCAGGTACCACTCACCGAGGCGTCCGTCGGGTTCGGTGACCTGGGTCCACGCCGGTCCACCGAATATGCTCAGCCAGTCGTTGGGAGGCCGCGAGGGGTCGTCGCCCCGCCCGGGCCGGAACAGGTACCGGTTCCGCTCCCGCGACCCCGGGCCTGCGGCCACCGCGGCTTGGAACCACGGATGCTGATCCGATGTGTGGTTGGGCACGATGTCGAGGAGGACTCGAAGACCCAGTTGGTGGGCTTCCCTGAGGAGAGCCTCGGCATCCTCCAAGGTGCCGAAGCGGGGTTCGACGTCGCGATAGTCCGAGACGTCATAGCCAGCGTCGGCCATCGGCGACGGGTACCACGGGTTTATCCAAATGGCGTCGACGCCCAGGCCGGCGATATACGCGAGCTTGGAGCGCAGGCCTGCGATATCGCCCAGGCCGTCCCCGTCGCCGTCGGCGAAACTACGGATGTACACCTGGTAGATGACGGCGCTGCGCCACCACCGGGGCGCTCCCCCGGTAGTGCGGTCTGGGGCTTGGATTGGTGGGGCTGATGCCGACTGTGCCGGGGTTGTCACTGGCGCTCCGTGCAGGTCTTCAGGGGGCGGATGGCGAGAACGGTCGAGAATAATGCGGCGGCTGGAGATAGCGGCCGGAGATATCGCCGGAGATAGCGGAAGCCGGGGCGGCACCCTTCAGTCGAGACCGCCCAAGTCGAGATCGCCGCCGTCTACGACGGCGGACAACTGGTCGAGCAACTCGCGGGTGAGAGCGGGCAACTGGTTGGTCGCCGCCTCGGCCACCGCCATCTGGGCGGCCGAATCCGGCGGTACCGAACGCTCGGCCAAGGATTCGAGCGCCGTGGAGTCGCCGACGTCGTGGCCCGCCTTCTCGCTCAGCAACCAGCGCACCTCGAGCAGATCGCAGTAAGCCTGGACAGGGTCTCCCTGGCCTCCGAGAGCCTCGTGGGCGCGCGCCATACCAGGGCGCAGGACCTCGTCCATCCAGCGCTGCGCCGCCACCGAATCGGGGATGCAAGTCTTGGACTCCTGCTTCAGGTGGCCCTGATATGCGAACAGGTCAGCGACGAGGATCTTTGCTTGTCCTTCGCCGACGTCGAGGCCCGTCAGCTCCCGGAGTTGGGTGGCATGGAATCGCCGGGCGGCGACGCACAGCTTGAGCCGCAGCTTCTCGTCCCCCGCACCGTCGGACTGCAGGGTGACTTCGTCAACCGCGAATCCCAGATCGTGAAGTTGGCGGATCTGTCCCTCGATTTGGTACCGGTCGTCGAACGAGAAGCGGGGCTCGGCATGCAACACGTCCCACAGCGCCTCGTAGCGAGTGGCGACGCTGGCCGCTTCCTTGATGAGCCCATCGAACATCTCCGGCGGATGCTTGAGCCCCATAGCCAGGTCGAGGAGGCCCCCAGCGACGTTCTCGACCAGGACATCCATGTCGAGCTGGCGTTGCCCATCAGTCAGTTCGCGATGGATTTCGCTGGTCTCGGCGTCTACCAGCCAGGCCTGGAGCACCTGCCCGTCCCGGGAGAACAGGGTGTTGGCGAGCGAGCAGTCGCCCCAGAACACACCGTTGCGGTGCAGGTCGACCAGCAGGCTGGCCATCGCGTCCAAAAGCCGTTCCCGGTGCCTCGGCCGATCCGGTGATATCCGCATCAGGAGGCGTCGGTATTGCCACGATCGCTCGAGGTAGCGGGTGACCAGGATCGCCGTGTCCTCATGGGGCTGTATGACCAGTCCCGCGGGCCGAACCGCGGGGAGCGACTTCGCCTCGATCTCACGTAGTGCCGCGTACTCCTTCATCGCGACGCGAGGTGGAAGCTCCTTGAGCGCCCACAACCGGCCGTCGGTCTTGACGAAACGCACCAGGTGGCGGCTCGGCCCGACGGGAAGCTCGCGAAGGGGCACTTCCGGGGCCGACCACTCGGCGAGCGGCGACAGCCACGGAAGCGCCAGCAGCCCTGGGGACGCGTCTCGCAACCGTAAATCGAGCCCCATCGCGAGACCGACCTAGGGCTTCAAGTTGGAGTGCTCAAGTGGGACGCAGCGAACCGTCGGGAGCAGGCGGCTCCGCCGATCCAGCGGACCCGCTGGCCGGAGCGCTGGCTGGCGCCGGGGCGGCAGCTGACGATGCCGGGGCCGTACTCGAAGCGGCCGCCGACGATGACGCCGGAGCAGGCGCAGGAGCCGACGACGCCGACCCTGAAGCCGACGACGTGGCCGTGGCGGCAGGGGCCTCGGCCTTGGCGTCACGGGTCAGGTTCTTCCCGGTCCGAGGGTCGAACAGGTGCACCCGCGACGGGTCGAGCCACAACTCCGCCTTGGCGCCGTCGCGGATGCGGCTGGCGGGATCCAGGGACACGATCATCTGGGTTCGCATCTGCTCGCCGTCGAGTTCCTGTTGGAGCTCCGCCAGATGGCGGTTGATCTCCTCCGGGGCCTCGAAGGGCACGTAGGCGTACTGCTGGCTGCCCAGCCACTCGGTGACGTCGACCTTGACCTCGAAGGTGGTCCCCCGGTCCCGCTTGTGCTCGTCCACCAAGCTCGAATCGGCGAAATGCTCGGGGCGGATACCGGCGATCAGCAGATCGCTGTCACCGATCTGGGCGGCGACCTCACGGGGCAGCGGGTACGACAGGAACGGCAACTTCACCTGATTGTCCTCGATCGCGGCCGGGAGGAAGTTCATCGGGGGCGACCCGATGAAGCCCGCGACGAAGAGGTTGAGGGGCTGCTCGTACAGCTCACGGGGGCTCGCGACCTGTTGCAGGACGCCCTTACGCATCACCGCCACCCGATCACCGAGGGTCATGGCCTCCGTCTGGTCATGGGTCACGTACACCGTGGTGGTGTCCAACCGTCGCTGGAGTCGCAGGATCTCGGTCCGCATCTGGCCGCGCAGTTTGGCGTCGAGGTTGGACAGGGGCTCGTCAAACAAAAAAGCCGAGGCCTGCCGAACGATCGCCCGGCCCATGGCCACCCGCTGCCGCTGCCCGCCAGAAAGCTGGGACGGCTTGCGCTGCAGGTGTTCGGTGAGCTCAAGGGTCGTGGCCGCCTCCTCTACCCGACGCTTGATCTCGTCGTCCGACACACCTTTCAACCGGAGCGGAAAGGCGATGTTCTCGTACACGGTGAGGTGTGGATACAGGGCATAGTTCTGGAATACCATCGACAGGTTGCGGTCCCTCGGCGCCTTCTCGTTGACCCGTTCGCCGCCGATGAGCATGTCGCCCGACGAGATGTCCTCCAGACCGACGATCATGCGCAGCAAGGTCGACTTGCCGCACCCGGAAGGGCCGACGAGGATCATGAACTCGCCGTCCGCGATTTCGAGGCTTACATCGTTCACCGCGGGATAACCGTCTCCGTAGACCTTGGTGATGTGGTTCATGGTGATCGGGGCCATCGGTACGGATCCTCCTTGGAAGGGTGGGCGTCAGCCCTTGACGGCGCCGGCCGTGAGGCCAGCCACAATACGGCGCTGGAAGACCAGCACCAGGATGATGATGGGTACAGTGACGACAATGGCGCCAGCCGCGATGGCGGTCGTCGGCTGTTGGAATTGCGAGGCCCCCGTGAAAAAGGCGAGTGCTGCGGGGACTGTGCGGGCCCGATTGGTGGACGTGAGCGTGATCGCGAACGCGAAGTCTTGCCAGGCCGCGAAGAAGGCGATTATGGCCGTCGTGAAGACGCCGGGGGCGGCCAGCGGGACGATCGCCTTTGTGAACGCCTGCCATGCCGTAGCCCCGTCGACCTGCGCCGCCTGTTCCATCTCCCAGGGGATTTCCCGGAAGAATGCCGACAGGACCCAGATGGAGAGCGGCAGGGTAAACGAGACGTAAGGGATGATGAGACCCGGCCAGGTGTCGTAGAGCTTGACTGCTCGCCACATACTAAACAGGGAACCGAGCAGCGCGACCTGTGGGAATATGGCTATGGCAAGCGCGAGTGAAAGGATGACCCTCTTCCCGGGGAAATCCAGCCTGGCGATTGCATAGGCCGCGAAAGTGGCAACAACGACGCCGATGACGGTCGCGATGAGCGAGATTCCAATCGAGTTCCGCAGCGCGTCGGTGAACAGGCTGGTCTTAAAGACCGTCCGATAGTTGGCCAAGGTCCAGTGGCTCGGCAGGAATTTCTTATTGGTCAAGTCGCCAGGAGATTTCAGGGAGAGCGACAGGATCCACGCGATTGGCAGCATGGTGTAGACGACGATCAGGATGGCGCCACCGACGGAGATGGAACGCTGCCTCCTCTGCTTCGGCCTCGTGGCCGTCGCACTTCCGGTCATCGGCGTTCTCCTTTCACCGTACCGAGATCAACTTTGAAGCCCTTTAGGAAAATCGCTGCGATGATCACCATCGTCACAAAGAGGAGCACCGACACCGCCGATCCGATCCCCAGTGCCACCCGGGTGATGCTCTGCCGGTAGGTGAGGAACGACAGCGATTCGGTCTTCTGAGCACCAGCGGTCATGATGAATATCGACTCGAAGATACGCCAAGCATCGAGTGCCCGGAAGAGCACTGCGACCATGATGGCGGCCTTCATGTTGGGAATGGTCACCTTCCACAGCCGCTGCATGAAGGTGGCGCCGTCGACCTTGGCTGCCTCCTGCAACACCTCGGGCACCTGGGACAGACCAGCCAGAAGGAGCAGTGAGATAAACGGTGTTGTCTTCCAGATCTCCTCCAGGCAGATCACCAGGAGGGCGGAGCCGCGGTGGCCGAACCAGTTGTAGTTCTTACCCACCAGCCATCCCAACCAGTTGCTCACGAATCCCGAATCGAGCGCGAACGCATATTTCCAGGCGAACGCGGAAACCACTGTGATGATCCCATAGGGCAGCAGGATCGCCGTCCGCACGGTACGGCGCCCGAAGATGATCTTGTTCATCACCATGGCGAAAATGAAGCCGATCACCAACTCGATCGCCACTGTGACGACGGTAATGATCACAGTCGTGACTACATCTTGCCACCACAGCGAATCCCGCAGCACCACACCGTAGTTGGCAAGGCCGACAAACTTCCGGCCGCTCGGGTCGGTGAGCCGGTAGCTGAATAGTGAGAGGTACAAGGCGTTGACCATCGGGTAGCCGGTGACCGCCAGCATCAAGATCACGGCCGGTGCCGTCAGTTTCCAGCCCAAGCGGCGCTCCTTGCGCGTCCGTTCGGACATCCCGTACGACGGCGCTGTCGCCGGTGCGACCACCGTTTCTCGTTCCGGGGCGGTAACCGTCATCTCGGCCTCCTCGGTGGGCGTCGACGGCAGTGGGGAAGCGCCGTCACAGCAGTCTCCGGTCATGCAGAACATTGCTGATCAGCTTTGACGTCGCGGCTGGCGCGCTGTTCGGGTCCAACGAACCCTCAGGGTGCCAATCTCTCTGGACCGCGGCCGAAACGTCGCCGTAATACGGCGTGACGGGCCGAGGACCAGCGGCATTGATGGAGTCCCGCATCAGTGTTGCCATCGGGAACAATTTCTGGACCTCAGCGTCGTCGTACACCGCGCCGTTGGCGATGGGGTTCCCCGAAACCAAAATGTTCTGCTTCTCCATCTCGGGAGAGATGATGCACTTGAGGGCGGCGAACGCCGCTGACTGGTGCTTGCTGAACTTGCTGATGGCTACATTGCCACCACCAAGCGGGGGGGCGCTGGGCTGCCCGGCCACGGCTTCGGGGTAACGGGCCCAACCCAGGTTGTCGAGCACTGACTTCTTGACCGAGCCGAGCTTGACGTTGGCCTGGATGGTTGCGTAGACGTACGGCCAGTTCAAGAGGAAGCCGCCGGTCGGACCTTCGAAGGTGGCCAATGACGCTCCCTCATCGGCCGACGACAGAGCCGGGTCAGCGGCCTTCGATGTGGCCAACTTCCGGATGATCTGGGCAGCGGTCTTCCCCGCGTCAGAGTTCAGCGAGGGGACGGCGTCACGACCCTTGTCGTTGTCGGTCAGGATCGAGCCACCCGCCGAGAGAATCAGGGCGTTGACCCAGACCATATAGCCCTCGTACCGGTTGCCCTGTTCGGCGACCGTCTTGCCGGTCTTGACGGCTGCGTCGATCATCTGGTCCCAGGTGAAATCCGGTGAGGTCGGGTCGACGCCGGCCGCCTTGGCCACCGACTTGTCGTACCAGAGCAGCTGCGTGTTTGCCTCCCACGGCGCGGCAACCAGCTGGCCTTTCCAAATCGCGCTCTTCGTCGGTGATTCGAGCACCCCCTGGAGGAGCTGGGCCCGTTCGTCCGGAGTGAAGACCTGCAGCCAGCCGGCATTTGCCAGCTCTGCGGTATACGGCGGGTCTACGGTCATGAGGTCGACCGACGAATCCTTGGCTGCCATCCGGCGGACGAGTTGCTCGCGCTGGCCGTCGGCAGTGGAGGGCAACGGGTTGTTTACCAGCCGGTAGGCGCCCTTTGACTGCTGGTTGCAGGCCTTCACGATCAAGTCAGTGGCGCCCGCGCTGTCCGGTGGGCCATACCACTGCAGCGTCGTCGTGGCGCCCGAGCCCCCACTGCCGCAGGCGGCGAGGCCGCCGACGAGGACAGTCATCGCTAACACAAGAACGCCGCGGCGAGGTCGAGATCGAGATCGCGATTTCTCATTCAGCCTTGCACTCACGGACCCCCCATTTCTCAATTTGTCAGGACCGACGGGCAGTCCAAAGGGACATATGGCGTGCCGATCTGACGATTCGGGTAGGTGAAAGCGCGACGAAGAATGGCAGCGATTGGCGTTGCACCGCGCCTCCTTCCCCGAACGGACGGTGCATCTATTACCCGCTTCTGGAGAGTATTAACCTTCCAGAAACGTTGCGCAAGGACCTTCGCAACTGCGAGCCCCTGGGAGGAGGTGATTGGGCCAGCGGGTCCGCGTCCTGCGCCGATCACGGGACAGGGTCGGCCATGACGATCGTCCGCCGCGGAAGGTCAGCTTCGGATCACCGGCGCCCGCTCAGCCGAACATGGCCGCTCGGCATCCGGTTCAGCGGTGCCCGCTCGGCATCCGGCTCAGCGGTGCCCGCTCGGCATCGGCTCACGCCGTGCGCTTAGTGGTGTCCGTCCGAGGCCATCAAGCCGGTGGCCGGGGTCAACACCAGTCCAGCGTCCGCCAGCGCCCGCAGCAGCCGGCGAAGCTCGGGTATCGGCATGGGCGCGCGCTCATGGAGCTCCGGGCAGGGCACACCCAAGGCATGCGCCGCCTCGGTCGCGCAATCGCCGA
>JAUTXN010000372.1 GCA_030838045.1 Acidimicrobiaceae bacterium
ACGGTCGAGATGGGCGGTCACGGTCACCGAGCCGCCACCATTCTGTTTGACGTCGACGCCGACTCGGACGGTCGCCTGACAAGCCGACAGGCAGAGCATGAGAACGAGCGGTAGCGCCCACCGGGCGCGACCGGGACGGCGAAGCCGCAGACTATGCAGCGCGGAGGACGGGGACCGCAATGGGGGCGTCGTGGCTCCTGTTGGCGCGGGCGGCGGGGACGGGTGCCTGGGCCACTTCGACAGCCAGGATGCGCTCGTACATTTCCCGGCCACGCTAGCGGGCGCCCATCGAGCGAAGGGGTCCGGCCCTGGCAGGAGACGGCCGGCGTGCCCCGCGCCGAATTGAAAAAGGACCGGCCGGCGTAACCCGCCGACCGGCCCCTTTTCCCCGCTTAATCGCCTGATCCGGCTCCGGCCAGTTCGACCGGCGGTGGCTCGAGGCCCTGGATGGCGCGGAACACGATTTCGTTTTCCTCCACGTCGACGATGATCGTCTCGCCCGCCCGGAACTCCTTCCACAGGATCTTCTCGGACAGGGGGTCCTCGACCATCCGCTGGATGGCACGGCGCAACGGCCGGGCCCCGAGGGCGGGATCGTGACCCTTTTCGACCAACAGGAACTTGGCCTCCTGGGTGAGCTCCAGGCCCAGGCCCTGGCTCTCCAGCTGGGTGCGGACCCGCTTCATCATCAGGTCGACGATCTCGGTGACCTCTTCCTTGCTGAGTTCGTGGAAGACGATGACCTCGTCGATGCGGTTGAGGAACTCGGGCCGGAAGTGCGCCTTGAGGGCGTCGTGGACCTTCTCCTTCATCCGCTCGTAGGTGATGGCCTCACTGGTCTTGGCGAAGCCGACCGAGGTCTTGCGCAGGTCGGCCGTGCCCAGGTTGGAGGTCATGATGATCACGCAGTTCTTGAAGTCGACCGTGCGACCCTGACTGTCGGTCAGGCGGCCGTCCTCCAGGATCTGCAGGAGGGTGTTGAAGACGTCGGGGTGGGCCTTCTCGATCTCGTCGAAGAGGACCACGGAGAACGGCTTGCGGCGCACCGCTTCGGTGAGTTGGCCGCCCTCTTCGTAACCGACGTAGCCGGGAGGGGACCCGACGAGGCGGCTGACCGTGTGCTTCTCCATGTACTCGGACATGTCGAGTTGGATCAGAGCGCTCTCGTCGCCGAAGAGGAACTCGGCGAGCGTCTTGGCGGTCTCGGTCTTGCCGACGCCCGAGGGGCCGAGGAAGATGAACGAGCCGCTGGGGCGCTTGGGATCCTTCAGGCCGGCCCGGGTGCGGCGGATGGCCTGGGAGACCGACTTGATGGCGTTCTCCTGGCCGATGACCCGCTTGTGCAGCTCGTCTTCCATCCGGAGCAGCTTGGCGGTCTCCTCTTCGGTCAGCTTGTAGACCGGGATGCCGGTCCAGTTGGCCAGGACCTCGGCGATAACCTCCTCGTCGACGACGTCGAACAGGTCGATGCCCTCGGCGCGCCACTCGGCTTCCTTGGCCGTCTTGCGACCGAGGAGCGACTCCTCCTGCTCACGCAGTCGTTTGGCCGCTTCGAAGTTCTGCTTCTCGATGGCCAGTTCCTTGTCGGCCCGGACCTTGACCAGCTCGTCCTCGATCGCCTTGTAGTCCGGCGGCGTGGCCATGCGCCGGATGCGCAGGCGACTGCCGGCCTCGTCGATGAGGTCGATGGCCTTGTCCGGGAGGAACCGGTCGGCGATGTAGCGGTCGGCCAGATTGGCCGCGGCCACGACCGCCTGGTCGGTGATCGTAACGCCGTGATGGGCCTCGTAGCGGTCCCGCAGGCCCTTCAGGATCTCGATGGTGTGGCTGAGCGAGGGCTCTTCGACCTTGATCGGCTGGAACCGCCGCTCGAGCGCCGCGTCCTTCTCCAAGTGCTTGCGGTACTCGTCGAGGGTGGTCGCACCAATGGTCTGGAGCTCACCTCGAGCCAGCATGGGCTTGAGGATGCTGGCGGCGTCGATGGCGCCCTCGGCGGCGCCCGCACCCACCAGGGTGTGGAGCTCGTCGATGAACAAGATGATGTCGCCCCGGGTGCGGATCTCCTTCAGCACCTTCTTCAGGCGCTCCTCGAAGTCGCCCCGGTAGCGGGATCCGGCCACCAGGGCGCCCAGGTCGAGGGTGTAGAGCTGCTTGCCCCGCAGGGTCTCGGGGACGTCGTTGGCCACGATGCGCTGCGACAGGCCCTCGACGATGGCGGTCTTGCCGACACCGGGTTCGCCGATGAGCACCGGGTTGTTCTTGGTCCGGCGGGACAGGACCTGCATGACCCGCTCGATCTCGCGCTCGCGGCCGATGACCGGGTCGAGCTTGCGCTCCCGGGCCAGCTGGGTCAGGTTGCGCCCGAACTGGTCCAGCACCGGGGAGCCGGTCGGCGCTTCCTGGCTGCTCGGGCCGCTGCCCGAGGGCGCGCCCTCCTTGGGGTTGTTGTACCCCGACAGCAGCTGAATGACCTGCTGGCGGACCCGCGACAGGTCGGCGCCCAGGTTGACCAGCACCTGCGCGGCCACGCCTTCGCCCTCACGGACGAGGCCCAGCAGCATGTGCTCGGTGCCGATGTAGTTGTGCCCGAGCTGCAGTGCTTCGCGAAGTGAGAGCTCCAGCACCTTCTTGGCGCGCGGCGTGAACGGTGGCGATCCCGCGGTGGAGGAACCGGCGGGGCCGATGGTCTCCTCGACCTTCTCCCGCACGGCTTCGAGACTGATGCCGAGCGACTCGAGTGCCTTGGCCGCGACCCCTTCACCCTCGTGGATCAATCCCAGAAGGATGTGCTCAGTGCCGATGAAGTTGTGGTTCAGCAGACGAGCCTCTTCCTGGGCCAGGACCAGGACTCGTCGTGCTCGGTCTGTAAAGCGTTCGAACAAGTTGCCGCCTCCTAAGCGGTATCCCAGGGCAAGTCTACCTGGGGGCCCCGCGTTTGCTGCATCCCCCGGTGGGAGATGGGTGCGTTCGTATTCCTGTGAGATTCCTGTGAGAGGCCGTTGAGTTCAGGTAATGGCCCTCGTTGTCGTATCGTCCTGCGGTAGATGAACCTCTTCCAGCACCCGAGCCTTCCCGGGCTTGACGAACATCTCGCCCGGGTAGAGGTCGCGCTGAGAGAGTCGGTCGGTTCCGAAGACCAGTTGCTGGGTGACATCGCAGCCCATTTGATCGAGGCGGGGGGCAAGAGGCTCCGGCCCAGTCTGACCGTGATGGCGTCATTGGCGGCGGGGGCCGAGATCACCGATGACCTGGTAAAAGGGGCGGTCTCGGTGGAACTGGTCCACCTCGGCTCCCTGTACCACGACGACGTCATCGACGAGGCGCCGACGCGCCGGGGCGTGGAATCGGTCAACGCCCGCTGGGGCAATCTGATGGCCATCGTGGCGGGAGATTTTCTGCTGGCGAGAGCGTCGGAGATCGCAGCGTCGCTGGGCACCGAAGTGTCGGGGCTGCTGGCCCACACCATCGGGCGGTTGTGCGAGGGCGAGGTCGGCGAGATCCAGTTCGGATACAACTCGGACCGCACCGAAGAGGCGTACCTCAGTGCCATTGCCGGGAAAACCGCTTCGTTGATGTCGACATCATGCCGGATCGGCGGCCTGGTGGCGAACGCTTCCCGGGACCAGGTCGAAGCGTTGACCGAGTTCGGCCAGGCGTTCGGCATGGCGTTCCAGATCTGTGACGACATCTTGGATGTAATCGGCATCGAGCAGTCCTTGGGCAAGCCCGCCGGCCATGATCTGGTCGAAGGGGTGTACACCTTGCCGGTAATTCGTGCCCTAGCGGTCCCTTCGATCGGCGATGAGCTGCGAGGTCTGCTCGGGGCCCGGTTGGATACCCCGTCGCGGGACAAGGCACGGGACATGATCCGCTCGACCGATGCCCTGGCGGCCTCGGTCGTGGTGGCCCGGCGCTTCGCCGATCAGGCGTCGGAGGCGCTCGAAACGCTGGGCGACGAGCCGTGCGTGCGGTCCCTGGCCGGCCTCGGCCACCGCCTGGTCGACACCCTCGAACTGGCGTAGGTCGGGCGCCGCCGGCGCGGCGGCGCTGCGGGCGCTGCGGGCGCCGCGGGCGCTGCGGGCGCTGCGGGCGCTGACTACGTCTGGTACGGGTTTGTGGCTCTGGGCGGGGTTTGTTACCGCCACCGGGTGATAAGTACGCCCTGAGCCACAAAGCCTTACGAGATCGCCACTCCGGCTCAGCCCCCTCGGGGCGCTCCGCCGGCTCAGCCCCCTCGGGGACGCTCAGCCGCCTCCGGGCTCTGCGGGCTCGGGGTGCTCTGCCGGCTCGGGGTGCTCGGGGCGGAGGGTCGGGAACAGGATCACGTCCCGGATCGCCTCGTTGCCCGTCAGGAGCATGGCGAGGCGGTCGATACCGATCCCGAGGCCCGCAGTCGGCGGCAACCCGTACTCGAGCGCCCGAAGGTAGTCCTCGTCGACCGACATGGCCTCGTCGTCGCCCGCAGTCCGGGCCCGGGCTTGGTCCTCGAAGCGGGCCCGCTGCTCGACCGGGTCGATCAGTTCGCTGAACGCGTTGCCCAACTCCCGCCCGGCGACGATCGCCTCGAAACGCTCGACCAGCCCGGCGTCGCGCCGGTGGTCGCGCGCCAGCGGCGACACCTCCTTGGGGTAGTCGATCGCGAACACCGGATCCCACAGGTTGGCCTCGGTGGTCTTCTCGTAGATCTCCAGGATCACCTTGCCCGGGCCCCAACTGTCCTCGACCGCCACGCCGAGCCCGGCGGCCACCGAACGCAGGTCAGAAACTGGCATCGACACGTCGAGCTCGACGCCGGCGTGCTCGCCGATCAACTCCGTCAGCGTGGCCCGCCGCCACGGCGGGGCGAGCGAGAGGGGCCGGCCGCCATACGAAAGCGAAGTCGTGCCTACCAGCTCCGTCGCCAACCAGGACACCAACTCCTCGGTCAGCGCCATCAGGTCCTCGTAGTCGGCATAGGCCTGGTACAGCTCCAGGATCGTGAACTCCGGGTTGTGCCGCGTCGACAGCCCCTCGTTGCGGAACACCCGGCCGATCTCGTAGACCCGCTCGAAGCCCCCCACCACCAGTCGCTTCAGGTACAGCTCGGGCGCCACCCGCAGGAACAGGTCCATGTCGAGCGAGTTGTGATGGGTGACAAAGGGCTTGGCCAGCGCTCCGCCGGGGATCGCGTGGAAGATAGGCGTCTCGACCTCGATGAACCCCCGCTCCTCCAGCCACCGGCGGATCAACGAGATCATGCGGCTGCGCAGCAGAAGCGCCGCACGCGATGACGGATTGGCCCACAGGTCGACGTAGCGCTGGCGGTAGCGGATGTCGACGTCGGTGATGCCCTTCCACTTGTCGCCGAACCCCCGCTGCGTCTCGGCCAGGAGCGTCCAGGACTGCACCTTGACCGACAGCTCACCCGTCCGGGTGGTCACGACATTCCCGGAGACCCCGATCCAGTCGCCGAGCGCCAGCTTCTTGAAGCCCTCGAAGTCCTCGGTCCAGTCCACGCCGCAGAACAGCTGGATGGTCCCCGTCCAGTCGGTCAGCTGCCCGAAGGCCAGCTTCCCTTGGCCCCGCCGGAGCATGAGCCGGCCGGCCACGGTGACCTCATCTCCGGTCTCGGTTTCGGGATCCAGACCGTCATACGACGACCGCACCGCGGCAATGGAGTGGGTCGGCTGGAAGCGGTACGGAACAGAGGCCACGCCCCCATCCTCTCAGCCGTTGACGTTGCGCTGAAAGATGATGCGCAGGCCGTTCAAGGTCAGCCAGGGCTCGTGGTGGTCGATGCTCTCGGTCAGCGGGGCGATCAGCCCGGCCAAGCCGCCCGTCGCCACGACCGTCGACTCCCCCAGTTCCTCCTCGAAGCGGGCGCACAATCCGTCGACCTGGGCCGCGAAGCCGTAGATGGCCCCGGACTGGATGGCCTCGATGGTGTTCTTGCCGATGACGTTGCGGGGCTCGACCAACTCGACCCGGCGCAGCGCCGCGGCCCGCCCGAACAGGGCGTCGAGCGAGATCTCGATGCCCGGCATGATGGCGCCCCCCAGATACTCGCCCCGAGCCGAGATCGCTTCTACCGTCGTCGCGGTCCCGAAATCGACCACGATCGTGGGCCCGCCGTACAGCTCGAACGCCGCCACCGCGTCCGCGATCCGGTCGGCCCCGACCTCTTTGGGGTTGTCGTACAGGATCGGCATCCCGGTCCGGACCCCGGGCTCGACGATCACGGTCGTCACAGGGAACCATTTCTCGCTCATCTCCCGCAGCGCGGCCGTCGTCCGGGGCACCACCGACGCGACCGCAATCCCGTGGACCACGTCGGCATCCAAGCCCTGCAGATCCAGCAGTTGGGAGATGATCATCGCCATCTCGTCGGCCGTCCGCTCGGCGTGGCTGGAGATCCGCCATTGGTGCACCAGCGACGACCCCGAGCCGTTCGAGAACATCCCGATCACGGTCTGGGTGTTGCCCACGTCGATGGCGAGCAGCATGGTCAGCCGGCAACCACGTCGAGGCCGATGTCGAGCACCGGGGCCGAATGGGTCAGGGCGCCGACCGAGATGAACGCCGCCCCCGCCTCGGCGTAGGCCGCCACGCTGTCCAAGGTCACGCCCCCCGACACCTCGATCGGGCAACGCCGGCCCACCACCTCGGCGGCGGCCGCGACCTCGAGCGGGGTCATGTTGTCCAGCAAGACCATGTCGGCGCCGGCGTCGACCGCCTCGGCCACCTGCAGGGACGTGTCGCACTCGACCTCGACCAGTTGCCCGGGCCACCGCCGCCGGGCCCGCCTGACCGCCTCGGTGATCGTCAACCCTGCCAGGTGGTTGTCCTTGATGAGGATGCCGTCGGACAGCGAGCCGCGGTGGTTGGCCCCGCCCCCCGCCCGCACCGCCGCCTTCTCCAGGGCCCGCAGGCCGGGCGTGGTCTTGCGGGTGTCCCGGATGCGGGCGTTTCCCTGGGCGGCGCGCACGTAGGCCCGGGTCAGCGTGGCGACCCCCGACAGCCGCCCGAGCAGATTGAGGGCGGTTCGCTCGGCGGTGAGGACCGACGCCAAGCGACCCTCGACGACCCCGATGACCTCGCCCGGGCGCACCTCGAGCCCGTCGGACAGGCGCCATTCGACCGCCACCTCAGGGTCGACGGCGGCGAACGTCGCCAGCACGCACAGCCGCCCCGCCACCACGCCGTCTTGGCGGGCCACGAACTCCGCCCGGACCCTGGCGCCGTCGGGCACCAGACTGGCGGTGAGGTCGCCCAGCGGACCGAGGTCCTCGGCCAGCGCCCGGGCCACGACATCCCGCACCGCCGCAGCCGGCGGGTCGATCCAGGTCATCGCATCCCCGGGACGAGCGCGATCCGGCTCAACGCATCCTCAGGACGAAACCGTGGGCAGGAGAGGGAGCGCTCACCGTGGTCAACGCATCCTCAGGACGAAACGGTGGGAAAAGGAGGGTTCAATGTCGGGGAAGTCGGAGCGGACATGTGACCCCCGGCTCTCCTCACGGGCGGCGGCCGCGGTGAGCAGGGCCTGGGCAACGACGAGCAGGTTTCGCAGCTCGGGGGGCGCCAGCGGTCCGGCCGCAGCCGCCACGCTCACGACGGTGTGCTCGGTGTCGGCCAACGACTGGGCGCTGCGCAGCCCGCCCGCCCCCGCCGTCATGGCCCGCTGCAGCTGGTCACGGAGCTTGGTGTGGTCGGCGGCTGGTTGCCCGGCCGAGCCGAAGGGCGGGCGAGCCACGTTGAGGGGGCTGGCCCAGATAACGCCGGGGCTCGGCGTGCCCCGCAGGAGGGGACGCATGGCTCCGGTCGGGTCGGGCCCCCCTTTTCCCCGCTCGATCGCTTCGACCACCCGGGGCGCCCAGACCATGCCCTCGAGCAGGGAGTTCGAGGCCAGGCGGTTGGCGCCGTGGACGCCGGTGCAGGCCACCTCGCCGCAGGCCCACAGGCCGGGCAGGTCGGTGGAGCCGTCGAGGTCGGTCACGATGCCGCCCGACAGGTAGTGGGCCGCGGGGGCGATGGGGAGCCACTCGGTGGTCGGGTCGAGCCCGGCGGCGCGCACGCTGGCGGCGATGGTCGGGAAGCGGTCGTCGAAGGACTCGAGGCCGGTGGCGTCGAGCCAGAGGTGCTCGACCCCCTGTTCGAGCATGCGGGCGGTCATGGCCCGGCTCACCAGGTCGCGGGGAAGAAGCTCGTCGATGAAGCGCTCGCCCGCGGCGTCGCGGATGAGGGCGCCATGGCCCCGGAGAGCTTCGGAGAGGAGCGGGCGGGGCATCGCGGGGTGATGCAGCGCCGTCGGGTGGAACTGCATGAACTCGACGTCGGCGACCGCCACCCCGGCGAGCAGCGCCATGGCCAGGCCGTCTCCGGTCGACTGGCTGGGGTTGGTGGTCACGCTGAACAACTGGCCCGCCCCGCCCGTTGCCACCAGCGTGTGCTCGGCCCGGACCTCGTTGACCGTGCCGTCGGGCGCCAGGGCCCGGACGCCCCGGCACTTGCCGCCCTCGACGATGAGCTCAAGGGCGAACCAGCCTTCGAGCACCGCGGCCGCCGTGCGCCGGACGGCGTCGACGAGGGCACGCTCGATCTCGGCGCCGGTCGCGGCGCCGCCGGCGTGGACGACGCGAGGCATCGAGTGGCCGCCCTCGCGGGCGAGCAGCAATGTGCCACCGTCGTCGCGGTCGAACACCGCGCCGAGCGCGATGAGTTCGTTGACCCGGCCCGGACCCTCTTCAACCAGGACCCGGACGGCGTCGCGGTCGCAGAGACCCGCCCCGGCCCGGAGTGTGTCGGCCATGTGGAGGTCGGTCGAGTCTTCGTCCTCACTGAGCACTGCGGCCACGCCGCCTTGGGCCCAGCGGGTGGCGGTCTGGACCAGCTCCGCCTTGGAGAGGACGCCGACACGCATGCCCCGGTAGATCGGGCTGGCGGCGGCGCGTATGGCGGCGGAGAGGCCGGCCACGCCGCTGCCGCAGATCAGCAGGTCGAGTTGGGGCGTCAATGGGTAGCCGCCACGTTGTCGATCAGCCGGGTCCGGCCGAGGCGGGCGGCGATCAGGAGGCGGGCGTCGCGGTCGAGGGTGGTGAGGGGCGACAGGTCGACGGGGTCGACGACCTCGGCGTACTGGAGTTGGAGCGCCCGCTGGTCGGCGACCGTGGCCGACATGACGGAGCGGACTGCGCCGGCGTCTGTTTCGTGGGCGGCTGCGGTGGCTCCGGCCTGGAGGGCCCGGAAGAGGGTGGGAGCGACGGCCCGCTCCTCGGGGGTCAGATAGGCGTTGCGGCTCGACAGGGCGAGGCCGACGAGCGCCCGCACGGTCGGGCAGCCGACGATCTCGGCCGGGAGCGACAGGTCGGCGGTCAGGCGGCGGACGACCGCCAGCTGCTGGAAGTCCTTCTCGCCGAAGTAGGCCCGGCACGGGCCGGCGAGGGACAACAGTTTGGTCACGATCGTGGCCACGCCCTGGAAATGCCCCGGTCGGATCGCCCCCTCCAGGACATCG
>JAUTXN010000373.1 GCA_030838045.1 Acidimicrobiaceae bacterium
GGGTCGGGGCCCTCGGGTTCCCGTCGCACCCTCCCCGGTAGGCTTCGCCGCGAACTATGACCCTCGTACTGCTCATCGCCCTCCTCGTCGTCGTCCTGGCTTCGGCGACGGCCGTCACCCTCACCCGCCGGCGGCGGGGACCGGAACTGGAGCCGCCGCCCCCCCGCCCCGCGCCCCCTGCGGTCCCGCCCCCCGATGCGGCCACCTCGCCGACGCCTGCCGCCCCCGAGAGGGAGCTGACACCCGAGCAGGTTGCGGAAATCGAACGGGCCCTGGCGGAAGCCGAAGCCATACCCGAGGAGGTTGCCGAGCCCGAGCCGGAGGCGATCCCCGAGGCCCCGACGCGCCTCAAGCCGTCATTTCGCGATCGGCTCGGCAAGGCACGGACCCTTTTCTCCAGCTATCTCGGCTCCGTCCGCTCCCGGGAAAAGATCACCGACGAGACGTGGGACGACCTCGAGGAGGCCCTGATCCTGGCCGACGTCGGCATGGAGACCACGACGGCCTTGCTCGACGACCTGCGGGACAAGGTCAAGGCGGAGAGCATCTCCAGCCCCGACTCCCTGGTCGATGCGCTGAAGGCGGACCTGGTGTCGCGCCTGGCGGGCAATCGGGTCCTGGCGTTCGAGCCCGGGGCCCTCAACGTGTGGTTGTTCGTCGGGGTCAACGGCGTCGGCAAGACCACGACCATCGGCAAGCTGGGCCTGCAGGCGGCCAACGAAGGCCGGTCGGTCATCATGGCGGCGGGGGACACCTTCCGGGCGGCGGCTGCCGATCAGTTGCAGCTCTGGGCCAAACGGGTCGGGGCGGACCTGGTGCGCGGGGCCGAAGGCGGTGACCCCGGAGCGGTGGTGTTCGACGCCAAACAGCGGGGTGCGGCCCGAGGCACCGACCTGGTGCTGGCCGACACGGCCGGGCGGCTGCACACCAAGATCAACCTGATGGAAGAGCTCAAGAAGGTCCGCCGGGTCGCCGAACGCGCTCCCGGGACGCTCAACGAGGTGCTGCTCGTCATCGATGCCACCACCGGACAGAACGGCTTGGTCCAGGCCAAGGAGTTCGCGGCCGCGGTCGGCGTCACCGGGGTGGTGCTCACCAAGCTCGACGGAACGGCCAAGGGGGGGATCGCGCTCGCCATCCAGACCGAGCTCGGCATACCGATCAAACTGGTTGGCCTGGGCGAGGCACCCGAGGATCTGATCGAGTTCAACGCCGAGGAGTTCGTCGACGCCATCTTCGGCTGACCGGGCGGGGCCACCGGGGGCGCCGGGTCCTCGTCGGCGGGAGACCGGCCCGCTATCCGGTAATCTCGCAAGCTGCCATGTTTTCATCGCTCTCGGACCGTTTCGACGTCATTTTTTCCCACCTTCGCAGCCGCGGACGGCTGAGCGAAGCCGACGTCGACGAAATCCTCCGGGAGATCCGTCTGGCCCTCTTGCAGGCCGACGTCAACATCAAGGTGGTCCGCGGTTTCGTCGCCCGCATCAAGGAGAAGGCAACCGGGGCCGAGCTCTCCAAAAGCCTGACGCCCGGCCAGCAGGTCATCAAGTTCGTCCACGACGAGCTGGTCAACATCCTCGGGGGCGAGCCGCTCAAGATCACCTACGCCTCACGGCCCCCGACCGTCGTGCTGCTCGCGGGACTGCAGGGCTCGGGCAAGACGACCGCAGCCGGCAAACTGGCCCGCTGGTTCAAGCAGCAGGGTCGCAATCCCCTTCTCGTCGGCGCCGACCTCCAGCGCCCGGCCGCGGTCGAGCAGCTCCGGGTGCTCGGTGGCCAGGCGGGGGTCCCGGTCTACAGCGAAGCGTCCGACCCCGTGACCGTCGCCAAGGCGGGGCTGGAGGAAGCCCGGCGCCTCGGCAAGGACGTGCTGATCGTCGACACCGCGGGCCGTTTGGCCATCGACGAGGAGCTGATGGAAGAGGTCCGCCGGATCTCGGAGTCCGTGGAGCCCCACTTCACGTTCCTGGTCATCGACGCCATGACCGGCCAGGACGCGGTCAACGTGGCCGAGGCGTTCCATCAGACCCTGAATCTCGACGGCGTGATCCTGACCAAGCTGGATGGCGACGCTCGAGGCGGCGCCGCCCTGTCGGTCAAGGAGGTCGTCGGCCGGCCCATCGCATTCGCATCGACCGGCGAACGCCTGGCGGACTTCGAGCCGTTCTATCCCGACCGGATGGCGGGGCGGATCCTCGGCATGGGCGACGTGCTCACGCTGATCGAGCGGGCCGAACAGACCTACGACCAGGATGTCGCGGCCAAGGCGGCCGTCAAGCTCCAAGAAGGCGCCTTTACGCTGGAGGATTTCCTGGAGCAGATGCAGGAAGTGAAGAAGATGGGGCCACTGTCGGGGATCGTCGGTATGCTCCCGGGGATCCCGAAAGAGCTCAAGAACGCGAATATCAGCGACAATGAGCTCGGTCGGGTGGAAGCGATCATTCACTCGATGACCCTCGCTGAGCGCCGCGATCCTGCGCTCATCAACGGCTCGAGGCGCCAGCGGATTGCCAACGGGAGCGGTGCGACGGTTTCCGAGGTGAACCTGCTACTGAAGCAGTTCAAAGAGATGCAGAAGTTGATGAAACAGTTCAGTGGGATGCCCGGAATGGGCCGGCACCTCAATAAGAAAAAGAAGAGGAAGCGGTAGTCATGGCCGTAAAACTGCGCCTGATGCGCATGGGCAAGAAGAAGCAACCGACGTACCGGATCGTTGCGGCCGACAGCCGCTCGCCCCGCGACGGCCGGTTCATCGAGATCCTGGGCACCTACCAGCCGCGGGCCGATCCGTCGGTCATCCTCATCGACGCAGAGAAGGCCGCCAAGTGGCTGGCCGATGGCGCCCAGCCGACCGAGCGGGTGGCCAAGCTGCTGAAGGAGTCGGGCGCGCTGGCTGCTGCCGCAGAGTCACGTGTCGACTGAGGCCGTCGGCGCGGCGGACGACAAGGTCCGCGGTGCTATGGCCCGCGACGTACTGGAATTCGTGGCCAAGAGCATCGTCGACGAGCCCGACCAGGTCGAGATCGACATGGAGGAGGGACGGCGCGGCGATGTGCGTCTGTCCCTTCGTGTGGCAACCGACGACATGGGCAAGGTGATCGGCCGGCGGGGCCGCGTGGCCCAGGCCATACGGGCGGTCGTACGGGCTGCCGGGGCCCGGGAAGGCATCGAGGTCGGCGTCGACATCGTCGACTAGCGGATCTGGTAGCTCTGGGGAAATGGACGGCCCGGTCCTGCTCGAGGTGGGCCGCATCGTCAAGCCCCACGGGCTGCGGGGTGAGGTGGTGGTGGCTCTCGTCACCAACCGGCCGGAACGCCTGGCCGCGGGCTCGACCCTCCACACCCCGGGCGGGACGGTGCTCGTCCGCCACGCCCGGCCGTTCGAAGCCACCGGGGACGGGCGGTGGATCGTGTCGTTCGACGGCGTGCGCGATCGCGAAGGCGCCGATGCGCTGCGGGGCACCGTCCTACGGGCGGCGCCGCTCGATGACCCCGACGCGCTGTGGACCCATGAGCTCATCGGGGCGGTCGTGGTATCACAGTCCGGCGAGATCCTCGGGCGGGTGGATGCCGTGGAGTCGAACCCGGCCAGTGACCTGCTGGTCCTGGAGGAGGGTGGTCTTATTCCCCTGCGCTTCGTGACCGACCACCAAGGCGATCGGGTGACGGTGGACATCCCGCTCGGCCTGCTCGATCTCTGATGCGCATAGACGTCTTCACCATTTTTCCCGCCCTGGTGGAGCCCTGGCTGGACGCCAGCCTGATCGGCAAGGCCCGGGCGGCGGGGGTGCTGGACCTTCGGGTCCACGACCTGCGCTCCCTCGCCACCGATCCCCATCGCTCGGTCGATGACAGCAGCTTCGGTGGCGGCCCGGGGATGGTCCTGGCGCCCCAACCGGTGTTCAAAGCGGTGGAAGCGGTTTGCCCGCCGCGGCCGCTGTACCTGCTCAGCCCGGCGGGGCGACGCTTCGACCAGGCGCTGGCCGCCGACTTGGCGCAGTCGCAGGGCTTCTCCCTGTTGTGCGGGCGGTACGAGGGCGTGGATCAGCGCATTGCCGACCACTTGGTGGACGGGGAGCTGAGCGTCGGCGACTTCGTACTGGCGGGGGGCGAGGTGGCGGCGCTCGCCGTGGTCGAGGCGGTCGCCCGGCTGGTGCCCGGTGTGATGGGCAACGTCGGTTCGGCGGAGGAGGAAACCTTCGCCGACGGGCTGCTCGAGTACCCCCACTACACCCGGCCGGCCGATTTCCGGAGCTGGGCGGTGCCCGAAGTGCTCCGGTCGGGGGATCACGCCAAGGTCGCCCGTTGGCGCCGGGCGCAGTCCCTGGCCCGGACCCGCGACCGCCGTCCCGACCTGCTGGCGGCACGCGGTGGTCTGCAGCCATCGGAGCTGGCACTGCTCGCTGAATTCGGCCTGGAAGACGAGGTTCGCGGGTCTCAGGTCGTGGAACCGCCCCCGAATCCTCTATCGTGAACTTCCCCCGCTTGTTCTCGCCGCGAGGAGCCGCGCCATGAACCCCACAGATCTCGTAGACCGCGCCAGCCTGCGCGACGATGTGCCCGATTTCGCCCCCGGCGACACGCTGAAGGTGCACGTCCGCGTCGTCGAAGGCACCCGTGAGCGCGTCCAGATCTTCCAGGGCGCGGTGATCCGGCGCTCCGGCTCCGGCGTCCGGGAGACCTTCACCGTCCGCAAGCTGAGCTTCGGCGTCGGCGTCGAGCGGACGTTCCCGGTGCACTCTCCGGTCATTGCCACCATCGAGGTCGTGACCAGGGGAGACGTACGGAGGGCCAAGCTGTACTACCTCCGGGACCGGACCGGTAAGGCCGCCAAGATCAAAGAGAAGCGCTCCGTCCGCTAGCGGCGGTCGAGGACTTGGGCCAGGTCCCGGTCGGGTCGGGACCCGGGTCTCAGGCTCGGTCTCGTCGGTCGTGGCGGTCGTGGCGCTCGCAGCGGCTGCTGGAGATTCCTGCCCTGTGCCTGTTGGCGGCGCTGGTCGCCGTCGGTGTCAACACCTTCGTGGCTCAGGCGTTCTACATCCCCTCGGCGTCGATGGTTCCCCAGCTGCGAATAAACGACCGGGTCGTCGTCTCCAAGCTGGCCTATCACCTGCATCCCCCCCGGCGGGGCGACGTCGTGGTCTTCTCGGCGCCCGAGGCCGAACAGCAGGTGCCCAGTACATCGGGCAACCCGATGGCCCGCGCCGTCCAACGGGTGGGCCGGGCGCTCGGCATCGCCGAGTCGAAGACCGAGCTGATCAAGCGGGTCATCGGCCTGCCGGGTGAGAGCATCGAGGGGCGCAACGGCCGGGTGTTCATCGGTGGCCGACCACTCCGCGAGCCCTACCTGCCGCCGGGGACGGCCACGAGCGACTTCGGACCGCTTGTCGTGCCGGCGGGCCACCTGTGGGTCATGGGCGACAACCGATCCGAATCAAGCGACAGCCGGGTGTTCGGCCCCATCGTCGGGTCGACCATCGTCGGCCGCGCCATCTGGCGGGTCTGGCCGGTCAACCATGCGTCGTTCCTTTGATCGGGCGATGCCGCTCAGGCAGAACGTGTATCCGGACAGGCATGGAAGTCGGCTGCGGACGTCGTAGCATGTGCTCATGACGACCGGCGTGCGGTACCGCAGGCACGAACGTGACGGCGGCCAGGTGAGCGGGCCAATGGACAGGCCGAGGCGGTGTCCCGGTGAGCGCTGAGGACCTCGAGCGTTACGAAACCGAGATCGAACTGCAGCTGTACCAGGAGTACCGGGCCGTCCTCCCCATGTTCCGCTACGTGGTGGAGACCGAACGCCGGTTCTACCTGGCCAACGACGTCACGATGGAGGCCAAGGGTGAGGCAGGGCGCACGTACTTCGAGATCACCCTCGGGGATGCATGGGTCTGGGACATGTACCGGCCCGCCCGATTCGTGTCGTCGGTGCGCGTCGTGACGTTCAAGGACGTCAACGTCGAGGAGCTCCCCGAGAAGGAGATGTAGCCATCACCACCCGAGACGCCGACCGGCGCTCACTCGGGACGGCAGGCGAGGCGGCCGCGGCCGCCTGGTACGAAGCCCACGGATACGAGGTCGTGGCGCGTAACTGGCGTTGCCGGCTGGGGGAACTGGACCTGATCCTCCGCCAGGGCCGCACCTTCGTGTTCTGCGAGGTGAAGTCCCGGACGACCGACGCCTACGGCATTCCGGCCGAGGCGGTGACCCGGCAGAAGCGGGCCCGTATCCGGCGATTGGCCGCCCGCTGGATCGAGGAGGACGCACCCGTGCGCCCCCGCGAGATCCGATTCGATGTTGCCGCCATCCTCGGCGGGGAGTTGGAGATCATCGAGGGCGCGTTTTGACCAACGGCGACGACCCCGTCGCGCCACCCGACCCGCCGCTGGATCCGCCCCTGTCGCTGGATCCGCTGCTCGACCCGTCATTCCCGTCGCACCCATCTCTTCGGTTGGACCCACCGGACCCGCCGGCCCCGCCGGACCCGCCGGACCCCCTGCTCGATCCGTTGTCTCCGATGGCCCCTTCGCTCCGGCTCAATCCGCTTCGGGGCCCGGCGCCCGGATCGTCGGACCGACCAACACCGGCGCTGGACCCGTCGACCCTTGCGGTACACCTGGGTCGGCCGGGGGCGCCTGGTGCGCCGGTCAACGCGGCGGTCGAACTCTCGGCCACGTTTCGCGCCGGGGGCGACCAGACCTACGGCCGGGACGACAACCTCACCTGGGTGGCCTTCGAGGCGGCGCTCGGGGGGTTGGAGGGCGGCACGGCGTTGGCCTTCGGGTCGGGAATGGCGGCGATCGCGGCGGTCCTGGAAACGGTTCCCGTCGGGGGTTGGGTCGTGGTCGCGGGAGATGCATACAACGGGACCCGTCGCTTCCTTTCCGACGCGGCCGCTCGTGGGCGTTTGGCGGTCCGATCGGCGGACGTTGCCGACACGGATGCGACCCTGGCGATGTGCGAGGAGGTCAGCTCGGCCCCCAACCGGCGTGCCTCAGGCGGGATGCTGTGGTTGGAGTCGCCCACCAACCCTCTGCTCGCCATTGCTGACCTACCGGCGCTGATCGACGGCGGTCACCGACTTGGACTGACGGTGGCGGTCGACAACACCTTCGCTTCCCCCCTGCTCCAGTCGCCCCTGCAGATGGGCGCCGATGTGGTGGTCCACAGCGTGACCAAGCTCATCTCGGGCCACTCCGACGTCCTCCTCGGGGCGGCGGTCACCCGGTCGCCGGAGCTGCTCGAACAGCTCCGGACACGCCGCTCGCTCCACGGTGCGATCCCCGGGCCGATGGAGACATTTCTGGCGCTACGCGGTCTGCGGACCTTGGCGGTACGACTTGAGCGGTCCCAGGCCAGTGCCGCCGACCTCGCAGAGCGGCTGATGGGCCGCCACGGCGTGGGCGGGGTGCTGTACCCCGGTCTGGCCGACCACCCCGGCCACAAACTGGCTGCCCGTCAAATGCGGGGATTCGGCACCATGTTGGCGTTCGAAGTGACCGGCGGCGCCGAAGCCGCCGAACTGGTGTGTCAGTCCGTGCAACTCATCACGCCCGGGACCAGCCTGGGTGGCGTCGAATCGCTCATCGAGCGGCGGGCCCGTTGGAGCGGCGAGTCGCACCTTCCGCCAGCCCTGTTACGCCTTTCCGTGGGACTCGAGCATCCCGACGATCTGTGGTGGGACCTCGATCAGGCCTTTGCCCGCGCCAATGTGACCTGAGTCCACGCGTGGTGTGTCCCAGTCAACCTCGGCCAGGCCGCCGCCGCGCCCGGTGCTTCCAGCAGGCGTGGTGCCAATGGCGGCGCAGATCGGGTGCTCCTGTCGGCACGACCACGACGTGTCCCGTCTGCGGCGGAATGTGCTGCTGGCAGCCGGGACAGATGTAGGTCTTGCGAGCCTGAAAGGGGTGAACTCGGCGGATCTCCACCGGGTCCGTCAGCGTGGGATCAGTGCCCACAGCAGCAATCCGGCCACGACCGCCAGCGCGACTGCGACCATGACATAGTCAGATTGCCGTCGTTTCTGAGGGCGGAAAGGGTTCAATCCCACAGGCAGGAGGGTACCGCTCCGCCTCAAAGTTCCGACCTACTGTTGCGCGCGTGGAGACCGTCCTCGTGGATCGGGCCGATGGCGTCGTCACCGTGACCATGAACCGACCAGAGAAGAAAAACGCGGCCAACGCCGTGATGTGGCAAGAGCTTCAGGCCTGTTTCACCGAGGTCACCCGCAGCGAGACTGATCGTGTCGTCGTGGTCACCGGTGCGGGCGGCGCCTTCTGCTCCGGCGCCGATCTCACTTCGGTCGGGTCGACAGGACACCCCCTCTCACTCATGCGCCTCGTGGGAGACGTCGCCCTTACGTTGCACCGCCTTCCCAAGCCGACCATCGCCAAGGTCAACGGCGTGGCGGCCGGAGCCGGGTGCAACCTGGCCTTCGGATGCGATCTGATCGTCGCCTCTGACGAGGCGCGGTTTTCCGAGATCTTCGCCCGCCGGGGCCTGTCCATCGATTTTGGCGGGTCGTGGCTCCTGCCCCGGCTGGTTGGCCTGCACCGCGCCAAGGAACTGGCGCTGTTCGCCGACATCCTCTCCGCCAAGGAAGCCCTCGACATGGGGCTGGTCAATCGAGTCGTTCCTGCGGTCGACCTCGACGACTTCGTGGACACCTGGGCCCGCCAACTCGCCGCCGGTCCCCCAATCGCCCTGTCCATGACCAAGAGCCTCCTGAACCAGTCCTTTGAGGTGTCGATGGCCCAAGCCCTCGAGGACGAGGGCCGATGCCAGACCATCAACTTTTCCACCGCCGACACCGCCGAAGCCCTGTCGGCCTTCATAGAAAAGCGGGACCCCAAGTTCCAAGGTCGCTGACGAGTGTGCCCGACCAGGGTCATGGCGGTCCGTCCCGTGCTGGTTTGTATCGAGGGTGCCGGGGGTCGGTCGGAGGAACGAAGGGTCGCTTGCCGACGCCGTCGACGAGCGACCAGCCGTACCGGGTCTTTTTGGCGTGGTCGTGGCGGCAGAGGGAGTCGAGCCAGTCGAAGAGGGTGATGTGCGTCTGGGACCAGTCGTGGCGGTGGTCGAATTGGAGATGGTCTGCTGGCTCAGGGCAGCCTTGGGCGGCGCATGACGGGTACAGCCATTGCAAGGCGCTGCGTTGGTGGGCCGTAGGTTGACGGCCTAGGTGGGCGACGCCAAGGAGCTGCCTCCCTTTGGTCAAGATGGCGGCGATGAACGGGTCCCCATCCTTGAGTAGGTCTTGGACGGCGGAGACCGAGATGGGGCCGTAGCCGACCAGCTCGCAGGTTTCGCCGTCGGTCGGAAACCCCCGCAGGAAGGCGTCGAGGTCGACTCGGACGAGCAGCTTGACCGGCGCCCCCCGTTGGACCCGGGCCCGCCCGCCTCGGCCACGGCGGCCTCCCTTCGGGGCCCCATTCGCGGCGTCCGCCGGTCCCGGGTCCGGGCGATGGCGGTCGGGGGGTGCTGGGTGACCGTTGTGGGGTTGAGCCGGGGGAGGGCGATCCTGAGGGGCAGCGGGAGCGCAGCCGGAGACATCGGGCTCGGTGCCCCCGAAGAGGTCGGGGCTGCAGGCCGGCGCCGGAGCGTCGGGTTCTACGGGGAGGTCGGGGGAGGCGGAGGAGGTCCCGGTGGCCGCCATGGCCAGTTCGACCAGGGCGTCGAAGCGGTAGGCATTGGGATGCTCTCGGCGTCCCGAAGCGCGGGCGTCCCGAAAGGCCCGTTCTGCGAGCGGGCCTAGAGCGGCCATGATCTGGGCGCCGTTCTCGGGATTTCCTGAGCCCACCAGGTGCCACTCGCCGTTTGCATCTGTCCACCCGCGCAGATGCCGGCGCCGGTGGATTGCCTGGCGCCGGGCTTCGAGATCGGTGGCCGCCGCCTTGACTTCGGCGCACTGATTTTTCAATTCGGCCAACGAGCCCCCTGCCTGGGCGGCTTCGATCAAGTCCTCCGCCGCCTTCGGGTCAGCGTCGACCGCCTCGGAGATGGCCGCCGCCTGCCCAGTCGACAACTGGCCCCGGCGGGCGGCGTCGGCCACTTCGGGCTGCTCGGCCAGTCGGCGGCCCAAGGCCAACGCCTCTCGCGCCCCCTGCAGGCTGGTGCCCGTCCTCCGAGCCAGCTCCTCTTCGGCCGAGCGGTGGCCGTGGGCTTTCCACTGCGTGGCCTCTGCGGCCCGGGCTGCGGCCAGCGCCTTGACGGTGGCCGCCATGTGTTCCATTGCCGACGCCTCGCCCACCACCGTCTGAGCGTCGTCGCACGACAGCCGGTCGGCGTCGAAGCCGGTGGCGTAGTGCTCCATCGCCGCCCGCAGCTCGATCAGACCGAGGCACATCGGCCGTGAACTCCACACTCGAACATACGTTCGCAGCGTAACGGTGACCTGTGACAATAACCCCTGGGATCCATCGAAAGGGGCGTCACTGTCACATGCCTTCGGTAGGGTTCTTTGACGCCTCGAGTGGCCGGCGTCAGTTCGACGGCCCTCCTCCATTGCAACTAGAGGAGGCGCCCGGTGCTCGCGACCGTCCCATCCGCAACGCTGCTCGGCGTTGACGGTTGGCCCATCACCGTTGAAGTGCATATTTCCAACGGCCTTCCCGGATTCACAGTCGTCGGATTGCCGGATGCGTCCTGCCGAGAAGCGAGGGACCGCGTCCGAGCCGCGTTGCTGTCGAGCGGTCAGCGCTGGGAGAACCGCCGGGTCACCGTCAACTTGGCACCGACGGGGATGCGAAAGTCGGGTGCCGGGCTCGATCTTCCCGTCGCCGTCGCACTGCTCGTCGCGGCTGATGTGCTCCATTCGTACGACATCGAGGGGATGGCGTTCATGGGCGAGCTCGGACTCGACGGCTCACTACGGCCCATCCCCGGCGTGCTGGCCATGGTCGACGCTGTTCGGGAGCCCGTAGTGGTCGTCCCGCCTGCTTGCTACACCGAGGCGGCCGCGCTCGGGCGCCATGAGGTGCGGACTGCGACAAATCTCCGCCAGCTCACCGACTGCTTGCAAGGCCGGCGGCGCTGGGCCAGTCCTCCGACGCCATCTGAAGGTCAGGTCGAAGCCGAACCCGACTTAGCCGACGTTCGTGGGCAGATGCTCGGCCGAAGCGCGGTGGAGGTCTCGGCCGCGGGTGGGCACCATCTGTTGTTGGTGGGGCCGCCTGGGGCCGGCAAGTCGATGCTCGCGCGGCGGCTTCCGGGACTCTTGCCCCCATTGACTCCCGCCGAAGCGCTGGCGACGACCCGGATCCATTCCGCCGCGGGGCTTCCTCTCCCGGTTTCAGGTGTGCTCCGCAGACCACCGTTCCGTGCCCCGCATCACGGCGCATCGGCGGTCTCTCTCGTTGGGGGTGGGACCGCGTCCATGAGACCGGGCGAGATCTCCTGCGCCAACTTCGGTGTTCTCTTTCTCGATGAGCTTGCGGAGTTTCCTGCCGCTGTCCTCGACACTTTGAGACAACCACTCGAGGAGGGAGCCATCCGGGTGTGCCGGGCGCGGGCCAGTGTGACCTTCCCGGCTCAGTTCCTCCTCGTGGCAGCCATGAATCCCTGTCCATGTGGTGACGGTTTGACGCCCGGTAGCTGCCGCTGCGGCGATCACGCCCGCGTCCGCTACTCCGCCCGAGTCTCCGGGCCGCTATTGGACCGGTTTGATCTGCGGGTGACCGTCGATCGACCCGAGATCGCCCAACTGTTGCCCGATCTGCCCGGCCTCAGCACGCCCGAGGAATCGTCAGCGGTCGTGGCAGAGCGGGTGACCAATGCACGCCAGATCGCCGCCGCCCGGGGCGTGCGCTGCAACGCGGAACTCCCCGCTCCGGCGCTGGACGAGATGGCTCCATTGACCCCGGCCGCCCGGTCGGTGCTCGAGGCCCGGCTGCGGCAGGGTCGTCTGAGTGCTCGTGGGCTCCACCGAGTGCGACGAGTCGCTCGCACACTCGCCGATCTGGCCGGGCGACCAGGGCCGATCGACGAGGAGGACGTGTGCGCAGCATTGGTTCTCCGGAGCGACCCATTCACGGGTGCCACGGTCCCGGCATGACAGGCCCCGACAACCTTCCGCCCGAGGCGTATGCCGCCGCGCTGGCGGACCTGCCCGGAATCGGCCCGGCCCGACTGGTCGCCCTGCTTCGCGACGCCTCTCCAGAAATGGTGTGGCAACAAGTACTCAGTGGCGACGTCCGGCGCCCCGAGCCGAGCCCGGGTTCCCGCCGAACCGGCTACCGGGTGGCGTGGGCCGAAGTGGCGACGAGAAGGAATATCGACCGTCGATGGGACGAGATCCGGAAGGCCAAGATCCGCGTTGCTTATCTCAACGGACCTGAATTCCCCGCTGCCTTGGCCGGCGACGCCGAGCCACCGGGGGTCCTGTTCTGGATCGGCGACCTGGCAGTGCTCGACAGGCCCTGCGTGGCCATCGTTGGTACCAGGCAATGCACGGGATACGGCCGAGCAGTCGCAACTGAGCTGGGCCACGACCTCGCTGACTGCGGAGTATGCGTCGTGTCGGGATTGGCGCTCGGGATCGACGGCGCTGCGCACCAGGGCGCCCTGACGGCCGTCGCCGCCACAGGGCCTCTCGGCGTGGCCGCCAGCGCGGTGGACCGGCCCTATCCGCGTCGCCACGCTGAGCTCTGGGTCAGAGTGGCTGCATCCGGCGCGGTCATTTCCGAGGCGGCGCCCGGGCAACCGGCGCAGTCCTGGCGGTTTCCGGCCCGAAACCGGCTGATCGCGGCGCTCGCCCGCGTGGTGGTCGTCGTCGAGTCCCATGTGGCTGGCGGGTCGATGCTGACGGTGGCCGCGGCCGCCGACCGCGGCGTCGAAGTGCTGGCTGTCCCAGGTCCGGTCAACAGCCCGGCGTCGATTGGAACCAATCAGCTCTTGCACGAGGGTGTGGGACCGGCCCGCCACGCCGGCGATGTTCTCGCCGCCTTGGGAGACCTTCGGTCATGGCCGCCGCCGGCACGGCCCGCAGCTACATCGACGTCGACAGCCTCGAGGTCGTCGGGCTCGAAGATCCGCCAGCGGTCATCGACGGTCAACGGGAGCGGGACCCCGCTGCCCGAGTCGATGGCGCCCGGTCAGGGGGCGCCCGTGCCGCCGGCCCGAGGGCGCAACCTCGGTACGCCGGAGCTGCGCGTTCTCCGCTCGATCGACCGGACTCCAACGCCGACCAGCCTCATCGCGGATCGGACCGGTCTTCCGATCGGGCCACTCAGTGTGGTCCTGCTGCATCTCGAAGGACTCGGCGTCGTCCGAGGGGAGGGAGCCTGGTGGGAGCGGTGTGACCGGGAATGACGCGATCACGGGACACCGATGGGTAACGTCGGCCCATGTCATGGCAGGTGGACGACTTCGAACATTCGCTCACCGATGTCGCCGCGTCGACCATCGTCGCGTACCGCAGGGATGTCCAGGCCTTCGTTGCTTGGGCGACTCGAGCCCAACTCGGAGGTCCTCCTGAAGTAACCCGGTTGCTGCTCCGTCGATACATGGCATATCTCGCCACCCGGAACTACGCCCGGCGAACCGTTGCGCGCAAGGCTGCCGCCCTGCGGCGTTACTTCGACTGGCTCCGGAGGCAAGGAGTGATCGACGCAGATCCGTCCGTTCGGCTCTCCGTGCCGTCTGGCCCCGCTCGGTTGCCCCGAGTTCTCGGTCCGGTGGAGATCGATGCGCTGCTCGACCACCCGGCGGCCAAGGTCGCTGACGACCCCCTCGCCGTCCGGCTCCGAGACGATGCTGTCCTTGAACTGCTGTACGGCTCGGGGCTGCGAGTCGCCGAGCTATGCGGCCTCGGTCGGGGTGACATCGATCTGGCCCGCCGGGTCGTCACGGTCTGGGGAAAGGGCTCCAAGCAGCGCCAAGTCCCCATCAGCCCGCCCGCCGCAAGCGCCGTGCAGGCGTGGATCACGAGCGGGCGGGCCGCAATGGTCGTGGCCGACACCCCGCCGGATGCGCTGTTCGTCAACCGTCGTGGCCTTCGCCTCGGACCGCGTGATGTTCGGCGCCTCCTCGACCGCCGCGCTCCTTCACCGACGCATCCCCATGCCCTGCGCCATAGCTTCGCAACGCACCTGCTCGACGGGGGTGCCGACCTGCGAGTGGTGCAAGAACTTCTCGGCCACGCAAGTTTGCAGACAACTCAGGTCTACACTCACGTCAGCAAGGAGCATTTGCGCGCAGTCTTTGAGACCACCCATCCGCGTGCATGAGCGAAGTGATGTGTTGAGCCAAGATCACGATAGGGGCAGCATCGAAGAGATCTGGGCCGAGTTCAAGCGAACTGGGGACCATGGATCGCGGGACCGCTTGATCGTTCACTACTCGCCGCTGGTCAAATATGTGGCTGGGCGGGTCTCGGCGGGCCTGCCTCACAGCATCGAGCAGGCGGACCTCGTTAGTTATGGCATCTTTGGCCTGATCGACGCGATTGAGAAGTTTGATACATCGCGCAACATCAAGTTCGAGACCTACGCCATCACGCGCATCAAAGGTTCGATCATTGATGAGCTTCGGTCCATCGACTGGGTGCCACGATCCGTTCGCGCCAAGGCCAGATCTATCGAGCGGGCCTACGCCAAGTTGGAAGCCGAATTGCTGCGCACGCCATCCGATGCCGAGGTGGCCGAAGAGCTCGGGATCAACGACGACGAGTTGCAGGCAATCTTCAACCAGATCTCTTTCGTTGGTCTCGTGGCTTTGGACGAGGTCCTGTCGAGTGGCAGCGGCGAGCGCGGTGAGACGACGACGTTGGTCGACACCATCCCCGATCGAGGCGAGGGCCCGGTAGCGGCGTTTGAGGTCGAAGAGATGAAGCAGCTGCTGGCGGGCGCGATCAACCGCTTGGGCGACCGGGAGAAAATCGTGCTGACGCTCTACTACTACGAGAGCCTCACCCTGGCTCAGATCGGCGAGGTCCTCGGCGTGACCGAGAGTCGGGTCTGCCAGATCCATACCAAGGCCGTGCTCCAGCTGCGATCCCGCCTCAGTGCACCACTACGTGACTCGGCCTAGGACCAGGCACACCACCGCTTAGTTCGATGTGGTGATAGTTCCTGCTGCGGTAGGCTGCTCTTGGTCCAGCGCGTCCGCTGGGCTGTCATCACTTCTCGCGTGCACCCACGGTCGCCCGCTGTGCGGGGCGTAGCGCGCGAGTCTGGACCAACCGATGGGAAGGAGCAGCCGTGGCCGTCGTCACTATGAAACAGCTGCTGGAGGCCGGAGTTCACTTCGGTCACCAGACCAGGCGCTGGAACCCGAAGATGAAGCGATTCATCTTCGGCGAGCGCAATGGCATTTACATCATCGATCTCAATCAGACGCTCGAGCAGATCGATCTGGCGTATTCGTTCGTGCGTGACCTGGTAGCGGCGGGTGGCACCGTGCTGTCGGTCGGGACGAAGAAGCAGACGCAGGATCCGATCGCCCGGTACGCCGATCAGAGCGGCATGCCCTACATCAACGAGCGGTGGCTCGGCGGCATGCTCACCAACTTCACCACGATTTCCGGTCGTGTGAAGAAGATGCAGGAGTACGAGCGGATGAAGGTGGCGGGCGACTTCGAGGCCATGCCGAAGAAGGAAGCGCTGATCCTGTCCCGGGAGTTGGAGAAGCTGGCGCGCAACCTGGGTGGCATCCGCCATATGACCCGGCTACCTGACGCCGTGTTCATCATCGACACGAAGAAGGAACACATCGCGGTCACCGAGGCCAACAAGCTTGGGATCCCGATCGTGGCTGTGGTGGACACCAACTGTGACCCGGATCTCATCCAGTACGTGATCCCGGGCAACGACGACGCCATCCGGGCTGGGACTCTGATGTGTCGGGTCATTGCCGACGCGGTCGAGGAGGGCAGGTTCATCGCCTCCCGTAGAGCCGCCCGGTCGAGCGCCGCGGCCGCAGGGCCGTCGGTGCAGGATGCTGCCGAAGAAGCTCGACGGTCGGAGCAGCAGCGAGAGGCCCGACGCCAGGCGGCGGTCCAGGCGCAAGAACGCGAGGCTCGACTCGCTGCGTCGCGCCGCCAGAGCGACGCCCACCAGGCCCGGGTCGAGGGGGCGCCCGACACCACTGACGAGCCCACAACCCCGGGACCGGCACCAGCCGCGGGCCCGGCCGCCGGGTCAGTTCCCGCCCCGTCATCTGATGCCGACGGGGCGGACGCCGCCGTCGGGGTCGACGCCGTCACCGAGGTCCCCACGGCGGAAGACACGCCGGCTGCGACGCCCGAGCCAGCACCCGAGCCCGCCACCGCCGAGCCGGCCGCCACGGCCCAGCCTGCAGCCACCGCCCCCGAAACAGACGCCGCGGCAGCCGCGGCGACGCCCGCAACCGCGGCGACACCGTCCGAATCGTCGACCCCTATCGACACCTCAACAACACAGGAGTAGGAACACCACTGATGGCAGAGATTTCCGCCAGGGAAGTCAAGACGCTGCGCGACGCGACCGGCGCTGGCATCCTCGACGCAAAGAAAGCATTGATTGAAACGAACGGCGACCAGGACGCCGCGGCGCGCTTGCTGCGCGAAAAGGGCCTGGTCAAAGCCGACCAGCGGTCTGACCGCGACGCCGCTCAGGGCGCAATCGCCGCCGCCTTCGTCCCGTCGACGGGCGTTGCGGCGTTGGTTCAGCTCAGGTCGGAAACAGACTTCGTAGCCAAGTCCCCACCGTTCATCCAGCTGGCAACTGAACTGGCCGCCGCCGTCGCCGAAGACGGCGAGAGCGCGGTCGACACTCGCAAGGATGCGATCGAGGACCTACAGGTCACCCTCAAGGAGAACATCCAACTCGGCCGAGTGGTCCGCTTCGTTGCGGGCGACGGCAACGTGCTCGAGACCTACCTCCACCAGCAGTCAGGCCGCGGCGTCAACGGTGTCCTCGTCGAGATTGCCAATGGCGATGCCGAACTAGCCCACGACCTCGCGGTTCACATTGCCTTCGGGAAGCCCACCTATCTCTCCCGCGACGAAGTCCCGGCCGAGGAGGTCGCCGCGGAGCGGATGACGCTCGAGGCTCAGACTCGGAACGAAGGCAAGCCCGACCAAGCCATCCCCAAGATCGTCGAGGGCAAGATCCAGGGCTGGTTCAAGCGGGTCCCGGGCGGAGTCCTTCTCGAGCAGCCCTACGCCAAGGACGAGAAGCAGATCGTGTCGAAGGTCCTGGGATCGGCGACCGTGGTTCGTTTCGCTCAGGTCCTGATCGGCGAGTAGGGACGGCGATGGGTCAGCCGTCGCCTCCCTGGAAACGGATCGTTCTCAAGCTCTCCGGCGAGGCGTTCGCCAGCGGGTCCGTCGATGAGACCATCGACGGCGCGGTGGTCGACCGCATCGCCCGGGAGATTACCGAGGTTCGAACCGAGCTCGGCACAGAGGTTGCGGTCGTCGTTGGTGGCGGGAACATCTGGCGCGGCGCCACCGGTTCCGCGGCGGGCATGGACCGCGCCACCGCCGACTACATGGGCATGCTGGCCACGGTCATCAACGCTCTGGCCTTGCAGGACGCCCTGGAGCGGGCCGGACAACCCACCAGAGTCCAAACGGCGATCCAGATGTCGCAGATCGCCGAGCCGTACATCCGCCGAAGGGCGATGCGCCACCTCGAGAAGGGTCGCGTGGTCGTATTCGCGGCGGGCATGGGAAATCCCTTCTTCACGACCGACACCCCGGCTGCGCTGCGCTGCGTCGAGATCGAGGCCGACGTGCTGCTGAAGGGCACCCATGGCGGCGTCGACGGGGTCTACACCGCCGACCCGAACCTCGATCCCACCGCCACCAAGCTCGACGAGGTGACCTTCGACGAGGTCATGGCCAAGGGCCTTCGGGTCATGGACTTGACCGCCATCACCCTGTGCAAGGAGAACTCCTTGCCGATCCTTGTCTTCGGGATCATGGAGCCTGGAAACCTGCGTCGCGCACTTCAGGGCGAGAGGATCGGTACGCTGATCCGCTGATGGACGAATCCTTCGTCGAAGCTGTCCTCGACGACTGCCGGGAAAAGATGGCCAAAGCAGTTGGTCACACGCAGTCCGACTTCGGAGGCGTGCGCACAGGCCGAGCCGCCCCGGTGCTCGTGGAGAAGTTGAGAGTTGACTACTACGGCACAGAAGTGCCTCTGCAGCAGCTCGCCGGAATCCAAGTTCCCGAGGCCCGTCTGATGGTGATCACGCCGTACGACAAGTCCAGCCTGAAGACGATCGAGAAGGCGATCCAGCAGTCCGACCTCGGCATCAACCCGAGCAACGACGGTACCGTCATCCGCCTGGTGTTCCCGATGCTGACCGAGCAGCGCCGCAAGGAGCTGGTGAAGGTCGTCCATCACAAGGCCGAGGACGGACGAGTAGCGGTCCGCAACCTTCGCCGATCGGCCCGGAAGGATCTCGAATCGCTGGAGAAAGACGGCGACATCTCCTCCGACGAGCTGGATCGGGCGGAAAAGGACCTGGAAAAACTCACCCACGAGTACGTGGCCGAGATCGAACGCATGCTGGAGAACAAGGAGAAAGAGCTTCTCTCCGTGTGATTTGGCTACCCGAGACGCACCAACTCGGTTTGCCGCGGATCGACGCTAGGCCTTTGGCCTGGTATTTTTCCCATGACGCGGGCGTCAGCAGCGACATGTCCAGCTCATCAGCGCCCTGTGGGCCCGCATCCGACCGAGAGGAGGCGTAGTGGACGAGAGCCACGAGCGAGACGAATCGCTCTCGCCCCGCCCGCAGGCGGAAGGCGTCCGCATCATCCGCGCCGAAGAAGCCCAGGCGGCGCTGGAAGCCGGACAAGCGGCCGGCCGGCAACCCGACGACGCCCCCCGCTTCGGCGACGTGCCCCCGCCCCCGAGTGGCCCGAGGTCGCCGCACCGCTTCCCGTTGCCCGACTCGGTCGATCCCGCCTCTGCCGTCCCGAGACCTGCCGTCCGTCCCCCAGAGCGCCGCTTTGGCGGTCGGTTGACCAACCGGGCCAAGCAGCCGGAGCCGGTCCGGGCGCCGTCACCACCCAGGGTCGTACGCCTGCTGCCTCCCTCGGAGTCCGACACTCACCGAATTGCCCCCGAGCCGGAGCGTGAGTCGGCCGATGCGGGGTGGCCAGTAGAGACCGGCTGGTCCGATGATCTGGCGCCGACCGCCGCCCAGCCGCTCACCGTTGGCGCATCGACCGACGGTCCCAAGCACTTTGCCAAGGACCCGCTGGGATCCCGGGAACCAAGCTGGGAGACCGTCGGCGCCGCAGCCGCTGGATCGGAAACCTTCACCGCAAGTATCGACCCGCCGGAGCCGCCGAGATCCACGCCCGCCGCTCCTGCCTACGAGCCGAGCCCCGCTGCGCTCCCACCGGATGCACCCGATCTGGCCCTTCCGGACGAGGGAATCAACGTCCACTCCGGGTCGATGCCCGAGCTACAGCATTGGACCGATCCGCCGACCGGGGAGGTGCCCTTCATCCGCCCCGAGCGCGAGTCGTCCAAGGGCGAAGAGATGGCGGCCTGGCAGGCGCTGGGCTCCCGCGGCCTTCGCTGGCGGGACGAGGCGTCCGACTGGGACGATCTCGACGACGTGAGCCAACTCGCCGATGACGAGCCGCGTCTCGGTGCCCTGGACACCAGCCGGACCGAGCATTCCGACATGTTTTCCTTCGACGAGCAGTTCGAGCGTCTCGAGGACGAGCGTTCCGGTCCGGCACCGGTCCTCGATCCTGTCCTGGACGAGCCACCGCCTCTTCAACCAGCCAGCCGCAGGCCGGCGCCGCGAAGGCCCGGTCCACTCGGGGCTCGCCCGCCCCGGCGAAGCGGTCCCAGTCCGCGCCCGCCCGGGGGGGGAGGGCGGGACCTCCCGACCGCGACTGTCGTCGGGGTGGGGATGTTGCTCGCCCTGTGTTTCGCCTATGTCTTGGGCGCCGCCGTCCTGATGCTCCTGGCGACGGTCATCGTGACCGCATCCTCCCTTGAGCTGTACAACCTGATCCAGCACCGGGGCTTCCGCCCCGCCACGCTCCTCGGGGTGTGCGCCACGGTCGCCCTAATGCTTTCGGCGTACTGGCGAGGGGAGGTGTCGGTCCCCCTCATCCTCGCCCTGGTCTTCATCACATCCATGCTCTGGTACATGTTCGGGGTCGTCGACGCACGCCCAGTAGTCAATGTCGGGCTCACCGTCATGACCTTCGTTTGGATCGGCGTGTTCGGCTCGTACGCGTCCCTGTTGCTGCGGGTCCACAACGGCAAGCAACTGCTGCTGCTTCCCGTCCTGGTGACCGTGGCGGCTGACACGGCCGCCTACTTCGCCGGAAGCTCGATCGGGAATCGACCGTTGGCGCCCTCGATAAGCCCCGGGAAGACCTGGGAGGGCGTAATCGGGGGCGGACTCGGGGCCATCGTGCTGTCGTTCATCCTCTCCCGCCTGCCGTTCCTGAGTAAGACCTGGTCAGGAAAGCACGCCTTGTTGCTCGGCTTGGTGATCGCCGTCGTGGCCCCCCTCGGCGACCTGTGCGAGTCGATGGTCAAACGCGATCTCGATCTGAAGGATTCCGGCTCGGTCCTGCCGGGCCACGGCGGCCTGCTCGACCGTTTCGACGCCCTGCTCTTCGTGCTTCCCGCGACCTATTACCTCGCCCTGTACCTCAAACTGGGCTAGTGCAACATTTCCCCGGCGGCCGACGACGCGGCAGCCGATGAAGACCGTCAGCCTGGTCGGCTCGACCGGGTCCATCGGTACTCAGGCGATCGACGTCATTTGTGCCCAGCCCGACGAATACCAGGTCATCGCCATCGGGGCGGCCCGGTCGCTTGACGCGCTTGTCGCCCAAGCCGAACTGCTGCGGCCGCGCCAGGTTGCCATCGCCGACCCGGCCCTGGCGCACGCCCTCCAGGAGCGGGTGCCGCGGGGGACCGAGGTGCTCGCCGGCCCCGAGGCCATGGCCGAGATCGCCCGCCACGCCGACGTCGTCGTCAATGGCGTCGTCGGTTTCGCGGGCCTTCGGGTCACCTTGGCGGCCCTGGAGGCCGGCCATCGCCTGGCGTTGGCCAACAAGGAGTCGCTGATTGCCGGTGGACCCGTCGTTCAGCGGGTCCGAGCCACCCGGGGCGCCGAAATCGTCCCCGTGGACTCCGAGCACTGCGCCATCCATCAGTGCCTCCGGGCAGTCGGCGACGCCGCACGCCGCGGCAACGCAAGCGCGACCCGCCCCAGCCCCGACGCCCCCGCCGGCACCGCCCACGCCGGCACCGACCCCGCCGCCCACGCCGGCGCAGATCACGGGGCCCACGCCGGCGACGCCCACGGCGGCCCCGACCGCGACGCCCACGCCGCCACCGACCACGCCGCTCACGGCGGCACCGCCCCCGCCGCCCACGCCGGCAGCGACCACGGTGCCCACGGCGGCAGCGACCACGACGCCCCCGGCGGCAGCGACCACGGTGTCCACGCCGGCGGCGACCCCGACGCCCACGCCAACCGTCCCGTAGGCGGCGGCGCCACCTCGCCCGTCGATTGGCCATCGGTGCGGCGGATCATGCTCACAGCGAGCGGCGGGCCGTTCCGGGGCCGGTCGGCTGCCAACTTGACCGAAGTGACGATCGAGGACGCCCTCGCGCATCCCACGTGGCAGATGGGCCCGAAGATCACGGTCGACTCGTCGACGCTGATGAACAAGGGCCTCGAGGTGATCGAGGCGGACGAACTCTTCCACGTCGGTTACGACCGCATCGACGTTGTCGTGCACCCCCAGTCGATCATCCACTCCATGGTCGAAACCACCGACGGGGCCGTCATGGCCCAACTCTCACTGCCTGACATGCGCCTGCCCATCGGGTACGCCCTTGCATACCCGGGCCGCCTGGCAACCCCCTTTGGGGCCATCGACTGGAAGACTCTCACCCGTCTCGATTTCGAGCAGCCAGATCGGGAGGCTTTTCCCTGCCTAGATCTGGCCTACCACGCTGGTCGCGCCGGTGGTAGCGCCCCCGCCACCCTGAACGGCGCCAACGAGGTCGCGGTGGCCGCGTTCCTCAAGGGTCAGATCCGCTGGATCGATATCAGTGTGGTAATCGAAAGAGTCTTGGGTGGCCATGACGTGCGGATCCCGGAGTCGGTCGAGGACGTGCTCGACGTCGACCGCGAGGCCCGCCGGCGGGCCACCGAAGCTGTCGAGCGTCTCGGAGTAGCTGTCCCATGAGCCAATCACCCGTCCACACCGATCACGGCCC
>JAUTXN010000375.1 GCA_030838045.1 Acidimicrobiaceae bacterium
CCATCCATCTAAGCGGTCTACCTGGGGAGATCGAGCGGGCCGCTCCTCCCACGATTTGACCTTGCTCCGGGTGGGGTTTGCCAAGCCGTCCGGGTCACCCCGGGCGCTGGTGCGCTCTTACCGCACCGTTTCACCCTGACCTGTGGCGATTGTCCCGGCGAACCGGTCCATCCGCCCATCGGCGGTCTGTTTTCTGTGGCACTTTCCTGCGAGTTGCCTCGACTGGCCGTTAGCCAGCACCCTGCCCTACGGAGTCCCGACTTTCCTCGACCACGTCAACGGCGTTGCCGCCGTCGCATGGCCGCGACCACCTGACCGGCTCACCGTCACCGTTCATTATCGCGCCCGGCGCCCGCCCGTGGCACCATGTTGCAGACCGTGGCAACCGCCCCGGCAATGGAGGGAACCATGGTCTTGTCGGCCACCATCTACGCCAGCCCATTTTTCCTGATCCTGTCCATACCGGGCCTGATCATCGGCATCATCGCCATCGTCGACGTGTTCCTCCACCCCACGTGGGCGTGGGAGCAGTCGGGTCAGAACAAGACGCTGTGGATCGTGCTCACCATCGTCGGCCTGTTCATCTGCCCGTTGATCATCGGCCTCGTTTATCTGATCGCCATCCGGCCCAAGGTGGCTGCGGCCCAGCGAAGCGGAGGGCCGACCGGTGGCGGCGGTTACGGGGGCGCGCCATACGGAGGCGGTGCCCCGTACGGCGGTACCGGTCAGTACGGCTCAGCCCCCGGTCAGTACGGCGGGGGCTCAGCGCCCGGCCCCTACGGCTCCGCGCCCGGTCAGTACGGCGGCGGCTCCACGCCGGGTCAGTACGGCCCCGGCCCCGGCCCCGGCCCCGGCCCCGGCGACGCCCCCGGTCAATACGGCGGCCCCCCCACCCCACCCCCCTCGAGCGGCGCTCCGGCGTCGCCCCCGCCCGGCTGGTACCCCGACCCGGCGGGCTCCGGCCAGCCCCGATACTGGAACGGGCAGGCCTGGGCGTAGAGGCACGGCCGCGCACCTGCCACAGGCACACCGCAGAGACCCCGCCCTCGGGGGCCCTGCGGCAGGCACACCGCAGGCCAGAGCCAGGGGGCCCCGCTTTTCGATCAGGCGTCGAGGAGCCGGGCGGTCGCACGGCGGCCGGGGAGCTTCAGCACCTCGACCGCATGCGGCAGTTGTTCCTTGATGTCGGCGTCGTGGGTGACCACCAGCACCTGGCGGAAGCGTCCCTTCAGGCGCTCCAGCGCCTGGAGCATGCGGGCCTTGCGGTCCTCGTCGAGCGGCCCGAAGACCTCGTCGAGGACGAGGAGCCCCACCGTGCCCCCGGATTGGAACCGGACGTGTTCGCTGATCGCCACCCGCAGGGCCAAGTTGGCCAGGTCGACCTCGGAACCCGAGAAGCGGTCCAGCCCGAAGACCCGCCCGCCGTCACAGATCTGCAGTTCGTAGGTCTCGGGGTCCACCTCCAGGCGGTCGTACTCCCGGTCGGTGAGCTCGCCGAACAGCTCGGCCGCCTGCACCGCCAGCCGGGGCCCCACGGTCGCCACGATGGTGTTGCGGAAGGCATGGAGCAGCTCGGCCATGCGGCCCAGGTGCCGGCTTTCGTCCGCAAGTGCCGCCAGCTGGGCGTGTTGAGCCTCGCCGTCGGCCAACCGGCGGGCCTCGCCCTCCGCGCTGGCGATCGCCCGCTCGGCCGCCAACCGGGCCGCGCGGGCCAGTCGCGCCGTCCGGTCGTCCACCGCCTGGGCCTCGGCCAACGCCCGCGTCGCCGAGGCCAACGCGCCCTGGTCGAAGCCCAGGCTGCGAAGCTTGTCCCGGAGCACCATCACCCGGTGCTCGAACTCAGCGGTCCGGTCCCGCGCCCGCTCCAGTTGTTCGGCGACCGTCGCCCGGCGCTCCAAGCGCCCCTGCAACCGCTGCACCGCGGCCGCGGCCGCCCGGCGTGCCTCCACGTCGGCCCGCAATGCGGCCAACAGCGGCGCCCGCGACACATGGCGGTCAAGTCCGGCCCGAGAATGGTCTGACCCCGCCTGTCCGTCGGCCCCGGCGCGACCCCCCTCGGAACGATCGGTCGGGCGCCTGCCCACGGCAGAACCGGCCGCCGGGCCGACGAGGTCGTCCACCCACTCAGCCTCGGCGAGGTCGCCGAGGGCCAAAAGGGCGCCGGCGAGGCTGTCCTCGGCCGCGGCCCGCCGGGTCTGGGCCTGGTCCCACCGCTGCCGGGCCTGCTGGCGGCGGGCCTCCTCCTCGCGCCGGGCCGTCAACTCCGAACGCGCCGCGGTCAACGCCCGCTCCACGGTTGCCCGGGATGCCGACAGAACCGTCAACCGGGCCTCGGCTTCGTCCACCTCGGCCGCCCGGTGGGCCTGCACCTGCTCGAAGGCGTCGCCCAGGGCCTGCCCGCACAAGGGGCAGTCCGCTGCGCCCGACAGGTGCGCCGACCGCTCGGCCTGGGTCCGGGCGCGGGCCAGTTCGGCCGTGACGGCGTCGATCTGACCAACGATCCCCGCCGCCGCGCCCCGGGCCGCGTCGAGCGCACGTTGCGCCTCGTCGACCGCCGCGGCGTCCGGGGTCGGCGGCTCGGGCGGGATCACGACCGCCGACAGGGCTCGTTCGGCGTTCACCACGGCGGCCACGAGTTCCAAGCGGGCCTCGGCGTCGCTCACACCGGCCGACCGGGGGAGCAGCTCCTCGAGTTGGGCCGCCGCCTCTGCGAGCGCCTCCTGTTCGGCTTCGAGCAGCCGGACCGCGGCCGCCGCCTCATCGAGTTGGGTACGCGCCGCCCGGCCTTCGATCATCAGCGCATCGTGTTCCTGGCGGAGGCGATCCAGCCGCCCGAACGCCTCCTCGGCGGCCACCATCCGCCCCCGGGCCGTGGACGCGGCCGCCTCCTCGGTCTCGGCGACGACCCCCGCCGCCTCGGCCGCCGCCGCGGCATCCGCCGCCTGGACCCGCAACTCCTCCAGGTCGGGAAGCATGGCCCGGAGCCGGTCGTGGCTCTGCCTGACCTCCCGGGCGTCTTTGCGGGCCGCGTCGCGCGCCACGTCGAGGGGCGTGATCCCGAGGAGCTGCAACACCAGATCCCGCCGCTGCGCCGGCGTCCGGTCGGAGAACGCCGCCAGCTGCTTCTGCTCGGCGAACACCGACGCCCGGAACGCCGCGTCGTCCATGCCGAGGACCTGATGCAGGTACCGACCCGCGTCGCGCACCCCTTCGGCCATGGCCTGGCCGTCGCAGTGCACCGACGCCTTGGCCGTGAGGTTGATGCCCGACAGCGATCGCCGCACGACATACAGATGGCCTTCGTGCTCGAAGGTCACCTCGGCCACGCAGTCGCCGCCCACGCCCGCGGTCCGCACGTCCTCCTTGGCGGTGCGGGCCCGGCCCCAGAGGGCGAACAGGATGGCTTCGAGCAGCGTGCTCTTGCCCGACCCGTTGGGCCCGTAGATGCCGATCAGCCCCGGGGGGAGATCCAGGTCGAGCTGGTCCTCGTAGACCCGGTAGTTGCGCAGGCTGAGGCGAGTCAGCAGCACGTCACGCCATCCTCACGCCGACGCCTCCACGGCCCGGTCGAGATACTGCAAACCCAGTTGGCGGATGCGGTCCCGATCGAGGCCCGTGAGGTCCTGCTTGTCCACGTAGCTCTCCCAGCGGGCGCCCATGGCGTCGAGGTCGGGCAGCTCGGCCTCGCTGATGACCGAGCCGAACTGCGGCTCGAGCTTCAGGAACAAACCCGCCCTCGCCGCCTCCCGCACCGCATCCACGTCGAGGAGACGGTAGGCCTGCGGATCGACCCCTTCGAGGTACAGCCGGGCCACCGCCCCAGGGGGCACCTTCTCGGCGCGCGACAACACCTGCTCCTGCAGTTCGGCCGGGGTGAGGCCGAGGGCGAACACGGACTCCAGCGTCACCAACTGCCGCTGCCCCGGGAGCGGGACGTGGCGGCACGCACCCGTGTCGGTGTCGAGCACCAGGATCCCCTTGGCCTTGTCCGGATCGTCGGCGAAGGAGAACGTATCGGTGGACCCGGCGTACCAGATCCCTTCGGCCACTCGCGTATGGAAGTGGTAGTGCCCGAGCAACACGAAGTCCGAGCGCAGCAGGCCGGCGTCCACCTCGATCTCGTTGATGTCGGCGTAGCGCGGTTGTACCTGGGTGATGCGAGGATGGGTCAGCAGCAGGTTGGAGCGGTCCAGGCTGCGGCCTTTGTCGGCCTCGGCCAAGGCCTCGAGCGTGGCCTCCACCGAAAGCATTTGCGGGACGGCGTGCACGACGAGCCCGGGCAGTTCGAACCGCTCGTAGGTCAGGCGGTGGGCGAAGTACATCTCCGGGAAGCCGTCGGCCAGCGCCGAGTAGGGGCTTCCCGTGCCCGGCAGCCGGGGCGTGTCGTGATTGCCGCTGATGATCACCGCTCGCAGCCCGTGGTCCCGAATCCGCGCCAGCGCCCGCTGGGCCACCCGGTACGACCGGTACGTCGGGCGGGGGTGGTCGAAGACGTCCCCCAACCACACGATGAGGTCCGGCTCCTGGGCCAGGGCCAGGTCGACCGCGGCCTCGAACGACTGCTCGAAGTCCCACTCCCGCTGGTTGACCCCGCCCGGTGTCGTAAAGGGGTAGTACGACCGCCCGAGGTGGGCATCGCCGATCGCCGCAACTCGCATGGCTACAGCTTCTCAGGCCGGTGTGACGATTACACGGATGTGATTTGCTGATGGGGTGGGAAAAGGCCTCGCGGTGCGTGACCAGGCCGGGGCGTCGGCTGCGGCTGAGGGTCGCCGAGCCCGGCGGACCGCCGTGCGCCGACGGTTGGGAAGCGTCACTCTCGCCCTGATCGCAACGGTCTGCGCCGTAGCCGGATGGGCCACACGGGATCGTTGGTTGCTTGGCGGAGCGCTGGCGGGCGCCGCTTTGGCCTGGTGGGGCCGGCCGGCGAGCGATCCCGATCGCTGGGTGCGAGGCGCGCGCGGCGAGGAGGCAACGGCCCGGCTCCTCGGCCGGCTACCCCGGCGCTTCGTCGTCCTCCACGACCGGTGTCAGCTCGGCGGGTCGGGCAACCTGGACCACCTGGTCATCGGGCCGAGCGGTGTCTGGCTGGTCGATTCCAAGCACCGCCGAGCCCGGTTGCGCATCCACCGGGGTCAGGTGTGGGCGGGCGAGTGGATCATCGAGGTGGCCCCTGTGATCGGACAGGCCCAACGCGTCGAGGACGCCTTGGGAGTTCCCGTGACTGCGATCGTCGCGGTACACGGCGACGGCCTCCGGCGACGGGGCAAACGGGTCAGTGGGGTTCGGATTCTTCCGGCGGGGCGCGCGACGCGCCAAATCCGCCGGCTACGGCGGCGGCGACGGTCCTCAAAGAGTGAGATCGTCGCCCTCGCCGCGCAAGCGGACTGGCTCTTCCCCCCGTGCTGACAGGGCCTGCCGTCAGCCGCCGGTCAGGTTGCCCTGCTGAATGGGGGTGTTCTGAAGGGCGTTGGCGTAGGCGGTCGAACCGTCGGACAGCACATTGGCCGCCACGGCCGCGTTGACCGGGATAGCAATGTTGGCGTTTATGAGCGACATGGCCGCCCGTTCGGGCAGGGCTTCGCCAGCCATGTCCTCCAGCTCGGCCCGGGTCAGCTTGCGATATTCGTCAGCCATGGAAGCGTCCTCAGTTCTGCTGGATGATGGGGGCGGTCTGCTGGGCATTGGCGTACGCCGTCGAGTTGTCCGAAAGGACATTCAGGGCAGCAGCCAAGTTGACTGGTGCGGCCACGTTGGCGTTCACCAGCGACATGGCGGCCCGCTCGGGCAGTTCCTCGCCCGCCAGCTCTTCGAGTTCCTCCCGCGTCAACTTGCGGAATTCGTCAGTCATCTAGTTCTCCTTGGTTGATCCGGTAACACCGACGAAAACCGCCCCGCCGGGTCATTGGTTGGTATTCCCGGTTCCGAGAGGATCAAACCGCGTCGACCCGGGTAGGAGACGGGCATGGGACTGAGAGAACGCATCGAGCAGGAGGTGCGAGCCGCCATCCGCGAGGCGAGGGCCCACGGTGGGGACCGCGTCAACGTGGTGAGCCGGGTCAACAAGGTCGTAGTGCGCAACGTGGGCGAGCCCGGCACCACGGCCGAGGCGACTGCTGAACAGACGGCTCCGATCGTGCAGCAACCGCCGGCGTCGGCGGAATAAGAGGGTTCGATTTGGATCCGCCGACGATTGCCACGTTTTCCCGACCTGACCGCGTGGGAATAAGGGCTTGCAACCGACGGAAAGGACCGTGAGAGATGGCTGATGAGTACCGGAAGCTGACACGCGCCGAGCTGGAAGACCTTGCTGGTGAGGAGTTGCCGGAGCGAGCTGCGATGTCGCTGATCAACGCAAATATCGCGGCCCCGATCAATGCCGCAGTCGCGCTGAACGCGTTGTCGGACGGCTCGACCGCCTATGCCAACGCCACTCAGACCGCCCCGATCATCCAGGGCAACTAGCACGCGAGAGGCGACGGGGTGTCCCCTCGCGGGTACGCCCCGTCGCCATCTCCCGTCACTCCTAAAGGGGGAATTAGTGCGTCGCAGCTTGTCAGTCCTCGCCTGCTTCATTGCGGCAGTCGTTCTTGCCGCCACCCCGGCCGCGGCCGACGGTGTCCGTTGGGGCCATACAAATTACGTGACAGCCGAAAACAACAACAGCGCGTCACCGGTAATCCACGCCGATACTGCCTTTGCGCTCGATCAGGACGGGAGCGCGGTCACGGATACCAACGTCGCATATGCCCATTCGTTCGATTGCACCGGTTGCCGCTCGGTAGCGGTGGCCCTCCAGGTCGTCGTGGTGGAGGGATCTCCTACCAATTATCAGCCGCAGAATGGGGCCGTGGCGCTCAACGAGAACTGCCAGTCCTGCCAGACCTTCGCCTACGCCCATCAGTACGTGATCCAGACCCCGGTCGTACATGTGACCAAGGTGGACAACGCCACGATCCAGCAGGTGATGAGTATCCAGTCGCAGATCTCACAGGTGGCCCAATCCAACGTGGACTTCCCGACCATGAGCAGCCAACTGGACCAACTCAGCCTCAACTTGTACAACGTCGTCTACCAGTTCCTGCAGAACCACGGTAACAGTGGCCGCAGCCACGACTCCGAACACCGTTTGGTGCAGCAGAAGGACTAGGCCGTGGCGTTCTCGGGGGCGGCGGGCGTCCGCACGGGCGTGGTCGCCCCCGAGTCGACCGTGATCGAGGCCGGCATCGAGGTCGGCATCGAGGTATCGGCCAACAGCAGCCGGGCAATGCCGAACCACCAAATCGGCCCCAGGATCACCGATGCCAATCCGCCGGTGAGCAGCACCAGGACCGGTATGCCTACGGCATTGGCGACGAACAGGATCACCATGTCGCCTCCGAGTACCAAGCCGACTACGCCGAGGCGGGGGTTGGTCGACCGAAGGGCCAGGCCCACTGCCAGCGCCACCAACCCGGCCGCGGCAAACGTGGCCAGGCCGCGCGGGTCCACGGACGACGGTGCGACGTGCGCCACCGCGACCGCAGCGCGGGCGGCCGCGTCGCCGGTGGCGTAGCGATGCGCCAGTTTGTCCACGCCGACCAGGTCGGCGAGCCCGTGGGCCGACGTGGCCAACCCGCCGACGACGGCCACCACGGCAGCCCAAGTAAGCGAGGTCGGTGACCGGCCCTCCCGGCCCGTGGCCCGCAGGACGCGCTCGACCAGTGCGACAACGGCGGCACCGCTCACGAGGCCCGAGAGCACGAGGCAGACCGCAGCCAGCCGGAGCCCCGTGGGGTGGGCGAGGTACGAACGGAAGAACTTGTCGATGTCGCTGCCCCGTTGGTCAGGCGGGGTGATGCCGAGATAGGCAATGGCATAGAGCAGCGACAGAAGCCCAACGGTGGCTGCGCTGATCGCTCCGATTCGCTCGAAGGTCCGGTCGTCCATGGTGCGGCCCCCCATCTCGGTCACTATCGCCGCCAGCCATTCGCCCGCCATTGCCGACTCGGATCACCGAGCGGCCGCAGTTGCACCCGTCAGCCGACCCACGACTGCTTGGCGATGACGATGGCGGGGTAGTGGTCCATCGTGCCGGTCAACGAGAAGGACTCGCCGAACCCTGACGCGATGCTCGGGGGGCCGCGCCGTGGGCGGAATGACGAGCACCGATTTCCCGCGGTTGTCGCGGTACTGGTCGGAGTCGTGCTCTATGCCGCTTTGCCCAGCAACCTCACCTTCGGTACCCGCTTCGTCGTGCCCGCGCTCGAGATCGTGCTTCTCGTGCCCCTTGTCGCCATCAACCCCCACCATTTCAACCGCGAGACCAAATGGTCGCGGGCCGTGTCGGTCGCACTGGTCGCAGTGATCGGCTGCGCCAACACCGTCTCGCTCGTGCTCTTGGTGCATGCGCTCGTCTCGGGGGCCGCCAGTGACGCCAAGAAGCTCCTTCTGGCCGCCCTACAGGTCTGGCTGACGAACATCATCGTGTTTGGCTTGGCCTACTGGGAGCTCGACCGGGGAGGCCCGGTGAAGCGTACCCAGCTCTCCCGGTCGGACCTTCCCCTCGCCGACTTCCGCTTCTCCCAAGACGAGAATGGTGACTCCATCGACGAGGTGGCGGCAGCATCGTCGGAGAAATCGGACTGGGCGCCGAGGCTGGTCGACTACCTGTACGTCTCGGTCACCAACTCAACTGCCTTCAGCCCGACCGACACGATGCCGCTTTCTACCCGGGCGAAACTCCTGATGAGTGTGCAATGCATGTCGGCACTCATCGTGTCGGTGCTGGTGATTGCCAAGGCGGTCAGCGGCCTGAAGTAGCGCCACCCAGAGGATGCGCCGCCCGGCCCCGCCCCCGTCCGTCGGGGCGGCGGGGCGCGGGGCAGCCGCCAATCTGATCCTCCGAGGGCGGTTAGGGGCAGCCGCCGATGTCGCTCTCCGAAGAGGCGATGATGACGTTGGTTTGGGCCAGATGCAAGACATCGACGGTCACGTGAACGGCATTGACGGTCAGGCCGGTGTCCGGTCCGGTGATTGGGATCTGCTCGTTGAGGACGAGTTTCACCCCTGCGACGGTGATTGTCGTGTTCGGGGCGACAGTGGTGAGCGACGGGATCACGACGGTGCTGCCCACTTGGAGGAAGGCGATCGTGGTGGTCCCGTTCGAGCCGCGACAGGTGGTCGTCGACGTCGACTGAACGGCCCTGAGCGTGATGGTCGGGATGGCGCCGATCGCCACGCCGGCATCCACGACCGAAGCTTTGGCCGTCGACTTGGCAGGGAACGCCACGGTCGTCACGTTGGCGCAGAGCACGTGGGCGCTCACGAGTCCGCTGAGTGTCGCGACACACGGCGTCGTCGTGGTCGATGAGGACGTTGTTGAAATGGCGCCGGTGTCTGGGACGGGCAACACGTTGACAAGGGTGTGCCCGGCAAGGGTGGCGCTGGCCGTCAGTCCGTAGGCTCGGCCGGTGAGGGTCTGGGAGGTGACGACCACGGTTTCGCTTCCGCACGGCGAGGTGACCGATGCGTTGTTGGCGTCACCGTTGTAGGTCGCGACCCAGTTGTAGGTGCCCGCAGCTCCCGCCGTGACGTCGCCCGACGAAGCCGTTCTACCGGTGAGGGTTCCAGTCGTGGTCGCAAATGCGGTTCCAGTGCACATGGGGTCGCCGGGGCCGAACAACTTGAACGTCACGGTGCCCGCCGGTGACAGGCCGCCGGCAACGTTGGCCGAGTCGGAGATGATGCCCCCAGCCGGTACGCCTGGCGATGGAGTTGTGGAGATGGTCAGCGGTCCTGGCGGCGGAATAGCGCCTGAACAGGTGCTTATCTTGTTGCTGTCCATTGTCACGGCGCCGGTGTGGGCATACAGGCTTCCGGTACTGCTTGCACCGGTGGTGATGGTGATGGACGTATTGGCCAGGATGTTGCCGAGGAAAATGCCGCCGGAACCCACCGTGGCGCTGCTGCCGACCTGCCAAGTGATGTTGTTGGTGCATTGTCCCGCGCCGTTGACGAGCACGACGGCGGAGTTGCTGGCCGTGGTCAACGAGCTGGTGATTTGAAAAAGCCACTGCGCGGTGGGACTGCCTTGGGCGTCGAGCTTCAAGACACCGGTCAGCTGAGCTGAGCTGTCGAAGCAGTAGACGCCGGGAGGCAGGGTCATGCCCCCAAGATCCAAACCCGTCAGGTTGGTGTCGCAGGACTCACCCGCGGCCACACCATAGGCGGTGCCGACGTCAGCCTGCGCTTGGGTGGCCGCCGGATCCGCGCTGTGCAGTGTGCCGGTGACCGAGCCGGGCGGAAACCCCGAAATCGAGGTGCCGGGGCTGACGCCGAGGTCGCCAGTCACGACGGTCGGCCCGGTATTGGTGACTGCGCTGCCGCCGAGCACGGCGAAATTCGCCGCCGTGCCGAGCGGCGGGCTGGTGGCCGCGGCCTCCGCTGGCATCGCAAACAGCAGTGGTGACAGTAGGAGCGCGGCCGCGAGGGCGGGGAGCGTGCGCTTGGCGAGGCGCCGGCGGTGAAGCCGGCCCATGAGGGATGCGCGAGCAATGCCAGATCGAAGAGGTTCCATATTTCCCTAGGTAGAGAGTTGGACGGTGCGGATTGGAGCAAGGGCCCGGCTGCGTTCAGGCGCGTGACGGCCGGTGGTCCGATCGTCACCCGCCAATATCCGCTCACCGTCGCGAAACTCTGACGCTGCCAGGGTCCGGGGCAGGCGGGCGCACCTGCGCCCGACCGGAGGATTGTCCCATTCAGGGGACTCGTCCAACGTGCACAAGTATTCACAATTCTCGGCCGCTGTCAAAAGCAGCGCGACAGCCGATGCGCTCCTGACTCAGGAAATGACGCGCGCTAGTCGACCAGGGCGGAAATGTTGGGTGCCACCGTCGGTCGGGGAGCCGGAGGTGGCGGTGTCGCCCGGATCAGGTCGGCATAGAGGTCAACCTTGGCCGGCATGGCGAACGGTGCCGCCAACCCCGCGATCAGGCACTCGCCGGGCATCAACGTCTGGATCTCCTTGCCGACGGCGCTGATGTCCTGCTTGGCCGAAGCTCGCAGGATGTTGCGATCCTTCTCGTCGGCCAAACCGAGAATGAAGAAGGTGTTGAACTGGCTGAGCAGCTCGTCGTCGAGAAGCTTGGGCTGCTGGGTGATGGCGCAGATCCCGACATTGAACTTGCGCCCTTCACGAGCGACCCTCGGGAACACATTGGATTCCCGGTCCTTACTCGCCCCGAGCACCCGCTGGGCCTCCTCCAGCACGACCGCGACCACCGGCATGCGTTCGTGCTGCTCGGGCCGGTCAAGGTACGCGCTCTGCCACTCCTCGAGCACCCGACGGGTCAGGTAGGAAGCAACCAGGACCTCCTCGGTCGACCCGAGGCCGCTGACATCGATCAGGACGACCTTGCCCCCGAGCAGGTCGTTCAGCACCGCCCCACCGACTGAAACGTTGGGGTCCATCGCCACACACTTGAGTTCGACGATCCGGCGGGCGCGACGGTGGACGACCTGCAGCGTGCTCAGCGCGATGCGGCCGTTGAGTTCGACCTCACGGAAGCCGGGCAGGTCGTCGAGGCGGGCGAAGGCAGCCAGCCAGCCCAGCCCCTCCACTCCGTAGTGGCGCTCCAGCTCGAACAGCGCCTCCTCCTGGGGCCGGCTCCACTCGTACGCCGTGCGCAGGTCGTCGATGCCCAGCTCCGCCAGGCTGATGCGCAAGGCGGTGGTATTGGGCAGTGACCGGGCGGCATACGTGCGAAGCCGCTCGCCGGACCACGGATGACGGGCCAATGCGGTCCGGTACTCACCGTGAGGGTCGATGATGAGCAGGCCGTAACGGCCATTGGCGCGCATGACCCCGGCGGCCAGGACGCGCATCAGGTTGGACTTGCCCATCCCGGTCGTGGCGAAGATGCCCACGTGGCTGGACAGGGCGGCGCCGGGGATGCTGACCCGGAAGTCGACGACGCTCTCGCCACTGCGCAGCATGCCGACCGGCAGGTCCCCCATGCGGCTGGCGAGAAACGCAAAGTCCTCCGGCTCGGGTGCCAAGACACGCGAGAACTGGGTGGGCAGGCTCTTGGGCTTGCGGAACTCCGTTCGGACACCATCGGGTCCGGGAGGCGTCAGGTACCCGAGGCAGCTGCAGGTCGCCACCCGATAGGTGCGCCGAGACTGCTCGTACAGGGGATGAGCGCCGGCATCGTCTCGTCCGTCGTCGGCGAGCATTGTGCCCGCGACTCGCTCCGCCCACCCGGGCTCTCTGTGCTCGGTGCCATAGGTGACGTCCACCACCCGGAACAGGTACCGGCGCCCCGTGGCGTCGTCCACCCCGACGAGGAGTTCGCCGAGGAACAGGTCCTCGTCGGGCGCCGCCCGGAAGGTGGCCTCCAGGACGTTCTTGCCGAACAGACGACCGCGGACCTCGCCCCCCGACGTCATGCCCGCTCCATCAACCGGTGACGGTCCGTGAACGCCCGCTCGCGGACATCAAAGGGCACGCCGGCGATGTCGAGCCCGTCCTCGAGTTGGGCCCAGACGTCGTCGCGTACCCAGCCTGGACAGGCGGCGAGGCGGTCGGCCACGCTCAATGGATAGGGATAGCCGGGAAAAGCGGCGTCATCGGCCAAGGACGAAAGCGAACCCAGGACACTCTCGGGGTCAGCGCCGGCCGGAACGTCGACCCGGAAAGAAAACCGGGCGTCAGGGTCGAGCCGAGCCGCCAGGATCTGGCGGTTGGGTCCTGAGTCGGGGCGGGTGGTCGCCAGCCGAGCCCACCACATCGCCCGGGGCCCGAGCGACTCCTCGGCCCGGCGCTCCAGCTGGCCGAGCAGCGGCGCGCCTCCCCGGGCCAGCGAGGAGTGCTTGGTGACCCCGGCCAGGGTGACGCCGCCAGCGTCTGCTCGGGCAAACAGCCCGTCAAGGTAGGACGGCGGGAGGCGCCAGTCGGGCTCCAGGTCGCCGTCGATCAGGACCATGGCGCCGGCGTCGGCCTCCTCGACCGATTGGGACACGGCCTGCCATTCGCCCCAGTCCCGCAGCAAGCCGATGTCGACCGCGGCATCAGGGCGAACCGGCATGGCGTACGTCATGACCGCGGTGCGCTCCTCACCGCAGCCGACGAGTTGCGGCCGCAGTTCGCCCTCGTCCTCGAGCACGAAGCGACCGCCGCGCCAGCGCGCCCGTGACGCTCGGGTAACCACGAGTTGCAAGCACCGGGCGTCGGCCACGACGGCCTGGCCACCGTCAACCGCCCACACATCGGCCGGCGCGGGCAGGCGCACGAGCGGGCGCACCGAGATCTCGGCCTCGAACACGAGATCGTGGCGCTCGGGGTCGCTCAGTGCCCCTCCGGCGTAGGTCAGGAGACTGGCCAGTCTGGCCGCGGCTTGTTCGATGGTCGGGGCCGGTGACGGTAGCGACATAGGTTCATGATCCCAGGCCGGTGTGACGGTCTGGTTCATCCCGCCGGCCGAACGGCCTCGGGTCAACGCTCGGTGAGCTGTTCGCTACCGCGGTCGAGCAGTGCGATGCCGACGCCCGCGTCATCACCGCCGCCCCGCGATCGTCGTCGCGGGCCGCTCGAGGTGACAAGCGAACGGCGCGCGTTCGGGCATCCAAGAGGGTGTGACTCAGCGAATGCGTCTGCGGGACTCAGCAATCCGAACGAGAGAAGAATAGAAATGAGTGACCACAAATACGGGTGACGGCGAATATGGCGCCGCGTATGCTTCTCCGCTTTGTCTGGAACCAATCCTCGGGTGGATCGAGGGAAATGCCGGGCCCAAATGGCCCAACTGGGTCAGGTAGGAATATCAGGGCGAAGGGTAAAACTTTTCACTGCTAAAGCCGAGCGTGCGACGCGCCGTCAAACGGTTCATGAATCCCACGAGCTCAGCCGACCGACACCGTCGGGTACAACCGGTACGTCGGTCCGCGATCGTCATGCTCGCTGTGGTGGCGGCATTCCTCACTGGTACCGCAGCTCGAGCATCGGCCGCGACGCGAGCGACGGTTCCCGTTCTCGACGCCGAGGAGTCAGCGTTCTGCCGGACAATCAACTCGTACCGGGTCGGGCAGGGACTGGCCCCGCTCCAGGTATCGATTTCGTTGACCAAGGCAGCCAAGTGGGACACGATCGATATGACGCAGAAGAACTATTTCAGCCACACCGACAGCACGGGGCGTGACCCCTTCAAGAGAATGGCAGCGTTCGGTTACAGCTTCAAGACGTCAGAGGGCGAGAACATTGCCGCCGGCAATGCCACGGCGGCCAACACCTTCGCTCAATGGAAGGCCTCGGCGCCGCACAACACAAACATGCTGAGCTCCGCCTACAAGGTCATTGGGATCAGCCGGAGCTACTCCGCCAAGGCCACCTACGGCTGGTACTGGACGACCGACTTCGGCGGCTTCGCGGACCAGTCCATCCCCTGCCCGGCCGCCTGACGCCGGAA
>JAUTXN010000067.1 GCA_030838045.1 Acidimicrobiaceae bacterium
TCTGCTCGCCCCGATCCGCTCCCTCGTCGACGGCGGCGCTTTTCCCATCCTCGATGTGGAAGACGTCGCCGATGCCTTCTTCCAGATCCTGGACAGCGACGCCACGGGGGAGTGCTGGTTCGTCGTAGCGGGGCGGCCGAGCGAGCCGTTCGGGTTCCGCGGCGCCCCCGGGCCTCGTGGCTGAGCTCGATCAGGCGGGCCCGGTGCGCGCCGAGGACGCCTTCGACGTGGGGGCGGTGCACCGGTGGCTGGCATCGCAGGTCTCGGGACTGGTGGGGGTAGCGCTTCCGGAGGTGGGGCAGTTCCCGGGTGGGGCGTCGAACCTGACGTACCTGCTGCGCTATCCGGGGCGGGAGTTGGTGCTGCGGCGGCCGCCGGTGGGCCACAAGGCGGCGTCGGCGCACGACATGGGGCGGGAGTTCCGGGTCCAGCGGCAGTTGAAGGCGTGGTTCCCGTACGTGCCGACGGTGCTGGCGCTGTGCGAGGACGTGGCGGTGATCGGGTCGCCCTTCTATGTGATGGAGCGCATCGAGGGGGTGATCCTGCGGGGGTCTGACGACGTGTCGCTGGCGCCGGACGTGGCCCGGGCGGTCGGGCTGCGGGCCATCGACTGCCTGGTCGCGCTGCATCGGGTGGACGCGGTGCGGGCGGGTCTCGGGGATCTCGGGCGGGGGCCGGGGTACGTGGCGCGGCAGGTGGCGGGGTGGACTTCTCGGTATGCCGCGGCTCGGACACCGAACGTGCCTTCGTTCTCGGCGGTGACGGAGTGGCTCGACCGGTCGCAGCCTTGCGATGTGGGGACATGTCTGATCCACAACGACTTCCGGCTCGACAATCTGGTGCTCGACGCGGGGTTCCGGATCGTCGGCGTCCTGGACTGGGAGATGGCCACCTTGGGCGACCCGCTCATGGACGTCGGGGGTGCGCTGGCGTACTGGATCGAGGCGGGCGACGATGCCGTGTTGCGGCTGTTCAAGCGGCAGCCGAGTGACGCCCCAGGGATGCCGACCCGTGCTGAGCTGGCTTCGTACTATTGCCTGCAGACCGGGTTGGTGGTCGACGACTGGGTGTTCTACGAGGTGTTCGGGCTGTTCCGCCTGGCGGTGATCATGCAGCAGATCTACTACCGCTATCACCGCGGCCAGACGACCAATCCGGCGTTCAAGGACTTCTGCTTCCTGGTGACCTACCTGGAGGAGCGCTGCCGCAAGGTGGCCGCGCTGGGCCCGTAGGTGCGGCAGGGGCTGGGCGTGGGCGGCAGTGCGGGGCGGCTTGGCCGGCGGGGGCAGGGCCGGCTCGGCTTTGTTAGCACTGGGTGACCCGTCGCGGTCTGCCACTGCTGGGAAAGCCCAGTCGGCCCGGTGTCCGCCGGGTGGCCGGCCGCGGCTTGTTAGCAGTAATGCACCGTGAGAGGGGGGTTACTGCTAGGAAAGGCCACGAAACGCGGTGGACTGTCACACCCCTGGGCCAGGCGGGCACCGGGAACCGCGCGCGCCGTTGACCGCATCGCCTCCCTTCAAGAACGCCATCGAACGCGTCGTCAACGACCGGCAGACCTGGATGAGGCCGCAACCGGACGGGCCTCAGCCGATGCGATCGATACTGCTGCCGCCCGACACGTAGAGCGCGTGGTTGGGACCCTCTTTGACGTCCAACCTGCAGTTGGCCGGCCCAGTGGCGACGGCACCATGAGGGGCGCCGGGCGTGAAGATCAGCATCCCGCGGTTGTAGGTGCAGACGAGCAGTTTTCCAGCGTAACCAGCCGGTCCTGCCTGGTCGACGTACGTGGCACCCGTGGGCACGACGGGGCTGCTCTCACTGCTCCAGTCCGCCCCGAGTTGGCCCGCACCGCACGACGACACCCCTGGATTGAGCACGCCGTAGCCGTAGCAGTTGGGCCATCCATACCCGGCACCTCGGGGGGCCGCGAAGATGACGGTGTCGTAGCCGGTAGCGGCCCCGCCCGCGATGTCGCCGCTCGGGCCGTTGTTGGTAATCGCCAGTTGGCCGCCGGTCGAAAATGCGATGCCGAACGGGTTGCGCAGACCGTAGATCCATACCGGGTCGGCCCGGCCGAACGGGTTGTCGGTGGGTACCGATCCGTCGGCGTTGTAGCGCAGGACCTTGCCCCGGACGTCACTGGTCACCTGTGCGGCAGGCGCCGCGTGCTCCTCACCCAAGGTGACGTACAACTTGCCGTCGGGGCCGAATGCCAGCCGGCCGCCCTTGTGGCAGCAGTCCCCGCCCGAGGGGAGAACGATCAGGATCTTGGCTGCCGTTCCTGTTCCACCGCAGTCGGTCCAGCGAATCACGTTCTGATGCACATAGTCGGGATCGGAGAAGAAGGCGTAGACGAAGCGGTTCTGGTTGAAGTACGGGTCGATGGCCAGTCCCAGTAAGCCCCGCTCGCTATAGCCGCCGCCGCGCTCGGTCGTCACCGTGTTGACGGTGGCAAACACCTTTGACTGACCGCCCTGAAACACCCGCACAGTCCCCGAGCGCTCAGTGAAGAACATCCGCCCATCGGGCGCGAAGGCCAATGCAGTCGCGAAGTCGGTGGGGATCGTGCCACCTGGTGGGGCCTGAGCCGTCACGGCGCAGTTCTTCGGAGCCCCGGTGGCTGCGGGCGTCGACGTGGGCGGGGAGGTCGAGCCGGGCACCGTCGGCGCGCCGGTACGGGCGGAAGCGCTCGGTGCGGTGGACGGCGGCGACGTTGACGTATCGCCCGTGGCCGACTCTGGTCCCGGCAGCGTGACGCCAGTAGAAGTACTCGTGGACCCGCTCTTGGAGGCGTTTTTGGAAGGGCCACCGCCGCCGCACGAGCCGAGGAATGCCATGACGAGGCCGAGGACGACAATCAGTTGCAGGCGCCGGCTCATCGTTGCAGTGTTGTCGACCGGCCGGCCTGTGGCAGGGCAGCGATAGCGTTCTGTCCTGGAGTGTGATGACGGAAAATCGCCTGAATCCGTACGAGTACGATCGATCGACCGCCTTGATCGTCGTCGATCTCCAGAACGATTTCGCTGACCCGGCGGGCTCGCTCCACGTCAACGGGGGCGAACACCTCGCCCGGCTGATCAACGCCGAGATCGCCACGGCACGCAAAGCCGGGAGTTTCGTGGTCTACACCCAGGATTGGCACCCGCCGCGCACGGCCCATTTCGTCACCGATGGCGGGGTATGGCCCGTGCACTGCGTGGCAGGCACGTGGGGGGCGGCGTTTCCCGCGGACCTTCAGGTGATGGGTCCATCGGTGCGGAAAGGGACGGGCGGCGAGGATGGATACTCAGGATTCACGGTGCAAGACCAACATACGGGCGAACGGCAGCCGACCTCGTTGGAAGGCCTGCTGCGGGACAAGTCGATCGGAACCGTGGTCGTCGCCGGTTTGGCGACGGACTACTGCGTCAAGGAGACGGCACTCGACGCAGTGGCGCTGGGCTTTCGGACCGTCGTGGCCCGCCCCGCCATCCGGCCGGTCGATCTCAAGGCGGGCGACGGGGATAGAGCCATCGATGACATGACCCGGGGCGGCGTCATCGTGGCGTAGCGGGCGTTTGTCGGCGTTCCTCGGCATGGTTCGGCCGTCGCCTATGCGGTTGCCTCGTCGTTGAAGGCTTGGCGGATCCGTTCCAGGTCCTCGCGACTGGCGTCCTCCAGTCGCATCATTTCGTTGGCGGCGTTGGGGTTGGCCCGGATCAGCTCGTCGAGCTTGAGTTGTACCGCCTGGTCATCGTGGTTCTGGGTGTGCTGAATCAGGATCAGCATCATCAACGTCACGAACGACAGTCCCACCGTCGCCCCGACCTCCCACCACCTTGGAAAGCTGGCGAGGTAGCCAACGACGAGCCAGACCAGAAGGGCCACAACTGAGGCGACCGCGGCGGACGCGGAGCCGGCCCAGATGGTGATGTGCTGCGCGGCGATCGTGAAGCGGCGAGGGTCTCGATCCAGGTCGTGCGCGACGTGTTCGCCCGCTTCCTCTGGCTCCTCGGTCATCCGGCATCACTACCCATGTGCCCCGTCTGCCTACCTCACCAGTGCCCGCAGGATGTCCCGCACCTCGTCTGGCTCGAAACCGAGCGTCGCATCGCCCACCGCCAGCTCGACACGCTGCGTCCCTGGTGAGTCAGATGCGAACCAGCGGCTGAACGTCCAAATGCCGTGGGCCCGGGCCAGGCGGACGATCGCCTCGCCGAACTGAGGGGCGGTGGTCCGGAGCAGCAGGTGCATCATCGGGGTATCGGGAGGGTCGGGAACCACCTCTATCTCGGGCACCTCGGCCACCGCGGCTGCGATCGCCTGGGCGTGGCGGTAGTACTCGGGCATCCGTGGCAGGCGGCGCTGCAGGCAAGTAAGCGCTGAGGCGGCGTACGGCCACAGCGCGAGCAGGGTGCCGCCGTGGCGGGTCCGCCATTCCCGGGCCTCTGCCACCTCGGCCGCCGGTCCGGCCAGGCATGCGCCGCTGAGGGCGCCGAGACCCTTGTAGAACGAGACGTACACCGTGTCGAACAACGCCGCGATCTCGGCCGGGGTGCGCCGGTAGCGCGGTGTGCATTCCCATAACCGGGCGCCATCGAGGTGGACCGCTGCTCCGCGGGCCCGACCCCACGCCACCTGGGCCTCGAGCTCGGACCACGCGGGAAGGTGGCCGCCCAGGTCACGCTGGGGCAACTCGAGCAGCAGCGTCGCCGGGGTTTCCGCCACCGCCTCGAGATCGTTCACCATCAGCGGCACGCGCAGGTCACCGGCGGCGTGGCAGGTCAGGCCATGCAGCCGCTGGTAGCCGCGGCCTTCCCGCCATTCAAGGTGACAGGCAGGGTGGCAGACGAAGACGGGGTTGCCGTGTCGACGATCGGCGTGCACCCGCAAGACGGCCTGCTGGGCCATCGTCCCGCTGGGGAAGAAGGCGGCCGCGGGCTTGCCGAGCAGCTTGGCTGTCACGTCTTCAAGTTCGGCTACGACCCCGCCGTGTCCGTAGCGGTCCATGGCGACCCCATCGGGGATGTCGGTCAGCAGTTCCCGTGGCGAGCGGCGGCCGTGCAGTTGCAGGAACCGCGTGCAGCCGGCGATGAGCTCGCGCTCCTCGGTTGCACTCAGGGCGACGGAGACCATCGACGCCGGCCCGGTCGCGCTCGCCGCTGCCGCCGGCCCGCCCGCCACCGGGCCAGGCCCGCCCGCCGTTGCATCCGAAGGTGTTTCGGCCACACGGGGATGGTACCGGGGGCCCGGAAATCCTCCCGAAACGTCGAGTCCGGCAGGATGTGGGAGTGCGCTCAACCAACGCCGAGGCCCCCGACCTTGACGGCTACGCCCGAGCGGCAGCGCTGGCCGCGGGGTTGACTATCGACGGCGCCTGGTGGCCCGGAGTCGTCCGCCATCTGGGGGTGCTGCTCGAGCGCGCCGCGTCACTCGAGTGCAACGACGACGACGATGACAACGACAACGTGTCCCTGCCCGACGACCCCGCCCCGGTGTTCACACCGTGACGATCGACGGCGAGCGAGGCGCCGACGCGGTCGCCATTGCGGAACGCGTACGGACGGGCCGGATCGCGGCGACCGACATCACCCTGCACGCCTTGGCGGCGATCAAGTCCGGCGACGCCGAGGTCAACAGCTTCACCTCGGTCCTGACGGATCGGGCACTGCTCGAGGCGGGCCGGGTCGACGCGTCGGTCGCCGCCGGCAGGGACCCCGGGCCGCTGGCCGGCGTGCCGTTCGCCGTGAAGAATCTGTTCGACGTGGTGGGCGAGGTCACGCTGGCCGGTTCCCGGATCAACGCCGACGACCCGCCCGCGACCGCCGACGCCGTGGCCGTCGCCCGGTTGACCGAGGCCGGGGCGGTCCTCGTCGGCTCGCTAAACATGGACGAGTACGCCTACGGGTTCACCACCGAGAACTCGCACTACGGACCGTGTCGCAATCCCCACGACCCGGACCGGGTGGCGGGCGGCTCGTCAGGCGGATCCGGCGCGGCCGTGGCTGCGGACTTCGTGCCCTTCACGCTCGGATCGGACACCAACGGCTCGGTACGAGTGCCCGCCACGCTGTGTGGCGTGTTCGGGTTGAAGCCGACCTATGGGCGGATCTCGCGGCGGGGGATGTTCCCGTTCTGCCCGAGCCTCGACCATGTCGGTGTTCTCACCCGTTCGGTACGGGACCTGGCCGTGACCTTCGATGTACTGCAGGGTCACGACCCCGACGACCCTGTCAGCGTTGACCGGCCGGCGCAGATGACGGCCAGCCTGCTCGACCACGGCATTGGAGATCTGCGACTGGGTGTGGCCGACGGGTACTTCGCCCGAGGGGGAACGCCCGAAGTGCTCGAGGCCGTCGCCGTCATGGTCGAGGCACTCGGGATCGACCGCCGGGTCACGATCGCCGAGGCCGGCCGGGCCCGGGGGGCGGCCATGGTCATCACCGCGTGCGAAGGGGCCCACCTCCACCTGGATGACCTTCGGGGTCGCGCCGAGGACTTCGACCCCATGACCCGAGATCGTTTCCTTGCCGGCGCGCTCGTCCCGGCCTCGGCCTACCTCGTGGCCCAGCGCTTCCGGCAGTGGTTCCGGGTCGAAGTGAACCGAGCCCTGGCGTCCGTCGACGTGTTCTTGGCACCGGCGACGCCTTTTCCCGCCCCTTTGATCGGACAGCGCGAGGCGGTCGTGGACGGCGAAACGGTGCTCACCCAGCCCTATCTCGGTTGCTACACCCAGCCGCTGTCGTTCGTGGGCCTGCCGGTCGTGAGCATTCCCGTCCGCGGCGCCAGCGGCCTTCCCGTCGGGGTGCAGTTGGTCGCCGCCCCGTACCGGGAGGCGGCGCTGTTGCGCGTCGCCGCGGAAATGGAGCGGCGGGGGCTGTGCCGGGTCCCGGAGGTGGCGCGGCGGTGGACGTGAACCAGCCGGCGGTCGTGGCCGAGGTGCGGGAGCAGTTCGACCGGTACGAGCGGGCGTTTGTCACCAACGATGTCGCGGAATTGGACGAGCTGTTCTGGGACGATGCGCAGGCCGTGCGCTTCGGGGCGGGGGAGAACCTCTACGGCCACCGGGCCATCGCCGATTTCCGAGGGCAGCGGTCGCCGACGGATCTGGCCCGGGTGTTGCTCCGGGTCGAGATCGCGACCTTCGGCGACGACTTCGCCGCAGTTTCGGCCGAGTTTCGGCGCACCGGGTCCGGCAACACCGGTCGCCAGCAGCAGACCTGGGTGCGCACCAGCGAGGGCTGGCGGATCGTGGCGGCTCACGTTTCCCTGCTGGCTCCCGCGACGACGTCGGGCTGACGTACCGCCGTCCCGTCGCCGCGCCCGGGGTGACGCCGGCGTCGCTTCCGACCCCCCGCTGTCGTCCAAGGTAAAAGTTGACTAATATGATTGACTTAGTCCAGAATGAACTGCCAGACGACGTCCGATACTTCGACCAGGGAGTTTTACAGTGACCGCCAGTGAGAAGCTGGTCGCCAACAACGGCGACTACGTAGCGAATTTTGCCAAGGGTGATCTGCCGATGCCGCCAGGCCAGAAGGTGGCCGTCCTCGCATGCATGGATGCCCGGCTCGACCCGGCACGGGTGTTGGGTCTGGAGGAAGGCGACGCGCACGTCATCCGCAACGCCGGCGGCGTAGCCAGCGAGGACGCCATCCGGTCGCTCGTGATCAGCCAGCGCCTCCTCGGCACGGAGGAGATCATCATCATCCACCACACCGACTGCGGCATGGTCACCTTCACCGACGGGGCGGTAAAGGACGCGATCCAGCAGGACACCGGGATCCGCCCGTCGTTCGCCCTGGAGGCCTTCCCCGACGCCGAGGCCGACGTCGTGCAGACGATCGCCCGCATCAAGGCCAGTCCGTTCATTCCCCACAAGGACGACATTCGAGGCTTCGTCTACGAGGTCGAGACCGGCAAGCTGCGCGAGGTCTCCTGAGCCAACAGGAACAACAGACCACGCACCACCCTCACCGCCTCCCACACTCCGGGGCGGCGGTGTCGCGCCCGCCCCCGCCCCCCCGCCCGCCCGCCGCCCGCCGGAGCTTGCTAGCCCCGCTCGCCCGCGCTGTCAGTCGGCCAGCCACACCGGCGCCGCGTCGAGCAGGTAACGGCTGACCGCCAGGCAGCGATCGAACACCTCACACAGGAGCTCCTCGCCGCCGAGGATCCGGGCCAGCGAGATCTGCTGGCGCGCCACCACCGTGAGCCGGCGCTCCGCCGCGTCGGTCGCCGAGGCGAACGAATCGATGGCCGACACCTCGAGCGGCAGGTCGATCCCACCCACCCCCGCCAGGTCGATTGCGAGCCGCAACAGATCAGGCCCGTTGGGCAACGGCGGCAGCGCCCAGGTGAACGTCAACGGGAAGTTGTACTCGTCAGGCGGATCCACCTCCTCGGGCAACTCCACCACCGCGTCCTCGAACGACAGCAGCGTCCTCGGATCCACCTCCAGGCACAGATGAAGGTCGAGCGGGCCGCCGCAGCCCTCCTCGGGATGCAGGTCGACCTCCCACGCCTGGCGCAGCGAGTACGTCTCGACGAAATGCCGCTCGTCGTGCACGTGGAAGCCATGATCGACCGCGTGGTCCTTCAACTCGGCCACGTATCCGGCGACATCAATGACAGCCACGTTCATCAGGCTACCGGCGGAGGGTGACAGAAACGCGTGAGACACGCCCACCGCTAGCGTCGTCGCCAATGCCGCCTGCACTGCCGCCCGCACTGCCGCCGCCAATGCCGCCCGCTTCGTCGCCCGCTCTGCCCGACGACGACTCGCAGCCCCGACAGCTGCTCGACACCTTTCGCGAGGTGGCGTCGGCCGTCGGCCAGGCACTGGCAGGGCTCGACGACTGGGGTTTGGCCGGAACGAAGCCCGGTCAGTACCGAAGCGACCTCATTGCCGATCAGCTGGCGGTCGATCTCCTCGGACGGGCCGGCCTCGGAGTGCTGTCCGAGGAATCGGGGTTGCACCATCCCGACCGGGCGATCCTGGTGGCGCTCGACCCCGTGGACGGATCGACCAACGCCTCGCGCCACCTTCCCTGGTGGGCCACCAGCCTGTGCGCCCTCGACCGACACGGCCCGTTGGCCGCAGTGGTCGTCAACCAGGCAACCGGCACCACCTTCGAAGCCATCCGCGGCGGCGGCGCCTGGCGCGACGGCGTGGCGATCGCGCCCTCGATGGCAACCCGGCTGGGCGACTCGCTGGTCGGACTGTCGGGGCTCCCCGACCACTACCTGGGCTGGCGGCAGTTCCGTGCCCTCGGCGCCGCCGCCCTCGACCTGTGCGAGGTGGCGTGCGGCGGACTCGACGGTTACATCGACTGCAGCGTCGACGCCCATGGGCCGTGGGACTACCTCGGTGGGATGCTGGTCTGCCTGGAGGCGGGGGCACTGGTCGTCGACGCCCACGGCCGGGAACTCGTCATGCGGGGCCACGCCGACCGCCGCACCCCCGTTGCCGGCGCCACCGCGGCGCTCCGCGACGAGCTCGTGGCCGCCCGGACGAGCGACTGACGAGCCATTGAGATGGATATCGCGAAAATAGCTTGACGACTTTGCCCCGATCTGCTCCGATAAGGGGGCCTCGGGGAAGGACCCTGGGAACATGCGACCGCGAGAGGAGTGCCGCGTGAAGCTGCGCCATTACGCCATGAAGCCTTACGGCGACAGTGTCTCGGGCGCGCTCGCGTGTGTCTCCAGCACTATTTCGCCGTGGGCAGGGTTTGGCGCTACCGCCATCGCGCAGGTGCGACACACCAATGGCGCCGTGCGGCCAAAGGGCCTGATGGAAGGGTCGACTGTGTAAAACCAGTCACCGTTCCTCAGAAAGGCCCAGAGGCCGCCGGGATATCCCGGTGGCCTTTTTGTATTGCCTGGCTTTGTTTTGCCTGACTTCGAGGACGACGAGAGACGAGAGAGGAAGCGCGAGATGTTCGGCAACCAGATGCTCAACGAGATGATCGACCAGGCCGGTTTCGATGTGTCGTGGGCTGACGCACGGTGCCGTGACGGGGCGGGAACCATGACCGCGCTCTTCTTCTCCGAGCAGATCGACGACATCGCCCGGGCCAAGGCCGTATGCGAAATGTGCCCCATCATGGACGCCTGCCTCGACGGCGCCCTCGAGCGGCGCGAGCCGTGGGGCGTGTGGGGTGGCCAGCTGTTCCTGAACGGCCGCATCCTGGCCCAGAAGCGCAAGCGGGGCCGTCCCCGGAAGAACCCTCTCCCGGAGATCGAGATGAGCGCCTAGAAGAAGCAGTCGGGGAAAACCGCCCGAGTCTCGCCGCCGGCGGGGCCGGGCGGTGATCCCACCGACGCTCCGTGCGCCTGCCGCGGCCCGCCTCCGGCCGGCCAATACCACTCCCGCCCCGTTGCGGTTGTGCGGGAAACGTCGTGTCCTACCGTGGTTGCGGTGACCGACCAGCCCGTCATCCTCGTATCGGCATGCCTGCTCGGTGTCGAATGCAACCACCGGGGCCTCGCCAGCCCCTCGGCCGCGGTCGCCGCCCTGGCGGCGTCGGCGCGACTCATTGCGGTGTGCCCCGAGGTGGCCGGCGGTTTGCCGACGCCGCGTCCAGCCGCCGAGATTCAAGGCGATGGCCGGATCTGTACCGCCGGCGGCGCTGACGTGACCGATTTCTATGCGCGTGGGGCGGCCCACGCGGTTGCCCTGGCCCAGGCGACAGGCGCCACCCGTGCCGTCCTCAAGGCACGATCCCCCTCGTGCGGATGTCACCAGGTGTATGACGGGGCATTTTCCCGGACCCTCCGCGACGGCGAGGGCGTGACGGCCTCGGCACTGCGCGCCGCGAGGGTGCAGGTCATCTCTGAGGAGGATCTGGCCGAGCGTCACTAGCATGGTCCGACCCGGGCGCTTAGCTCAGTTGGTTAGAGCGCTGCCCTTACAAGGCAGATGTCGGGGGTTCGAGTCCCTCAGCGCCCACGAGCAACAACGGATAAAACCGCAGGTCGGAGGCTATTTCCGCTCCGACCATAGGTGACCGCCAAAGACCAGAGGCCGGTCGCCCTCGAGCACCTCGTGAGGGGCTTCGATCATGACGCCCATCTCGTCGTTGTCCTCGCCGCCGGGGATCCCGGTGCCGTGCGCAGTCGAGCCGACCTCGACCAGGAGGATCGTTGACTCGGGCAGCGGTGGAATCTCTAGCATCTTGGTCAGAGTCTCGGGTCGACTGGTTCGCTCTCGAGCGCGAGGACGCCGAACACGCACTCGTGGACCCGGTAGAGCGGCTCACCGGCGACGAAGCGTTCGAGGGCTTCAATGCCGAGCGCGAACTCGCGTAGAGCGAGCGACCGTTTGTGGCCGAGCCCGCGCGAACGAAGGCGTGACAGGTTGGCCTCAGCGGTGTATTCCGGGCCGTAGATGATGCGGAGGTACTCGGGCCCCCGACACTTGATGCCCGGCTGAGTCAGGCCCTTGGGCCCCCGATGAACCACGTCGATGGGTTTGACCACCATGCCTTCGCCCCCTCGGCCGGTGAGCTCTTCCCACCAGGCGATGGCAGCTGCCTCTGTTTGCGTATCGTTGAGTTCGACTGCTGTGGTCGTCGTGGCCCGGAAGGTGGTCGGGTCGACGTCGGCGAGGCGGCGGAGCACGTCGAGATGCCAGTGGTGGTCGGTGAGGGCGTGGACCTTGCCCTCGCCCGCGAGTACCTGGAAGGGGGCGATGCGAAGATCGTCGATTGACTCGACCGGCCAGCAGTATTGGCGGTAGGCATCGACGAACCGCCCGGCCATGCGCTGACGCTCGGCGGTGCGGACCAGAAGTGCGTCGACGTCGGCGCCGCGGCCGGCCGCGGCCTCGAGGACGGCGACCTCCGCGTCGAGCGTGGCGGTGGCGGCAGCGCCCACCGAAGCGTATTGCCGGCGGAGCAGCTCCTCCGCCTTTGCTGACCAGGGGAGCAGCTCCGTGTCGAGGACGAGCCAGTCGGTCGCGAGGGCCTCCCAGAGTCCGACCTTCATGATGGCGTCACGAACCTTGTCCAGGAGTTGGACTTCTGTCGTTTGGTCAGTGAAGAACGCCCGGCCGGTGCGAGTGACGATTGCACCAGCCGCCACGGATCCGGCCACGCCGAAGCGGCGCGCGGCCGCTTCCGCGTCGCGGCACACGACTATGACCGCCCGCGATCCCATGTGCTTCTCCTCGCACACGACTCGCGCGACCCCATCGCGGCGGAATGCGGCGAACGCCTCGGCCGGGTGCTCGAGCATCCCTTCCCGGTCGGTCGTGGCCGTTGGCGACATGGTTGGCGGCAGGTAGACGAGCCAGCGGGGGTCGACGGCAAAGCGGCTCATGACCTCCAGCGCCGCGATGGCGTTCTCTTCGCGGATCGTCACGGTCTGGTTGAGGCGTGTCGTGATGATGCGCTTGCCGATGACGTCGTCGAGGTCCAAGTCGGTGGACTCACGGGTTGTGTCTCCGGCTGGTGGCGCCAGCGGACGGGCCGGCTCCCAGTAGGTCACGTGGGCGTCGACGGAGACGAGCTCCCGTTCGGGGTACCGGAGCGCGGTCAGCCGGCCGCCAAAGACGCAACCTGTGTCGATGCAGATGGTTCGGTTGAGCCAGGTGGCTTCGGGGACTGGTGTGTGGCCGTACACGACTGTGGCGTCGCCCCGGTAGTCCTCGGCCCAGGGGTAGCGCACCGGAAGGCCGAAATCGTCGGTCTCGCCGGTCGTGTCGCCGTAGAGCGCGAAGGACCGCACCGCACCCGAGGCACGTCCCTGCATGTCGGCGCGGAGGCCGGCGTGGGCGACGACGAGCTTGCCGTCGTCGAGGACGAGGTGGCTCACCAACGAGTCGATGAACTCCTCGACCTGCTTGGAGAACTCCGGCGGTTCCTTGGCCAGCTGGGCCAGCGACTCGGCGAGGCCGTGACTTACCGTGACGTTCCGGCCTCGCAGGGCTCGAAGGAGCTTGGCCTCATGGTTTCCCGGTACGCACAGTGCGTCGCCGGCGTCGACCATTGCCATGGCGAGGCGAAGAACGGCCGGCGTCGCCGGGCCCCGGTCGACCAGGTCGCCGACGAAGAAGGCACGGCGTCCGTCTGGGTGCTGCGCCCCGCTGCCGTCGGGAGCGACCTGGTAGCCGAGGTCGCCGAGCAGTTCGGTCAGTTCGTCGTAGCAGCCGTGGATGTCGCCGATGATGTCGAATGGGCCGTGGTCGAGGCGCCGGTCGTTCCACAGTGGTTGGCGTTCGATTGTGGCCGCGTCGATCTCGGCGACGCCGTCCAGGTAGAAGACCTTGTGGAATCCCTCGCGTCGAAGGCCGTTCATGGAACGCCGTAGTTGGCTGCGCTGGTTCCGCAGCACATGGGCTCCGAAGTCGCGCTCCGGTCGAGATGAGTTGCGCTCGGCGCAAACTGATTCGGGCACATCCAGCACGATGGCTACCGCCAGGGTGTGGTGCGCCTTGGCGAGCGAGATCAGCGACTTGCGCGCCTCACTCTGCACGTTGGTGGCGTCGACGACGGTGAGCTTGCCTTCCTTCAAACGCTTGCCGGCGATGAAGTGCAGCACCTCGAAAGCGGCGTTGGTCACGGTTTGGTCGTTCTGGTCGTCACTCACGAGGCCCCGACAGAAGTCCGAGGAGAGCACCTCGGTGGGTCGAAAGTGCCGCGCCGCGAAGCTGGACTTGCCGGATCCGGATACGCCGACGAGGGCCACCAGGGACAGCTCCGGGAGGAAGATCCTCATTGCTGGAACACCGCCATCTGGGTTGGGGCGCCCCGCTCTAGGTCGTCAGGGCCTATGCCCGATATCTCCACCTGGTAGCCGTGACGTTCCGCGATGTCGGCCGCCCAGACCTCGAACTGGGCACGCGTCCACTCGAAGCGGTGGTCGCGATGGCGCAGCGAGCCTTCCGGAAGGGTCGCGAACAGGGCGTTGTACTCGACGTTTGGTGTCGTGACGATCACCCTCCCGGGGCGCGCGTAAGCGAACAAGGCCCGCTCGAATGCACCCAGCCGCGGCGGGTCGAGGTGCTCGACGACCTCGATCACCGTCGCCGCATCGAATCCTTGTAGGCGGCGGTCGCGGTAGGTGAGGGCCCCTTGGATCAACTCGACGCGCTCCCGTTGACGAGGGGCCATGGTGTCGAGATGCAGCCGTCGAGCGGCACCCTGGAGCGCCCGGTACGAGACGTCGACGCCGAGCACCTTCTCCGCCTTCGTGTCTCGAAGGATGCGCTCGACGAGCTTGCCGCCCCCACAACCGAGGTCGACGATCCGGCGAGCCCCGCTCGCCTGGAGTTGGCCAACCACGGCGGCAAGTCGCTGGTCGTTCAGGCTGATCGGCTTCTCGACGATCGCCTCTTCCTCGTCGTGGGCCGCACCAACGTCGTCGGGATCGACGGGGTCGTCCGCCAGCAGCCGGGCCAAGGCGTCGGTGGTCAGTCGACGATCGTGGCGGAGGTAGCGATGCGCGATCAGTTCCCGCTCCGGGTGGACCGAAAGCCATTCACCCCCGCGGCGCAGTAGTTTGTCGACCTCGTCCGGTCCGACCCAGTAGTGCTTGTCGTCGTCGAGAACGGGGAGCAACACGAAGAGGTGCTCGAGCAGGTCTCGGAGTCGGCAGGTCCCGGCGAGGGTGACGTTGAGGTAGCGGCTGTCTCCCCATTTCGGGAATGTCGAGTCCAGAGGGATCGTGGTCGCCTCGATCGTGTAGCCGAGGGGCTCGAAGAGTCGGCGCAGGATCTGTTCGCCGCCGCGGCAGGGTACGACGGGGAGATGGGCTGAGATCGGGATTGCTGTGTCCGCCAGCTCGGGACGTTCCTTGCTGCGACCGGTGAGAGCGGTTCCGAAGAGCTTGTTGATGGCTACGCAGAGGAACGACGAAGCCGCATAAGGGCGGTCGTTCACGTACTGGTCCAGCGAGAAGTCGTTGCCCTTGGGTCCCTTACGGTCCCGAACCAGCCCGACGGGGTCAACCTCAACGACTACAGCCGCAGTACAACGTTCCTCGTTCGCTTCCGAGAATACGACGTGCACGGTCCCGAACGACATGTCCGTGGCGTGCACCCGTCCCGGGTTCTTGTGCAGCAAGAAGCCGAGGTCGGTCGCCGGTTCGTGGGTTGTCGAGATTGTCAGGAGCATCAAATCGCCTTTGATCGAGCAGTCGATCATGGACGCTGGCAGGAGAGAACGCCAACGAAAAACGCCCACGAGTAGGGTCAACCCAGAGGAGGTATGCCAGCGTGGTTTCAGCTGGAATACGCCCGGTTGTGGCCACGACACCCTGGCGGGGGTTTCCGGAGCTCGAGCTGCTCCGAGTGCTTCAGGAGCATGGTACGGACTGACGTGATCTCAAGCGGCCAGCGAGGTGGAAGTGGGAATGCGAACGCCTCGGCCTATACACCCTGGCGTCGAGCAGACGCCTATGGGTCAGGTGACGACGGTCACGGCGATACCGAGCTCAGGTGCGGCACGCTCGACGACTCGCCCGACGTTGCGGTCGGCACCGAACCACAGCTGATTGTTGTGCGCGAGTCCCGAAGCCAGGGTTTCAGCGATCAGCCACCCGGCGGTCCCCACCCGAGCGGCGATGGCCGCCGCTTCATCGAGCAGCGGACGGGGGTCAAGAATCGCAACGACTTCAGGATGGGGATGGCGGATGACATCACGGCCGGCCGGGCTCAGCTCGGAAAGGAGTTGGAAAGCTGGCCGCCCCGCGGGTTGTGGACCGCTTGGAGAAGCCTCCAATGTCGGCTGGTGGGCAGCACTAGGTCGTCGATCGGTAGCGCCGCCGGCCATCGACCCAACAGAACCCGCACTGCTAGGTACTCGTCGACGACTATCACGGTTCAGGCTCTGCCTGGCGAAGCGCTCAGGCTTCGTCGTCTGACCCGCCGACACCACCGAGCAGCGCGTCGGACGCTGACACGGCGTCGAGGGCGGCTTGGAACTCGCCCATCAAGTCGCCCGACACGAGGCGGAGCAGCAGCTCCCGGTCGCTGTCGGTGATTCGGGGGTCGCCGGCCACGCGGCGACGGCGGCGCTCTTCCGTCAGTTCCTCGCCGATGCTCATGGACACCATTGTGCCCGCCCTTGCCTGTGGATGTGGGTTCTATTGGACGGACAAAGGTCGGGGCAGCCGATTGTCTCGTGGGTCAGCGCAATGGCGGTCCGCACGGGTGTACGCCTCAGAGGACCGCAGCTCTGGCGCGGAGGCGGCGATGACAAGGTTGGTGGGGGCTGTGACGTAGTCGCGGTACGGACAGGGGGCGGGGTAGCAGTTCGTGGCGGAGATCGTGGCGGCTAGGTCGACGGGGGGTGGTCGTGGGAGGGGATCGGGGGACGGGGTCGGGTCGGTGGTGGCGGGAGGTGGTAGGCGGTTGGCGGCGAGGTCGAGCGGGGTGATTGTGGGGACGGGGTCGGTGGTGGCGGTGGTGGTCGTGGGCGAGGTCGAGCGGGGTGATTGTGGGGACGTGGTCGGTGGTGGCGGAGGTGGTGGGGGCGAGGTCGAGCCGTGGCGGGTCTCCGAGCACGGCGGCAGCGTCGAGCCTCGCCCCGCTGAGCTCGCTGTCGTGGGGCTTGACGTCGATGTGATCCGCAGCGCGTCGGCGGCGGGCGGGGCAGCGCTCGGCGTCGCGGGTCCCCTGCGCCTCGGGGTGCTCGGATCCCCCGCGCTGGGTCGCCAGTGGCTCAAAGGGCGCCTGGTCTTCGAGGGCCACATTGGCCCCGGCGGCGTCAACTTCGACGAGATCCGATGCACTGGCACGGTCCGTCGGGTTCGCCGCGTGCCGCTACATCTACCAACTGCGCCGAGGCACCCGGTGGGTCCCGGTCGGCCGAGGTCCGACCGAAGTGCCCGTCAACCCTCGACCGTCACCGATCCGACGTACTGCCAAGAACAGGGACACCACGGAGCGTGACCGGTTGCTGGTCGATCTCGAAGTGGGTTCCCCGGGGGTCAGCTGATCGTCTCGATCGTGATCAAGACGCCGGCTCCGGGCACGTTCCGCTGGGGCCCCGACAGCTTATGAATCCGTCGTCGGCGGGGCGTCACCGCGGCGGGCCCTGTGCGTGAGCGTGCGACTGTGCGTGGTCGGAGGCGTGGTCGGATCGCTCGGCGAGACTTGCTCGACGGTGTTGTAAAACGTGCCCTCGGCCGGCGCGACTGGACCATTGAGCAACGGGTCGTCGGTCCGGACCATCCAATCGTGCAGCCTCCGCCTTAGATCCGACAGTACGCCGGCGAGCGCCGCGTCGTCGATCCGGTTCGTGCCCTCGCCGGGATCGAGCCAAAGGTCGTAGAGCGACTCCCCGGGGGGGTTGACGTCGGCCCAACCGGCGTGGAGCATCACATCCTTGGTCGCGCTGTCGTCGACGTTGGCGAGGACCCGGCCGGGGCGCTGGTCGTCAAAGCGCCTCGCGTACTTGTAGCGCGCCGTGCGCACCGCCCGCTGGGGCTCGTAGGCGGCGTGGTAGGTGAGTTCGGCGAAGATCTCGTGGTGCAGTTCGTCAAGCTCGCCGCGCACGAGCGGTAAGAGCGACACACCTTCCAACCACTCAGGCGGGTCGATACCCGCGACCTCGCAGACCGTCGGGAAGAGGTCGAGGTGGCTCACGATCGAGTCGAAGACCCGGCCATGCTCGAAACCACCTGGGCCTCGCATCAACAACATCACCCCGATGCCACGGTCGTACATGGTCGCTTTGGCATCGGGGAAGGCCAGGCCGTGGTCGGTGGTCAGTATCACGAGGGTGTTACCCACCAGACCGTTCTCCTCGAGCGCGTTCAGGACGGCGCCAACGCCCTGATCGAGGGAACGGGCGCTGGCCTTGAACGACGCCATGTCCCGGCGGGTCAAAGCGGTGTCGACGATGTTCTCCGGGGGACGCGAGTACAGGGCATCGCGGACCGACGACGGCTCGAAATACTCTCGGTGGGTCTCGAAGAATCCCACCGAGAGGAAGAACGGCTCGCGGGCCTGAGCCCGTTCGGCAAGAAGCCGGGTGGCCGCCGGCGCGACGTCGCGCACCTTGGTGCTGTCAAGATCGACGATGCGGTCGTAGCCCAGATCCGCCGGGTCGGCCGAGACGTGCTGCTCGCCGATCAAACCGGTCCAGTAGCCGGCCGAACGCAGCACATGGGCGATGTGGCGTTCGGGGAACGTGAGCCGATAGCCGCGGTGAGCCAGGCCGAGCATCCCGGTCGCATGCGTGCACTGCCCTGTCAGCAGCGCGGCGCGCGACCCGGAGCACACAGGTGCCGCGCAGAACGCCTGGCGGAACAGCGCGCCCTGGTCGGCCAGGTGCTGGATGTTCGGTGTGGGCACCGGATAGCCATACGGCTGCACGTATCGGCCGGTGTCGTGCGAATGCACGTAGAGAACGTTGGGCGGCGCCATCACCGACGAACTCTAGGCGTCCGGGCTGATTCTCTACTGATACGATAGAGATAGTGGAGAATGGCACGGGCGAGCCTTGTGTGCGTGTAGACGGGATCTCGTACTTCGTGTGTGCCACGCAGCGAAGTGGCAGCACCCTGCTGTGCGAGTTGCTCAAAGGGTCCGACGTGGCCGGCGTGCCCGACGAGTTCTTCGAGGCGCTGCGCGCCACTGGTCTGCCACGCCAGCCGAGGCAGTACTTCTCGGACCCGGCGCAGGCCGACATAGCGGCGCGGCTCGCCCCGACCGAGCCCGGCCGGCCGGAACAGCCCGGGGAGTTCGAAGGCTGGTTTACCTACGCTCTCCAGCGCGGGACTTCTCGCAACGGCGTGTTCGGCGCCAAGATGATGTGGAACTACTTCGACGACTTCCGCAGCCGCGTCAGGGAGCTGTCCGGACTTGGCGACATGACGTTCAACCAGGCCCTCGACACCGTCTTCCCGCGGCTGCGCATCGTCTTCGTCCGCCGGCGCGACAAGGTGGCCCAGGCGGTGTCACTCTGGAAGGCCGTCCAGACCCAGCAGTGGCGCAACGAGGACGAGCTCTCTCGGGGCGGCCGGTCCGCCGAGTACGACTACTGGGCCGTCAAGCATCTCGTGAACGAGCTGCACCGTTGGGACGCCCGGTGGGAGGACTGGTTTCATGCCACGGGCCGCGAACCGATACGAGTCATCTACGAAGAGTTCGTGGACAGTCGGGCGGCCACCGTCGGGCGAGTGGTTGATGCCCTGGGCATCGACCCTCGGGAGCCCGAAGGTGAGCTTGGGCCAATGAGGCGTCAGGCCGACAATCTGTCCCACGACTGGGTCTCGCGTTTTCGTCAAGACGATGTCGAAGGCCAGTTCACCGCCTGACGCGAGCCCCATCCTCCATCGTGGTGGTTGGTTCGTGGCACCGCTCGGCGCGACGGTGGCTGCCCTGGTTGGTGCGGCTTCGACTTGATGGCGGGGTCCTGCGAACCGCTTTCGGTTTCGGTTTCGGGAGACGGTCCCCGTAACGGTCGCACCCCCCGTTTACAGTCAACGGGGTGGAGCGGCGACCCTGGAGAGCGGTGGATGCGGAGTTGTTCCGCTTCACCACCACCGACCTGCGCGACCTTCACATTGCCGTCATGACGGCCTTCGAACAGGCCGCGGTGCTTGCTCCAGCGCTCAACCTCGACCACGTCCGCGCCGCCCTGGCGCGAGTCGGATGGGACGAGCCGGTCGCCGATGACGGACTACAGCGGGTTCTGGCGGGCCTCACGGGCTGGGGGCTCTTGGAGGCATCGCAGGACCATTCCGCCCGCTACACCACGCCCGACGAGTTCGAGCGGAAGAACCTTCAGTGGTCGCTCACTCCCAAAGGTGAGGCCGCGATCACCGGTGTGCTCAACGCCGTGGAGTCCCTGCGCCACGCGGTCGGCTTGCAGTCGGCGGTGCTCGACGCCATCGGCGACGATCTGGTCACCTTGGCCGACCTGGCGGCCCAACCGCGCTCTCCGGCGACCGACGCCCGGATCCATGTCCAGCTGGCTCAGGTCGAACGGCACCTGGCGTCGCTGGTGGCCAGCGTCCGCCAGTTCAACGGCCACCTGCAACGTCTCTTGCGCGACGACGGCACCAACGACGACGTCTTCGCCGACGTCAAGCGCCGCACCGTCAACTATCTGGAGGAGTACGTCGAAGGCGTCGAGCGACCCCAGCGCCGCCTCGTCGCCGCCATCGCCGGGGTCGAGGCCCTGGGGCTGCCGACGGTGTTCGACCGGGCGCTGATCGGCGCCAACCTCGCCCCGGTGGCGAGTGGCGATCCCGGGCCGATGTGGCTCGCCGAGCGAGACCGGCGCTGGCAGGCGTTGCGAGCCTGGTTCGCTCCGGCCGACGGCTCATCGGCACTCGTTGGCGGCCTCCTCGACATCGCCCGCACCGCCATCATCGAGTTGTTGCGGGTGCTCGAGCGTCGCTGGGACAGCCGGCGCCGGTCCGCTTCTATCGCCCACGATTTCCTTGCCCTCGCCCGCTGCTTCGCCGCCGCGCCGGGAGACGACGATGCCCACCGCTTGTTCGGGGCGGCATTCGGACTGTGGCCCGCCCGTCACGCCCACCTCCGCCCGCTGGAAGGTCAGCCCCGGGGGACCACGACGTCGTGGACGGTGGCCGATCCGGTGGAGGTGGCGCCCGCACTGCGCACCAGCGGGAGCCTCGCCATCCGTGGGCGGGTCAGCCCCGTGGCCGACCCGGCTCGCCTGCGGGCCCTGCGCCAGCGCAGCCAGGCCGAGGCACTCGCGCTGCACGACGCCGTGCGCGCCGCCCTGACCACCAATGGCGCCGTCCGGCTCTCGGCGTTCGGCCGCATCGCTCCCGACGCCTTCGCCGAGTTGCTCGACCTGCTCGCGGTCGGTTTGGACGCTCCCATCGGCAGCGATGGCGTTCGACGGGCGCTGTCCGCCGACGGCGGGGTCGAAGTCGTCCTCAGAGACCCTCAGGACGGGAGGGTGGCCACGATCTTCACCGACGGCGGGGTGCTCCGAGGTCCCGACCTGCTGGTTTCGATCTCCCTGGTCAGCAGCGCCGACGAATTCGACGAGGCCATCGGTGGCTGAGTCAATGCTCGCCGAACACCTGGCGTCGGAGCGGTCTCATGCCGCCCGCGCCCTTCTCGCTTCGCCCCTCCTCGACGCCGAAGCGGCGCCCGACGCCTTCCGGTTGGTCGCCCGCCACGCCGTCTGGCTCACGGACTACTTCGAACATACCTGCGGGTGGGGCCTCGTCGTCGACCCCGCCGCGGGCTTTGCCCGGTTGGCCAAGAGGGCCGCGGTTGTCGATATCACGCGCCCCATGAGGCGGCCCCGTGGTGAGGGCGCTCCCTTCGATCGGCGCCGATACCAGCTGCTCTGCCTGGTGTGCGCCGAGCTGGTCCGCCATCCGGTCACCACGGTGGGTTTCCTGGCGGCCGCCGTGGCCGCCGACGCGGGACTGGACACCAGCCGCCACGGCGAGCGAATCGCGTTCGTCGACGTCTTGCGGACCCTCATGGCCTGGGGTGCCTTGCGAGCGACGGCAGGTGATGTCGACGCGTTCGTCGGCAGCGAGCGGGCCAATGCCATCCTCAGCGCGGACACGGCCCGGCTGCATCGACTGCTCGTGAGCGCCACGGCCCCGAGTGCCCTTCCCGAGAATCTGGATGTCGAGGCCGCCACGAAGCGGCTCCTCGCGGAACCTCGCTACGGGGAAGCGGGCGACGCCGACTCTCCCGGTTCGGCCGTCCCTGCTGACCTCCCGGATGGGGCGGATGGTGTGGATCGCACCAACGGTTGGGCGGTGAGCATCGAGGCCCGCAACCGATGGGCCCGCCACCGCCTCGGCCGCCGCCTGATCGATGACCCAGCCGTCCATCTCGACGACCTTTCTTCTGCCGAGCGCGACTACCTCGCCAGTGTCAGCGGCCGGCGGTGGCTTCGCGACCGGGTGGCCGAGGCGGGCTTCGAGCTGGAGGAGCGTAGCGAGGGTCTGCTGGCGATAGACCCGGACGCCATCGCCACCGACCGGCACTTCCCTGCCCCCATGGGCAACGCCCACCAGCTGGCCCTGTTGCTCGTGGATCACCTGGTCAGCACCGGGACCGACGGTCGCCGGCGACTCGGTCGGCTCGATCCCTTCCAACTGCGGTCGGAGATCGAGCGGGTGCTCATCCGTTTTCCGAGCTGGGCGCGCGGCCAGCGCGATGCCGGCGGCCCCGAACGCCTGGGCCGCGAGGCGGTCGAACTTCTCGTCGCCTTCGGACTGGCCTATTGCGAGCCTGACGGCACGGTGGTGGCCCGGCCCGCGATCGCGCGTTACCGCGTCGGCGAGCCGGTTGTGACCAATATGCCGTCGCTATTCGAGGAGGAGTGATGAACGACCGGGTCACGGCGCTGCCTTCGAGCGATCGGTGGCGGCCCACCCGAGCAGGCCTGGTGGCGCTGTGGCGCTACTGGGACGAGACGTTCGTCTTTCACCGGGGCCGGCTGTTGCTGCGCGGGCCCAACGGATCCGGCAAGTCGATGGCCCTTGAGTTGTTGCTGCCCTTCCTGCTCGATGGTGACACCTCGCCGACCAAGCTCACCTCGGCGGCCAAGTCCCGAGGGCGCCTCTTCGACCGGGTCATGACCGGGAGCGACGAGGCGACGCGCACCGGCTTCGCCTGGGTCGAGTTCGGCCGCTCCGATCAGACCTTCACCGTGGGCGCCCGAATCCGTGCCTCCCAAGGGACGGGACGGGCCGACGTCGATCTCTTCACGACCACGTTGGCTGTCGGCCGAGATCTGCATCTGTTGGATGACCACCGCACCCCGCTGTCGCGGAAGGCGCTGGTGGAGGCGATCGGCGACAGCGGACGGGTGCAACCCTCGGCGGAGGAGCACCGGGCGGCCGTGCGTGAGGTCCTGTTTCCCGGGTTCAGCGCCGACCGCTACACGTCGGTGATCGGCGCCCTCCTCGCCCTGCGCAAGGAGAAGCTTTCGCAGAATCTCGACCTCGACAAGCTGTCCGACGTGTTGTCGGAGGCGTTGCCGCCGATCGACGAACACGACATCGCGGCGGTCGCCGAAGGTTTCGAGCGCCTCGACCGGCGGCGGGCCGAACTCAGCGCCCTGGAACGCGATCTGAACGAGGTGCGCCTCCTGGCTCGCCATCAGCGGGACTACGCCCGAGCGGTCACGGTGGGCGCGGCCGCCAAGGTGCGCTCGGCCGAGACTCGACGCGACGACGTCACACGAAGCGAACGCCTGGCCAAGGAGGTCCTGGAAGAGGCGCAGCATCGGGCGCGTGCGGCCGCCGGTGAGCGACAAGCCATCGAGCAGCGCGACGCCGTGATCGGCGCCGAGATGGACGCACTCAAGGACAGCGACGCCTATCGAGACGGGGCGGCGCTGGCCGATCTGCGGGTCCAAGCATCGCGCCTGCGCCGCAACGCGGACCGGACACAACAGGGCGTCGCCGAGCGACGGCGAGCCCACGCCGTGACCGTCGCCGAGTTCGACGAAGCGACTTCCGTCCACCAGGAATGCGCCGCCAACTTGGAGCGGGCGACGCGCGATCTGCGAGCGGTCGCGGGGAACGCGGGCGCGGAGACCATGTTGGGCGAGGCCGAGACGTTCGACGAACCCGACGACGCCGAGCGGTTGATCCACGCATGGGTCAGTGCCCAACGGACCCGGGCCGGCGAGGTGCGGGCGGCGCTCGGGGCCCACGAGCAGGCGGTGGCCCAGCGGACGTTCCTCGACGAGCAGGTGGCCCAGGACGAGGCGGCCGTAGACGACCGGGCGGAAGCGCACCGGGTGGCGGTGCAGGCGGCCGGTGCCGCCGTTGACGCCTACCGAGCTGCAGTCGAGACGTGGGCCGCCCGATGCCAGGCGATCGATCCGAGCCGCCTCGCGGCCCTGCCCCGGCCGCCCGACGAACCGCTCCAGGTGGTCGAGGCCATCGCTCGTGTCGTGGCGTCCGTGCGGACCGAGGAAGCCGTCGCCCGCCAGCAGCTGGCGGACCAGCGCCGGGCGGCCTCCGACGAGCGGGAGCAACTCGAGACCGAGCGGGCCCGATGGGCCCATGGCGGCCTGGTCGACCCCGACGGGCCGCAGTGGCGCAGCGATCGGACCGGCCGGCCCGGGGCCCCCTTGTGGCGATTGGTCGACCTGGCGCCCGGGCTGAGCCCGACCGAGGTCGACGGCCTCGAGGGATCCCTCGTCGGCGGGGGGCTGCTCGACGCCTGGGTGACGCCGGACGGCCAAGTCGATCCGGGCCCCCAACGCTGCGACGTGGTGCTGACTGTCAGTGAGTTGCCCGGCGACACGATGGCGTCCCTACTCGTTCCGGCCGACGACGCGTACGAGCAGTATGGGGTCACGGCGGAGGTCATCGCGGCGGTGCTGGCATCGATTCCGGTCGCGGGGACGGTGCGGGGATCGGCCCGCTTCAGGCTCGGCGGTGCGTCCGACGTCGTGGTTGCCACCGATGCCAGCTTCCGGCTCGGAAGCGCAGTCGGCCAGGGGCCCCTTCGCCCGGCCATGGTGCTCGGGGCTATCGCCCGGGAACGGCACCGCCTGGCTCGCCTGGCCGAACTCGATGCCGCCATCACCGTCGTCGACGCCCGGCTGGCCGACCTCGACCGCCAGACGGTCACGCTCGACCGTTGGCGAGCCGCAGTCGACGCCGAGGCGGCCGCGCTGCCCTCGGGGGAATCCGTGGACGAGGCCCGGAAGCGCACTGCGGCGGCCGCGACCCGCCTGGCCGAGGCTCGTGATCGCCTGGATGGCACCCGCGCCGAACGCCGGGCCGCCGAGGACTCGGTACGCGCCGCATTGCGCGCCCTCACGGCGCTGGCCTCCCGGCACGGCCTACCCGCCGACCGTGACGCACTGGCGCAGGTCGAAGTCGTCCTTGGCCGGCTCTGGGATGCGACGACCACATGGGCCCGCCGCCACCGGGAGCTTCAGGCCGCCGAGTGGACGAGGACAAGGGCGGCTGAGCACACCTCGCAGGAGCGAGAGGCCGTCGAGCGGGCGGAGGCCCACCTCCTGGAAGCGGAACGGGACGCCAGCGACGTGGAGCGCCGGGTGACGGCGCTCCAGTCGTCGATCGGAGTCGAGTTCAGCGCGATCCTGCAGCGCATCAGCCGATTGGGGGAGGAGCGAACTACTGGGCGTCGCCGGGCCGAGGACCTGGCGATCGAAACACAGGCCTTGGACCGGCGCGTAGGCGAGTTGGGTACCAAGGTGGAGATCGCAGCCGGCGAGCGCGCGGCTGCTGAGGTCAATCGCGACGGCGCCCACCGCGGCCTGGTGGCGGCCCTCGACTCGCTGAGCGGCGACGCGGGCATCGCAGTACCCGGCCTCCTCGACACGGCAACCGACGTGCTGGCGATGGCTCGGTCCATCGCCTCGGCGTTCGAACAGGTCGACACCGAACGACAGACCATCGAGCGATTGTCGGAGCGCGTGCGCGAGCGGGTGTACCAGGCCCAGGCGGCGCTCGGCGCGCGCGTCGATTTCGAGCGCCAGTTCGACGTCGTTGCCGATGAAGGCTGGTGGGTAGTGCGGACCACGGCCAACGGGATTCGCCGGCGGGTCGCCGACCTGGCCTCGGCGCTCGCCACTGAGCTGGCCGAGGGCAAGGCAGAGTTTGCTGCGGATGAGGAACACCTCTTCGAGCAGACATTGGCCGGGAGTGTTCGTCGGGCCCTCGCAAACCGCATCCGCGAGGCCAACGCCCTAGTCGACACGATCAACCGGCAGCTGGCCGCGGTGCGAACGGCCGCGGGAGGCGTGGAAGTGCGGCTGCGGTGGGAGGTGGACGCCGGCCAGCTCCCCGCCGTGAAGGCGGCCCGCTCGTTGCTCTTACGCGACCCCGCCGACCTCTCCGAGGCCGACCGGTCGTCACTTCAGGACTTCGTGCGAGCTCGGGTCGACCAGGCTCGGGCGGACCTCGAGGTCAACGCGCCCTGGGAGGCCCGCTTGCGGGAGACGCTCGACTACCGGGCCTGGCATCGATTCACGCTGCAGCTGGGCCATCGGGACTGGGAGGGGTTCCAGCCCGCGACCCCGCGCCGCCTGCAGAAGCTGTCCACCGGCGAGCGCTCGATCGCGCTCCACCTACCCATGATCGCCTCGGTTGCCGCCCACTACGCCGACGACGGCCCAGGCTCGGGCTGCCCCCGCCTGATCCTCCTCGACGAGCTGTTCGCCGGCGTCGATACCGCCAACCGGGCACAGCTGTTCGGGACGTTTTCCACCTGGGACCTTGACGCGGTGTTCACCAGTGACCACGAGTGGTGCCAGTACGCCAGCCTCGACGGCATCGCCATCCACCACCTGCACCCCCCGATCGGCGATGAGCCGGTCACGTCGACCCGTTTCACCTGGGACGGCCGGCGCCGGCAGATCGACCCATCCGCGGCATGATCGAAGGGTCTGGCCTGGTGGGCCGGCCTGACCGTGGGGTCATCCGGCCTGACGACCAGGTGGAAGGTGCCGAGGGGCGGCTGGCTCGACCCGAGGGGCGGCTGGCTCGACCCGACCTCCAGCTGTTGGTCGACGAGCTGGTCCGGCGCTTCCGGGCCGGCGACGTGCCCGCCAGCATCACGGTGCGTGGCTCGATCGCCACCCGGCGGGCCCTGGCCGATCTGCTCGGGACCGATCGGGTGTCGCGCGTCGGGGCGAGGCTGCCGATCGACCGTTTGCTGTCGGCGCTGGGACTGGCGTCGGTTGAGGAGCTGCGCGCTGCCGTGGAGGGCGTGCGCGGCCCGCTGGCCAATCGCCGCGACGAGCGACAGGCCGCACAGGCGGCCCGGGACGCGCTCTGGCATTGGCTGGCCGAGCAGGCGGAGATCATCTCCGTGGGCGACGACCCCACGCGCCTCCAAGAGTGGGTCACGGCTCAGCGAGCGGCGGGGGTACGGGGGGGCATTCACGCCCATCGCCGCCGCCTCGAATCTGCCCTGGCGGTCCTTGGCGCCCTGCCGGCCGACGGTGTCGCGCTCGCCTCGCTCGCCAGCGACCGGGCCGGTGATCCCCACGCCCTCGACCACGGGCGGACGGTGGCCGGCATGGTCCTCGACGCGGTCGCCGCCGCGCTCGGCACGCCGCGCCCGGTCGACGCCGAAGGAACCCGCCTCATGTGGGAGGCCGTGGGCGTCGTCCCCGACCCGCTGTCCTCGACCGTGCTTGCCCTGGGCCTGCCGGGGAATCGGGACTCTCCCATTGGCCGCTGGCTGGCCGATGCCGCCGCGACGGGCGAACCGGTCGTGCTGACCCTGGCCAATCTCCGCCGCTGGCCGCTTCCGCCACTCTTGCCCACGTCGCGAGCCTTCGTGGTCGAGAATCCCTCATTGATCGCCGAAGCGGCAGCCCGCGGCTGGACCGGCCCGCCGGTGCTGTGCAGCTCGGGCCGACCGACGGTGGCCGTCGTCACGCTGGTCCGCCAGCTGGCCGCGGCCGGCGCCACGATCTACCAGCACGCCGACTTCGACCCGGTGGGCCTCGCCATCTCTTCGTGGCTGGCGGCCCGGGCGGGCACTGTTCCCTGGCATATGACGACCAGCGACTATCTGGCCAGCCGCCGCGGTAGGGCGGCGTCGCCGGCGTTCGCGGGTACCGCTCCCGCCACACCCTGGGACCCCGAGCTCCAAGAGGTGCTCACTCGGACGCAGGTTGCAGTCTTCGAGGAGGAGATCCGGACGCAGTTGCTGGCCGCGATGATGGCACCCGGCGCGTCCTCGGGAGCCGACGTGGGGCGGTCAGGCCGCGGGAGGCGGGATGCGAACGGCGACGGCGGCCACGTCGTCGTCGAGCCGGCCGCCGCTGTGGCGCAGGACGGTTGCCCCGAGCGTGGTCACGATCTCACGGGCTGACTGGTGGGGTCCGGCGAGGACCCGGCGGATCCCTGCGGTATCGAAGAAGGTCCCGTTCGAGCGGCTTTCGATGACGCCGTCGGTGAACAGCAGGACGACGTCACCAGGTTCGAGTCGAACCCGTTGGTAGGCGACGTCGACCACATCGAGCTGGCCGAGCAGCGATCCGCCGAGCTTTATGGTGCTCATCGATCCGTCGGATCGCCGCCGCAGGGGATAGGGGTGCCCACCGCTCACGAGTTCCAAGATCACGTGGTCGGTCACCGTGAGGATGCCGAGAATCACGGTGCAGAATCGCTCCGTGTCCTCGGCCGCGACATGGGACACGAGGGCCTGGTTGAGTGACTCGATCACTGAGCGCGGGCGCCTGTCGGTCATCGTCAAGGCCCGCAACGTGTAGCGCACCAGGGCCGTCAGGGCCGCCGCCTCGGGGCCCGTGCCGGAGGCGTCACCGATGGCGATCGCCCAACGGTTTTTCCCGATGGGCCAGATGTCGTAGAAGTCCCCTCCGACTTCCATCTCATCGCCAAAGGGGTGGTACAAGGCGGCCACTTCGACCCCGGGGATAACCGGGAGGCTGGGGGGCAACAGGCTTCGCTGGAGCCGGCGGCTGATGCTGACCCGGGCCTGCTGCAACTGGGCCCGGTCCAGGGCCTGCGCCGTCTGGGCGGCGAGTGCCAGCACGAAGCGCCGCTCCTCCTCGTCGAACAGCCGAGCCTCGGTGAAGCTGAACCTCAGTGCTCCGAGCCGGCGATCCTGGACGATGAGGGGGACGGCGCACATCGCCACAGTCGTCGCCTCGATCCCGACCAGTTCGGGGAAGCGCTCGTCGCGCTCATGGCGGGATTCGATCCAGACCGGCTGGCCGGTCCGCAGGGCGACGGCGGCGGGAAGCTCAGCGTCGGGGGACTCGCTGCGCAGCCGGGATACCACCGCCTCGTCGTAGCCGACCGTTGCGGGGACCAGGAGACGGTTCGCGTCGGTGGCCAGCACCATCCCACTCCCGGCCGCGCCGAGCGCCGCCCGGCCTTCGGTGATCGCGGCCCGGGCGACCGCCTCCGGCGACGACGCACCAGAGAGTGCACTGGCCACTCGGTACAGGCGAGCCGTCCGCTCCGATGCCCATTGGGCCTTCGCGACCTGGTCGAATTCCTTGAGAAGGCGCTGTTCGAACGGCTGCGGTGGGCGGGGACCCTTGCCAGCCCCGGCGCGGCGCAACTGACCGACCAGTTCTTCGATGTACCAGCGCCGAAAGACCCGATGCTGGGGCGGGGTTTCCAAGGTGAGAAAGCGCATCGCCCGGCAGTAGCCGTCGACTTCGTCGAGCGCGTTCAAATAGTCGAGCGCCGCGTCGGCCGCCTCCAGAGGGAGGTCGAGCTCGAGGCGAGTATGTGAGGCGTCGCGCTGCAGGGCGGCCAAGGCTTGATACTTGATCGACAACCGGGCCTCGGCGAAACGCCCCACGACGGTCTCGATCAGTTCGGTCAGATGAGGCGGGACGTCGGCCGTCAAACCCGAGCGCGCCCCCGATCGCGCCAAGGCGAACTCCCGCACCAGGTTGTCGATATGGGATTTAGCCGCCAGCAGAAGTCCCGTTGGCACCTCGCCCAGCTCGACGTGGTGCCTCACCCGGACCCGTAGGGACGGGTCGGACCCAGGGTCGTCCCACCGAGCGAGCAGTTCGGCTTCGCTCAGGCTCGTCGCCCGGCCGTTTCCTGAGAGTTCCACCCATACGACCTTTCCCGTCACGTCCGGAGCGACGCCCCAGCTCGAGGCGAGGCTCGAGACCAGTCGCAGTCCTCGCCCGGTCATGGCGTGTTCCGATGCCCAACCCAAGACCGGCGGGATCCGGCTGGCATCGCGAACCTCGACGCGGAGGCCGTGCGGGACCCTGGTCACGGCGAGGCCTCGGCATCCACCCCCGTGCAGGACCGCGTTGGTGACCAACTCGCTGACGATGAGGGACGCGTCGTAGGCCAGGTGTTCGAGTCCGAGCTCCCAGGCCCGGCGGGTCACGACGTCGCGCGCCGCCGAAACGTCGTCGAGATCCTTGGCCGCAGGATCGTTCGACGTCACATCGCTCGGGTCGGACTCCTTGGACGCTGACAGCGTTGACCTCCTCGGCCCTCCGGGAACCATCTCGACTCTTCCCTTGCGCTGGGGTATACAAATCCTTTCGGGCGCAAAAGCCGGCGACGTCGGGAAATGAGGCTTGGGATGAGATTTCGTCTGCTGTCGGTGTGGTGCGGCGCGTTGTGCCTGTTCGTGGCGTGTGTTCCGGCATGCAGCGGCGGTGGTCCGGCGGATACGGGGCCTTCCACGGCGAGGTCGGCGCAGTCGGCCACTTCGGTACTCCCCAGCCGCACGGCCGCGGATTGGCCGACCTACATGGGCGACGCCGCCCGGACCGGAATCGGTCCCGCCAGCCCGGCCGCCTCGGCCCCTCGTCGGACCTGGACCGCCACGGTCGACGGCGATGTGTACGGCCAGCCGCTCGTCGTGGGCTCGAATGTCATTGCCGCGACCGAGCAGAACAGCGTGTACGCCCTGGCCGCGGCGACGGGTGCCGTGCGGTGGCGGGCCCAACTCGGGACGCCGGTGCCCCTTTCCCAGCTTCAATGCGGCAACATCGATCCCAACGGGATTACCTCCACCCCGGTCGTGGACACCGCGTCGGGGACGATCTATGCGGTCGCAATGCTCGCCGGCCCTCCCCGCCACGAGCTGTTCGCGCTGCGCCTCGGCGACGGCAGCGTCGTTTGGCATCGGGCGGTCGACGTCGCGGGAGCCGACCCCGGACATCATCAGCAGCGCGGCGCTCTGAACCTGGCGGGCGGGCACATCTACTTCTCGTACGGCGGGTTCGAAGGCGACTGCGATCCGTACCACGGCCGGGTGGTCGCGGCACCCACCGACGGCACCGGTCCGCTCGAGACGTGGCAGGTGCCGTCCGAGGCCGAGGGCGCCATCTGGGCCCCGCCGGGGCCGGTGGTCTCCTCGACCGGCGACGTCTGGGTGTCGACCGGCAACACCGCGAATGGCCCGGAGGGCAGCGGCAATGCCGGGCCCTATGACGGGGCCAACTCGGTGATGCGGCTGGATGCTGCTTTGGCGGGTGCGGTCGACCAGTGGGCGCCGCGTAACTGGGCCAGCTTGAATCGCCGGGATATCGACCTGGCGTCAATGGCGCCCGCCTTGCTCCCAGGAGGCCTGGTGTTCGCGGCGGGCAAGGAGGGGACCGGGTACCTGTTGCGGGCCGATCACCTGGGCGGGATCGGGGGCGAGGTGTTCAGCAAGACGGTCTGCCCCGGCGGTGGCCCCGAGGGTGGGGCGTTCGGCGGCGCCGTGGTGGCCGGCGCCACACTCTTCGTGCCCTGCCGCGATGGTGTGACCGCGGTGCGGGTGGACGTCGCCAAGGCGTCGTTCTCGGTGTCGTGGCAGGTCGCCAAGCAGGCCAACACACCGCTGTTGGCATATGGGTGGGTGTGGACGGTCGTGGCGGACACCTTGGGATTGCACGCCGCCTGGAGCGGGAGCCTGGTCGGTCTGGACCCCGCGACGGGTGTCGAA
>JAUTXN010000002.1 GCA_030838045.1 Acidimicrobiaceae bacterium
CGGTGGCCCGCCTGGCCGGCGCCCTGTTCAAGAAGATCCGCCAGCCGGCCGTCGTGGGCGAGATCCTGGCCGGCATCGCGCTCGGCCCGAGCCTGCTCGGTCTCCTGCCTGGCCACCTGCCGACGCGAGTCTTCCCGACCGATGTCCGCCCCTACCTGGGGATCCTGGCGCAGTTGGGCCTGATCATCTTCATGTTCATCGTCGGCCTCGAGGTCGACGTGGCCCTCATCCGGGGGAAGGAACGCGTCGCCGGGGTCATCTCGCTCTCTTCCATCGCCCTGCCGTTCGGCCTCGGCGTCCTCCTGGCCACCGCCCTCCACGGTTCGCACATGAATGCCGACGCCCCCGAGGCGCACCGCTTCCTGCCCTTCGCCCTGTTCATGGGGGCGTCCATGTCGATCACGGCGTTCCCCGTCCTGGCCCGGATCCTCATCGAGCGGCGCATGTACCGCACCGAGATCGGGGCGCTCGCCCTGGCCTGCGCCGCGGTGGACGACGTCGTGGCGTGGTCGTTGCTGGCCCTAGTGCTGGCCATCATCAAGTCGAGTGGGGCGCTCAGCCTGCCGCTGATCCTGCTCGAGTCATTCGGGTTCGTGGCGGCGATGTTCCTCGTAGTGAAACCCGCCCTCGAGATACTGGCCCGGCAGTACCGCGAGCGGGCCAAGCTGACGCCGGACGTGCTGGCGGTCGTGGTCATCGGCTTCCTCGTGTCGTCCTTCGTCACCGAGTGGATCGGGATCCACCAGATCTTCGGAGCGTTCCTGTTCGGGATCGTGATGCCGAGGAAGGACACGGCCAGATTCTTCCGCGACATCATCGAGCGACTCGAAGAGGTGAGCGTCCTCCTCTTGCTGCCGCTGTTCTTCATCGTGACGGGGTTCAATGTCGATCTCCGCCACCTGGGCCGGGACGCCTTCACCCAGCTTCCACTGATCCTGCTGGTCGCCATCGCCGGCAAACTGGTCGGTGCCACGGCCGCCGCCCGGCTGCAGGGGATGCCCACCCACAAGGCCGCGGCGCTCGGCGTGCTGATGAACACCCGGGGCCTCACCGAGCTCGTCATCCTCAACGTGGGCCGGGAGTTCGGTGTCCTCGACACCCGGCTGTTCACCATGCTCGTCGCCATGGCGATCCTCACCACGATGATGACCGAGCCCTTGTTGCGCCTGGTCTACCCCGACCGGGTGCTCGAACGCGACATTGCCGAGGCCGAGTCGGCGGCGCTCGGCCCGGGCAGCCTGTACCGGGTTCTGGCCGTTGTCGGGGGTGAGGGGACCGGCGAGGCGCTGGTCGACATGGCGGCCGACCTGATCGGCGACGAGGACCCGTCCGAGCTGATCCTGACCAGTTTCAGCCCCGTGGGCGGCGGACTGGAGGTGGGCATCGGCCTGGGCCAGGAACTGGGCGAGCTGGCCACCGCGCTCGAACGGCTCCGGTCCCTCGGGCGCCGGGCCGAGCGGCGCGACGTGCGCTCGGTGGTCCGGTCGCAGTTCTCCGACGAGATCGGCGACGACCTGGTCGCTCAGGCAGCGGCGGTCGAGGCGGACGTGGTGCTGGTGGCGGCATCGTCGAACGACGGTGGGGACCTCGTCCGCCGGCTCCTTCCGGCGGCGCGTTGGGTTCTCGCCGTGGTTGTCAGTCCGGACGTGACCGGCGTTGCGACGGCCGACCAGGGACCGGTGGTGGCGGTGGTCAGCGAGGGGCCGAATGGCTCCGCGGCGCTCGAGCTCGCAGTCCGGGTGGCATTTTCCCGCCACTGCTCTTTGCGCCTGATCCCCGAGACCGGCTCGCGGAAGCTGATCCGCCAGGCCGCCGAGCGGGCCGAGGAGCTGATGCGAGCGGGCCTCGAATGCCAGGTGCAGCTGGGGAACGGCGGTCCTCTCGAGGCGGCGCTCGCCGAATCCGGGCCAGGGCTGGTGGTGGTCGCCGTGGACGACGACGGCACCGCCCGCGGCCAGCAACTGGCGCACGCCGCCGGGGCCGTGGTTTTGCTGGTGCGAGCCTCGACTGACGACGAGGGCTAGGTGGCGGAGAGGGAGGGATTTGAACCCTCGGACCCGGTTTCCCAAGTCAACTCATTAGCAGTGAGTCCGATTCGGCCGCTCTCGCACCTCTCCCTCCGACCATTGTAGGCGATCCCGAAGCGGCATGCCGACCTAGCGAATTCGAGGTAAAAGTCCTGGTCAGAGCCATATTTCACGCCCCTGACCGGCGCTCCAGAGGCTCTTCGAGCCCGCAGAACGGACCCGCTCAGGCGCCTTCCAAGCCGCCATTCCCTGCGGCCGAACGGCCATATTCAACACTGGTTCAACACAGGTTCAACTAGGATGCCCTCCGAGAGGTCGCAGCCCCCGCTCCCGGGCTGCCGTGAACACCCACTCGACCAAGGAGCCAAGATGGCCGGCGCACCTCCCGAACCCTTCGTCCCGAGGACCTTCTCCTGCTGGGTCAGGCGGACAACCACCACCGAGGACACGGTCGACCGTCGCACCGGCGACCGTCGGCGCCGGCCCGTGGACCGCTGGGACGTGCAGGGCCGGGCCGATGGGATCCAGTGGCTGAAGCGGTTCAACCGGGCCGGCCTGGCGCAGACGTGGAAGGAGCAGCTGGAACGAGACTTCGCCTCCGGCCTGCTGTTCGACGTCGGGGCCAAACGCTTCGTCGTGCCGACGGCCCCGGAGGAACCCGCGGGGCCGCGCCCGCCCACGGTGTTCGAGCTGACCGAGCGGTACTTCCGTTCGCACCCGGAATGGGAGCCCAAGACCAAAGTGTTGGCGGCCAACTCGTTCAACCGGGCCCAACGTTGGCTGCTCGTCCCCGGCGCCGCCCCCGAGGGCGCCGACCTGGCGGCCGTCGAGGACTACCTGGCGCATGCCAACTTCCTACCGCCGCACCTGGAGGTGAACATGACGCCCTCACAGGCGGCCGGCCGGGCGTGGCTGGTGACCCATTCGGCGCCCGCCGACGGCCTGACCACGGCTCAGATCGAGTCCTTCGTCGCCCGGTTCGAGGTGAACCAGCGCAACCCGGCCAAGCGGGTCGGCG